>JAJDEI010000093.1 GCA_029259845.1 Planctomycetaceae bacterium | reverse complement strand
CCGCAGCACGAAACGATTTTCCCATGTTTGGCCTCCTTGCCAGTTGGACTGTTGTGACAATCGTCCTTCTGGCCTGAGAGGCCTTCTCTGTCTCTATCAATCGAAGACCCAATCACTTACGACACTTCAAGTGCCATTCGTATCTGGCACCGTATTGTTCGGCCTTGGCCACCGCACGAGCGAGCCAGAATGGATCGAAGCCCGATCCGACGTGCCGTTGGACGTCCGCAACAACTGCTCCCAGCTCCGCAGCACGTTGGCGGAGGTTGGATTCCTGGTCTGCGAGGTTTCCGTTACGGTCTTGAATATATCCGGAAACTCGACAGGTGAGAACGACCTTATCACCCTGACACAATTTCACTGGTGCGTGGCTGATGTACTGACTTGCCACTCCACGCCTCAACCGTCGCAAGAGGGGGTTTGGTCGCAGTCGGAGATGCCCAGCCATCCCTCAAATCCCGTCCCGTGCCAAATCACGTTCGGCACGGTCGATCGCACGTTCGCGTTGGCGTGGCGACCGGATCGGTGGTTGCTCACCGCTGGCGGCGGCCGTAGTGCGTGCGATGAATTTGTCGAGGGCTTCGTGGCTTGTGAACCGCCGGCCACCCACGAGCACTGTGTCGAGTTTTTGGCCACGCACTCCGCGAAGACGCCAACGGTGCAGCGTGCTGATATGCGGCCGGCCGGGCAGAGACTTGGCGGCCTCCGACAGCGTGATGAGAGATTCGGACGAGATGTCGATCATTGCTTGTTCTCACAGCGAAGTGAAATGGAACACGCAATGATTCGCACGAATGCGATGGCTTATCAAACGCCAAAAATGGGATCAGTTAATCCAAGCTTCTTCGACAAGCCACGACCCCATGCCGGGTTGGGAATTCACGAGTTTAAGAATGGGTTCTGGAAGTGATGTTCGGTAGCGGGTGACTTTGTCGGCAGGGAATAACCCGTACCATTTGGTCACATTCTTGCCACTTCGAGGATGACCGCTCGCTTCAATCAAAACCTGAAGATAGAATGCCGCGTTTTCGAGGATTGAGTAGGGCTTGCCGTCCAACGTTACGACAGGTGGATCGAGTTGGACCGACAAGCGACAAGTCTTCCCCGGTGACTTCTGCTCGCTTTTGTGGTCTGAACTGACGACACCCGCCTCCTCAAGCTTCTTGCGAAAATCGAACAGGCTCAGCCTCAGGACACGTGCCAAACTCAAACCGTGAAAAACGTTGACGATCTTTACGAGTTGCATCAACGAATCACGTTCGACGTCTTGCCTCCCTTGATGCTTGGCATGTCTTCGCAACCAGAGAAAAGCGTTCCAGTTCCCGACCGATGGGATTCTATGCTGACCATGCGACTCGCCCGCATCGGTCGCGGCCAACAAGCTCTCCACAGTCTCTATGGTCCGGTCCGGTCCGAGGGTCACTCGACTGTCCTCATCGTTCATCCTTTCGTCGCTCCTCGCCATTGAATCGGGATGGCCGACTGTAATTGTGTGAGATTGGAGTGTTTAACCTACCTTGGTACGTGCCGTCGATTATCCAACCTCCCGCATGATGTCCTCTGCCTTCGCGAGGTCACGCTCGGCGTAGACCTGCGTCACATCCGCCCGTGAGTGACCCAACACGACCTGTGCGGCTTCAACACCAAACATTTTCCGAATTTTGGTCGCCGCAGAATGCCTCAACCGATTCGGTGCCCAGCATTCGACACCGGCTTTCTCACACGCACGCTGAATTGCCTGACGGTAGCTGTCTTTCGTGTACATCACACCGGCGGTTCGGTTCGGTTTTCGTTTTCGATTCGTACCGGGGCGATTGCCGCATGAGGCGGGTGTGATCCGTTCGGCGTGTTGTTGGGTTCGTCGCTTGCGTTCGCTGTCAGCGGGCGAGAAGCAACAGGATGATTGGTCTCGCAACAGGTACGGCCGCAATACAGCTTGTGCCTGCGGACCAATGAAGATGATCCGGTCCCGGCCATGATGTTCTGTCTTGTGCGATGACGGCCGGTAGCACCAGACCTCGTCACTGGTGTCGACATCGCATGGTCGAAGCAAGCGGACCTCCGCTGGACGACAGCCGGTGAGTCGCTGGAAGCGGACCATGTCGGCCACGACATCAGGTAGGTGAGGCAACGTGGCCTCGACAGTGGCATCGTCGACGGGTTCGATCGGCTCCGGTTCTCTGGCCGCAGTCCGGCCTTTTCTCAAGCCGGGAACGGTTGTCAGACTTTGGTAAACGGATGCCGGAATCAATTCCTCTGCAACCGCCCATTTGAATGCCCGTCGAATTCGATCGACATTGTCGTTGATGTAGCGGCGGCTGTGTTCCGATTCGAACATCTTGCCCTGAAGGGATTTCAGGGCGAGCGGACCGAAGTCGATCGCACGGGTGTGCCCGTACGACTGACGGAGGATTCTGAGGGCGACCTTGATTCCGGGGATGGTGCCCGTCGGTTCCCCGTTCTTCACGTAGTACGATCGGGCGAATTTGCAATACGCGGCGAGCAACTCTGCAACAGTGATGTCGCATTCCGTTTTGGAAGCCGCCTGCGGACGACCGGCAGCCAGCCATTCGCCAATCAGACGATCGTACTCAAGCTTGCTGGCTGTGCTTCGCCACGGCCCAAGATAGTGGTCGCGGCCCTGAATCGTGACCACGGCCTGTCCGGTGGCCTTGTGATGGCGGTACTTCGGAACGGATTTCGTGAGCTTTGGCATCGGTGCGAACCTTTCTCTGGATGTCGCAAAACAGTATTTACTGTCTTGCGTCACAGAAAACAGGCCGCACTGCCAACCGTCGGCAGGTAAATAAGTGCTTATTTCGGCAGGACTTATGTCAAGTGGAGCCGAAGGGACTCGAACCCTCGACCTCTGCATTGCGAACGCAGCGCTCTCCCAGCGGAGCTACGGCCCCGGTTGTCTGGAGTCGGATTCTCGTGGTCTGTCAAAGCGACAAATGAGGGTGTGAAAAGTCGTAAGTCGTTTGCACTGGCGGACAAGCCGACCAGTGGCACCCTAAGATTTGGCGTTGACGATGCGCTAGGGGATGTTTTTCCCGGGGAAAATCCATCGGGGAAACGTTAGTTGGCCCGGTGTTGTGGAACGAAGGGGGCCACGTGGATGAACGGCTTGCCGAGCTCGTCGACCCGGAGCTTCTCGGTCATGTGGTTGCGGGTGGCCGCGCTGTGGATCACCTGAATCCAGGCGACGCGTTTGGCCGGGTAGCTCAAAGTAGTCGCGGTGAGGTCGATCCCTTTCTGTTCGACCGCCCGATGATCGATGATGATCGGCACGCCGCTCGCCTGAGTGATTGCGCCGAGGACGTCCTGCAAGGGGATTTCGTCGAACTGGACCGGCACCATCTTGAACAGTTGGGGAGCGAGTTGGGTCCGGCGGGTTTCCCGCGGCGGTTCCCAGCCGACCGGCCATGCGTTGTCGATATCGGCGAGCGGTTGTACGACCAGTTCGATCGCTCCGGCTGGTGTGCGGAGCGGTCGGAAGCCGAGCCCGGAGTCAGCCAGAACAGCCGCGAGGCCGGTGCCGCAACTGATGCCGGCCAACCGCTGGCGGACAGGGAGCGAGGCTTCTGCAGCGGAGAGTTGCTGAGCAGCCGTTGAATGGAAACGGACCGGATATTCCGGGGGGAGGTTCATCTGCTGCAGGGCGCGGGTGAGTGTTTCTCCCTCGGAGTCCTGCGGGATCGGTTTTCCCAGCGCGGCGAAGATCGTGTTGAACTGTGTCTTGGACAGACCCCACAGCGGCTTCCCCTCCGGTGCTCCCTGGGCACCGTAGAGTTTGAGTTCATCGATCCATTCTCGAAGCAGAACGGTGTCGGACGCCGAGAATTCCTGGTCCGGCAGAAGCATGCGGCCCTTGCTGTCGAGCACGCCGATGACGGTCACCCAGCGGAGCGTGCCTCGCGTTTTTTCGGTGACACCCGGCTCGTCGTCGACGGTCGGCTGCCGCACGCGGACGCTCACCCCGAGTTTTTGGAGGGTCTCAGCCCAACGATGGGCTTTGACTCCGCCGCTCAATGCCCCTCGGCCAATCAGTTCAACTTCGATGATCGTCTTGTCAGCCCGGGCGGCGACCGAAGCCGCTTGCGGATCGCGCGGCTTGCGAACTTGCGCGGAAGCGACCCCACCGGCCAGCACGAGACTCGCCATTGACACAATTGACACAAGGGGATGCACCACAGCCGCTCTCCTGTTCCGATCCAGTCTGATCTGCACGACGCATGCTATGTGCGGACGCCGTTCGGGGACAAGATGCGTTTTCGGCGGTCAGGTGCGTGACCTCCTGGCCTTCGGGACGGCTGACCTTGGCGGGACGGGTGGCCCAGCCGTGCCGACTGGGTCACCCGCCGGGGAGAGCGAGGTGGACTCAGGTGAGGACCAACCTCATGGCCAGCCACAGGCCGGCTCCTGCGAATAGTCCGGCAACGAGGTCGTCAGCCATGATGCCCCAGCCTCCGGGCAGCCGTTCGAATCGGCGGATCGGCCACGGTTTGGCGATGTCGAACAGCCGAAACAGCAGAAACCCCAGTGGCCCCGTGATCTCGTCGATGGGCGTCAGGGCGAAAACGACCGGGAACGCGGCAATTTCGTCCCAGACGACGCTGCTGGGATCCTTTCGTCCGATCAAATCCGCCGCCTTCGCGCAGAGGGGGACTCCGCCCACAACGACGAGGAGGGTCACGCCTGCCCAGCCGGTCGCGCCCAGTCCAGCTGTTTGCAGTCCCCATACGAGCGCAAGGCCCCACAGGCTGCCGACGGTTCCCGGAGCCCACGGCGAATAGCCGCACCCCGCCCCGGTGGCCAGTATCAGGACGATCCCGTTGGTGAGCTTCGACAGCGATCCAGACGGAGGTGTGTTGTGCGTGGTCACGGCGAGGCGGTCCGACGGATTCCGGTCATGGTTGAGGTGGCCATCCATCATAGCTTCGCCTGTGCGACGGGAGGACCGTTCTGCGAACGACCGGTAAGCCGATGACCCGTTTCCCGGTTAACGGTCGCTCACAGATCAACGCCGGTACCAGAAGAACTCTCCTTCGTAAGGCCATCAATGCCTGCGGATGCATCCGTTCGATGGTGGTGCTCGCTCGTTTCCGGGTGGCTGGGGCGTTGTTGAGTCAACGGACATGTGTTTGCAGACCGAACACTGGGGCCATGACGCAGTTCGTTCACCGTGCCCAGCCCCAGAGTTCCGCGCGTCTTACCAATCATCGATTTCAGATTGCCCCAGCCACCCTCCGCCATTGAGTCGATGCACCCAATCTCCACGGCCTGTTCGTGGCATCGTCGTCAGGGCCATTCAAAGTTTCACTTGGGAGAAGACCGACCGGGACAAGCTCAATGGTAACCCGAAGCGTCAGCGAGGAAGCGTCAGCGAGGAAGCGTCAGCGAGGAAGCGTCAGCGAGGAAGCGAACGTGAGGAAGCGATTCGTCCCTCGCTGACGCTTCGGGTGACGAGGTTGCCCAGCTTCAATCTTTGAACGGTCGTGGCATCGTAGTTTCCGGGCTCGCGGCGTGTTAACATAAACAGCAGTCGCAGTCACGAGCTTGTCCCTTTTCAGCGGGAGTCTTTCCATGCCGCAAATCGAATCCTCATCGGGTGTGTCTCGGCGTTCTTTTCTCCAGGCTGCCGGAGCAACCGTCTTCACCGCCGGAGTCGCACCGGCCATTCTGGGTGCCGCGGACAAGTCCGGCACCAAGCTGGTCGTCATCGGCGAGGGGGACTTCCAATACGAATGCCATCACGGCTGGGGCGAACTGCCCAAAGAGATCAAGTGGCGGGACACGCACGGCGTGACCATCGACCGGGACGGCTTGATCTATATCAAGCATCGCTCGTTTGTCGACGAGCCGATCGACACGATCGTGGTCTTCGATCGCGATGGGAAGTTCGTTCGCTCCTTCGGAAAGGAATACTCCGGCGGCGGGCACGGCATCGACATTCGCGAAGAGGATGGCACCGAATTCCTCTACCTGTCCGATACGTACAACCGTCAAGCGGTTAAGTCCGACACGCAGGGGGAGTGGGTCTGGAAGAAGCGTTACCCCCGCGAAGCCGGCACGTACGAGAATGTCGGGCAGTTCCGCCCCACGAACATCAGCTTCCACCCCGACGGAGGCTTTTACGTGGGCGATGGATACGGGTCGAGCTATCTGCATGAGTATGACAAGAACGCCAACTGGGTCCGCACCTGGGGCGGCAAAGGGAGCGAGCCGGGCAAGATGGCGACGCCGCATGGCCAGTGGCTCGACGACCGGCCCGGACGGGAGCCGTCGATCGTTGTCGCTGATCGTGCCAACTCGCGGCTGCAATACTTCTCGCTCGATGGCGAGCCGCTGTCGATATTGCAGGGAGTTAACGAGTTGACACAACCGCATCCGACCGAAGAGCATCTTGCGGCCCGTCTGAAGGAATACGGTGAGTTTCCGGTCGAACCGATGCTCCCGATCTCGTTCCCGGCGGACATCGACATTCAGGGGGAATACCTGTTGCTCCCCGACCTGCACGCCCGCCTGATGATCTTCGACGGCCAGAACAAACTGGTCGCCAACCTCGGCTACGACGCGGATTGGTCGCAACGGGTGTTCGCCGACAAGTTCGCGATGCGCGGCAACCCGTCGCAGTGGGAGGACGGCCGTTTTGTTCATCCCCACGACGCGTGCTTCGACGCCGACGGCAACATCTTCGTGACCGAATGGGTCGCCGACGGCCGCGTGACGTTCCTCCGCCGCGTGTGACTCCTGCCCGCCGACTCACCGCTTGCGGTTTCGCAGCGGCCGGAGCACAACCTCCGGCCGCTGTTTGATCTCCGCCCCGTTCTTCCGCACCCGCTCCGCGATGATCGTCAGTGGTTCCCCCGTTTCGGGATGCGCGAACGCTCCGTCCAGTTCGGCGAGCGGGACCGCCAGGAACGGCCGTTGCATGATGTCCGGATCGGGGATGCGACGCTGGCCGATCGTCAGTACCGCGTCGTTGAATAACACGAGATCGAGGTCGATCGTGCGGGCGGCGTTCCGGTTTTCCGGGTCGCGGATACGGCCCAATCGGGACTCGATCGCCGGCAACTCGGTCCGGCAGAGTTGCTCGGCGGTGAATTCCGTCAGCAGCAGGATGGCCGCGTTGAGGTAGTTCGGCTGCCCGATTTCTCCGACAGCCGCCGATTCATAGACACACGAGACGGCGGCGACTGTTCCCAGCGCGGCCAGTTCGGCAACGGCGGCGGGGAGATTCTGTTCGGGCTCGATGTTCGATCCCAATCCGACATACGCCCGATGCATTGCTCCAACCTCAGACATCGTCTCGGTCACGCTCGACAGTGACCGCGACCGATTGGGCGAACCGCAGGGCCCCCGGCTTGTCGACCCGGATTCGCACCCATTCGACGCGCTCATCCGACAGGCACAAGCGGGCGATCTCGTTCGCCATTCGTTCGACGAGCAGAAACTGAGACGACTCCACGAGTTCAATGATGTTCTTGCACAGATCCCGGTAGTTGACCGCATCCGCGATATCGTCGGACGCAGCCGCCGGCCGGCAGTCGGCTTCCAGGGTCACGTTGACGATGACATCCTGCTTGTTGATCCGCTCATCGGGGTTGATCCCGATGATCGTCCGCATGTGCAGGTCGTTGATTTCGATGGAGTCGGGCATGGTCAGAGGGCAGAGGTTAGGAATTGGGGACCAGGGGCCGGAGCCGGCAGCCGATCAGAACCTCTCCGGGCTCCGATCCAATGACGCAGAGAGCTTGTGAGTTTTTCGGGGAAAACACCCGGTGTCTCATGGTATCGAGAAACGTTGAGGGCATGAGCCGCCAAAATCACGCACTTCGCGTCCTTGCTGATTCGAGACACCGGGTGTTTGGGCACACGTTGAGAAAGAATCACACCCGCAGAGGGACCCGAAAAATTGGCTACTTGGCCGTCTCGATGACGCGGCTGCTCAGGATCTTGACTTCCTCGACCGGACGGTCATTGCCGTCCGTCTCGACGGTCCCAATGGCGAGCACGGTTTGCAAACTCTCGTCGTCAGCCGTTTTGCCGAAGGTGGTGTATTGGTTGTCGAGATGCGGGACCCGGTCGAGGCAGATGAAAATCTGCGAGCCGGCCGAGTTGGGATCGTTCGTGCGTGCCATCGATAGCACACCCGCCTCGTGGGGCCGGTCGTTGAATTCGGCATCGATTGTGTAGCCGGGGCCGCCGGTCCCCGTGCCCAGCGGACATCCCACCTGCATCACGAAACCCGGAATGACGCGGTGCGCGATGATGCCGTCGTAAAATCCGATCTTGGTCAGTCCGATGAGGTTGCGGCAATGCCCCGGCGCGACGTCCGGCCAAAGCTCCGCGCGGATTGGGCCATTGTTGGTCTCAAACTCGACGACGTAATTGGTGGTCTCGAAATCGACGTCTTCGAGAGCCGCATCGACTTCATCGCGATGGTTCTTCATGGGAGTTTCCTCGACGTGGGGTCACTGCGTCACGCCGCGAACGAAGCGACGAATCCAGGCGAAGTGTAGGAGATTCCCCCGCGAACTTCGACCGCACGAGATGGTGGGGCGAACGTGTTTATCACGATCGGGGGATTGCCGGCGGCGATGCCTCCGGGCTGACCAGAATCCAGTCCGGGTGCTGAGTGCGAGGCATGTTGTGCCCGCGACCCAGCCGCGCCGGCGGGGCCACCCGCGGTGCTGATGTTCAGGAATCAGCCGCCTTCGTTGACGGGCGGAGTTATCCGGACCGCGAACGTGTGCCCGCATTCGCAGACTTTTTTGCGCACATGGGCCAAAGCCTTGCACTTGGGGCAGGTCTTTTGCCACGGCTTGACGCTGCTGGCGGGTTTGGCCGTCTTACCGGCCTTTTCGTCACGTTTGATGCGTTTGAGCCGTTTTTCGTCCGCCTGCCGCACCGCGCACTGGGGATGGACGCCAGCGGTCGAATAGCTGATCTCGCCACAGACGGGACAGCGCTCGTGGGTTCGGCGGGGGATCAGCGGCTGCGGCTTCTTAGCGGACATCGTCGTCACGACTTCTGTCTGGAGGTGTCGGGTCGCCGACTTGCGCACCGTTTCCGTCCGATGTCGCCGTTGCCTGCGAGGCATCCACGGCGGCCTCCGGGTCGCCGTCCAGCGCGACCGGCTGATCGCTCACGTTCCCCGCTTGCTTGCGGTTGATGCGGCGAAGGCGTTTGGCCTCGGCTTTGGCCTTTTTTTCCATCTCGCGTTGACGTTTGGCGTAGGTGTTTTGATTCTTTGCGATGGTTGTTCTCCTTCAAATAGGAAGGCTGGTTTGGTCCCGGCAGGCGAGTTGCCCTGCGACAGCTTTACGACGTTGGCGTGTCGTTTGTGCCGGGTGCTTTCTTTTCGACGTTCGCCTGAATGCGTGCCCCAAACGAATACCTCGCGGCCACGCAATCCGAAAACTGTACTAAGTTGTTTGCTTCACCCGTTGGCCGCGATTCCGTCCTTTGCGCCGTGGCCGCCGCGATTCCTTCGGTTTGGCCGCCGCGCCCGCTGCGTCGACCGCACCGGGAGTGGCCGGCCGGTGGGAACGTGGCTTTTTTCCGGACGGCCGGTGCGAATCGCCTGCTCGCCGCTCACCCGACGAAGGCGAAGGCCGCTGTTCGCGGGGCTGTGGGGCCGGTTGGTTGGGGTCGACCGGCACCTTCTGTCCGATCAGTTGCTCGATGGCCCGTAGCTCCCGGCGCTCACCGGCACAACAAAACGAGAGGGCGATTCCCTCGGCGCCGGCCCGCCCGGTGCGACCGATCCGATGCACGTAGGCTTCCGGCTCGACGGGAAGGTCGTAGTTGACGACATGCGTGATGCGGTCGATGTCGATGCCCCGCGCGGCGACATCCGTCGCGACGAGGACTTGCACCTGCTTGCGGCGAAACGCTTCCAACGCCCGCTGCCGGGCGGCCTGCGACTTGTTTCCGTGAATTGCGGTGGCTCGAATCCCGCCGCGGACCAACTGTTCGGCCAGCATGTTGGCGGCTCGTTTCGTTTTCGTGAAGACCAACGCACGCTCGACGTCGTCGGTGTCGAGGATGGTTCGCAGCAGCGCCTGCTTGCCGCGACGCTCGACGAACAACACCCGCTGTTCGATTTTTTCGAGCGTCGTCGATTCCGGTGTGACGTTGACGCTCACCGGGTCTCTCAACAAACGATGCGTGAGATCGACGATCTTCGGCGGCATGGTGGCCGAGAAGAACAGCGATTGCCGCTGGTCGGGCAATTGGCTGATGATCCGTTTGAGGTCCGGCAGAAAGCCCATGTCGAGCATGCGGTCCGCTTCGTCCAGAACGAACACGTCGAGTTGGTCCAGTTTGATGTGTCCCTGGTTCATCAGGTCGAGCAACCGGCCCGGTGTGGCGACCAGAATGTGAGCTCCCCGGTTCAAGGCCCGCACCTGGTTCCCTTGGCTGACCCCGCCATAGACCAATGCCTGACGGAGCCGCAAATGCCGGCCGTACGTCGCAAAGCTTTCACCAATCTGGATCGCCAGCTCTCGCGTGGGGGCCAGTGCAAGGACGAAGGGGCGGTTGGGTGCTGCCTTGCGGTTGTGCTGTCCCAGTTGGTTGAGGATCGGCAATGCGAACGCTGCCGTCTTCCCGGTCCCGGTCTGGGCGCAGCCGAGCACGTCACGCCGCAGCAGTGCGGCGGGGATCGTTTGCGCCTGAATGGGCGTCGGGGTTTCGTATTTCTCGTCAGCCAGTGCACGCTGCACCGGCGCAATCAAGTCAAGTTCCGCAAAAGTCTTCAAAAGTGTTCCTTCAGGTCGCTAATTGGGAGATCGTTACTTCCACGACCTGGAAGCCGATCGACGAGGGACGGTCCCGCGGTGCGGGTGATGAACGACGGCGCCCGTACAGAGCGGACCGCAGGACAGTGGACCGCAGCAATGGCGGGCCTAAATACAACAATTCGGAGTGCAGCAGTTCGGACCGCCGCCGGTCGAAAAGCAAACGCCGCTTCAACAGGAATTCCGGACAAACAAGAAAGTCTCGGAATTCGGTGCGTCGCAGGTGACGCAAGCGGCTTTCCAGAGCGGTCGACACAACCGATGGTTGGCAGCAGAAATGCGCGGCGAACGTGCCGGCACAGGTTCAACGGGGTTGCAAACAGATCCGGCTCTGGCCGAACACCCCGTTCGGTCGAAAAACGCTCCTCACTCGCGTGAACAACGTTACTCGCTTACTCTCGACCGCGTTGACCCTTGCTTCTCGATGAAAAGCCAGTGTCTGCAGAGAGTATACCGTCGCAGTCCCGCTTCGCCAAGCCACATTCGCCAGAATGAAGAGTGATTAGGGGCAGGAGGAGGCGAATTCATGGATCGTGGCTCTGTTTGACGGTACCATCGACGTTGACGTTCAAGGAGACCGGGCGGTGCCGCGGCCTCCGCCTCCTTGATGTGCGTCATCATCGATCTGCGTTCTCTCGTTCCGCGCCGGTCGGGGCGATTCACTTCCGGGGAGACTACTCCAGTGAGGTTTTTTCAGCACCCGTGTCGTTCTCTTCATATTCAGGTCGCCGGTTTCGTCGGTGTTTTCCTGTTCGCCGCTCACCTGGCAACGGCCGATTCCCCGAGTGACGCCGATCGCAATACCGACGCCGCACAGTCGGCAGCGGCTCACGACGTCGGTATCGACGAGCGGACTCTCTGGACGACGTCTCGGATCACTGGCTCACCGGAACCGGCGCTGCCATACACGACCGAGCGGGCGTTCCCGGCGCTCACGTTTGAACAGCCGCTCGACATCACCCATGTCCCCGGCACGGACCGTCTGTTCGTCGCCGAGCAGGGAGGGAAGATTCTTTCGTTTCCCAATCAGTCCGATGTCGCGACCGCCGACCTGATGATCGATGTGGCCAAAGAGGTGGAAGGCGTCAAGCAGGTTTATGCGATCGCGTTTCATCCGGACTTCGAGCGGCATCGGTTCTGTTATGTCTGCTGTATCGGTGACGCCGAGCAGCAAGACGGCACGCGCGTTCTCCGATTCCAGGTGAGCGACACCGACCCGCCAACGATCGACGCCAGCAGTATGACGCTCGTTATTTCCTGGTTGTCCGGCGGGCACAACGGAAGTGCCCTCAAGTTCGGCCCGGACGGGTTTCTCTACATTTCGACGGGAGACGGATCCGGTCCCAATCCTCCGGACACCCACCAAGCCGGGCAGGACCTCAGCAATCTGCTCTCGTCGATCTTGCGGATCGACGTCGACCATGCCGAGGACGGTCGCAACTATCGCATCCCGGAGGACAACCCGTTTGTCGACATGCCGGAGGCGCGGCCGGAGATTTGGGCGTACGGTTTCCGCAACCCGTGGCGGATGAGCTTCGACCGGAAGACGGGCGACCTGTGGGTCGGCGATGTTGGTTGGGAGTTGTGGGAGATGCTCGACCGGGTTGAGCGGGGCGGCAACTACGGTTGGAGCGTGATGGAGGGACGCCAGCCGGCGAACCCCGAATGGCCGCGCGGGCCGACCGTCATCCTCCCGCCCACAATCGACCACCCCCATTCGGAATCGTCCTCCATCACCGACGGCCTGACCTACTACGGCAGGCGGCTGCCGGAGCTTGTCGGCGCTCACATTTACGGCGACTACGACACCGGGAAAATCTGGGCCGCCCGCTGGGAGAACGGCGCGGTCGCCTGGCAGCGCGAACTGGCCGATACGACGCTGCGAATCGTCGCTTTTGGTGAGGACAATGCCGGCAACATGTTTTTGCTGAACCATATCGGTGGCACGATTGAGCGGATCGTCCCCAATCCAGACCGCTCGCAGCCGAGCGATTTCCCGCACCAGTTGAGTGAGACGGGACTGTTCGCCTCCGTCGCCGAGCAGATGCCCGCGCCGGGAGTGATCCCTTACTCCATCAACGCAGAGCCGTGGGAGGATGGTGCGGTCGCCGAACGGTTCGTGGCCGTTCCCGGCGAGGCACAAATCACCACGGCCGCGCTCGGTTGGACGTTTCCCAAAGACGGGGTGCTCGTGAAGACCCTTTCGATTGAACTCTCGTCGGGAGACAAAGTCCGGCGGCATCGTACGGAAACACAGATCCTGCACTACTCCGGCAACGACTGGCGAACTTACTCGTACCGCTGGAACGACGAGCAATTGGACGCGGTCCTCGTCGGCGCAGCGGGTGAAGAACATACGTTCAATATTCCCGATCCGACGGCTCCGGGCGGCAAACGCCTGCAGAAGTGGCACTTCGCCAGCCGCACGGAATGCGCGCGGTGTCACAACCCCTGGTCGGGGTCTGCGCTGGCGTTTCAGACGCCCCAGTTGAACAAAACGCAAGATTACGACGGCCGTGTCGCCTCGCAGTTGGACACGTTGGCTCACATCGGCCTGTGCACGCCTGCGATTCCGGAAGACCAGCGGCCGCAACTTGCCGACCCCCGCGATTCCCACGCCGATCTCGAGCAGCGTGCCCGCGCGTACTTGCACACAAACTGTGCCCACTGCCATCGGATGCACGCCGGGAGCTCGGTCCTCTCGAAAATGCAGTACGACCTTCCGTTGGACAAGACCACGATGGTCGGCGAGCGTCCCACGCAGGGGACCTTCGGCATCCCCTCCGCCCATGTGATTGCGCCGGGTGACCCGTATCGGTCGGTGTTGCTGTATCGGATGTCGAAGGTCGGCAACGGCCGGATGCCGCACATCGGCTCGCAGCTTGTCGACACCGACGGCGTCGCACTGATCGAAGCATGGATCGGCTCGCTGGATGCCAATGAGGGAAAAGACCCGAAAAACGCTGTCGCCGGCAACACCGCCGCCAACCATTCTGCCGCCGAGAAGTTGCGCGCCGACGAACGGCAGCTTCTCAGCAAACTGGACTCAGCCGATGACCTGTCAGCAGATGCAGCCGGTCAACTGGTCGACCAATTGCTCGCCTCCACCAGCGGTGCGCTCATGCTGTTGCGGGCCATCGACAAGGGGGAGGTTGCCGCGCAGACGGTCCCGCTCATCGTCGAGCGAGGTGCCGCCCATCAGTCGGTGCCCGTGCGAGACTTGTTCGAGCGATTCCTGCCGGAAGAGAAACGCGTGAAGCGGCTGGGGACGGTCGTCCGCCCGGATGAGATTCTTGCACTCGTTGGCGACATCACGCGCGGCAAGCGGCTGTTCTTCGACACCGACGGCGTCCAGTGCAAGAATTGCCACCAAATCCAAAACGTGGGCCGAGAGGTCGGCCCCAAGCTGGATGCGATCGGCAAGAAGTACCGCCCGGCACAACTGCTGGAAAGCATCCTCGAACCGTCCAAGGTCATCGACCCGAAGTTTGTGAGCTATTTGCTGGAAACCAAACAGGGACTGCTGCACACCGGGTTGCTCACCAAAAAGGATGCCGGCGAGGTGGTCCTCAAGGATGCGCAGGACAAGCTGATCCGCGTGCCCGCCGCTCAGGTCGAGCAGCTCGTCGGACAACGCGCCTCGCTGATGCCCGAGCTACTCGTCCGCGACCTGACCGCCCAGCAACTCTCCGATCTGCTCGCCTTCATGAGTTCATTGAAATGACAGCAGTAGGGTGGGCTCTGCCCACCAACCGAACGTTTCAAGAATTCCGCACCCTCACCCGCCCACGAAATTGGTGGGCAAAGCCCACCCTACGCGGCTGCTCGCCTTTATGAGGTCGCAACCACTGACACGCAGCTTGAATGCTGAACTCCAACCCTGCCAACACCCCAAACCCCCAAGGAGCCCTTCCGATGTTGAACCGACGATCGTTTCTCGCTGCCTCGACCGCTGCCATCGCTACCAATGCCATCACGGCCAACGCCTGGGGCGCGGCTCCCTCCGCCGCACCGGGAACGGCCTCGTCACGCCGAAAGAAGGTGGCGTTCATTGGCACCGTCGTGCATCTGCATTCGCATGCTCAGCACTTTCTCGACCGGATGACGCTGGGATACGCCTGGAGCGGCAAGTGGGTGGCTCCGAGATTCGACGTCGCGTCGGTCTACCTCGACCAGTTTCCCAAAGGCGACTTGGGACGCGAGCGGATCAAACGGCGGAAGCTGAATCAATTCCCCAGCATCGCCGAGGCGCTTACGTTGGGAGGGGACAAACTGGCCGTGGATGGCGTGGTCCTCATCGGTGAGCACGGCGATTATCCGTCCAACGAAAAAGGGCAACGGCTCTATCCCCGTTATGAATTCTTCAAGCAAATCGTCAAGGTGTTTGAGGACAGCGGCCGCGCGGTGCCGGTGTTCAACGACAAACATCTCTCCACGACTTGGGAGCGGTGCACGGAAATGGTGGCCGATTCGAAGCGGCTCGGATTCCCTTTCCTCGCCGGTTCGTCATTGCCGGTTACCTGGCGGCTGCCCGCAATCGACATGCCCTTTGACGCACCACTGACCGAAAGCGTGTGTGTCGGCTATGGCGGCGTGGACAGTTACGATTTCCATGCGTTGGAGACGGCCCAGTGCATGTCGGAGCGCCGACGCGGCGGGGAAGTCGGCATCGAAAGTGTGCACGCCCTCCGCGGGGAGAAGATGTGGGAGATGCTCCAATCGCCCGACCGGGAGGTGACGCGGCGGTTGATGGTCGCAGCGCTGTGCTGCAGCCATAATCTGCCGGTCAAAGAGGGCTTCCCCAGCGGACCGGTGACATTCGAGTGGGCCCGCAAAACGATGCCCAACACGACGGCATACTTCATTCAGCATCGTGACGGGTTCCGGACGACCATGTTTCTCGCCCCCATCCAGGACTTCAACTATGCCGGTCTCCGCAGCGATAACAACGAAATAGTCGCCTGCCAGATGTACCTGCCCATGCCGGGACATGGTTCGACGACGGCCGATTTCTTCAACCCGCTGACCCGGCACATCGAAACGATGGTGTTGGAAGACCGGGCTCCCTACCCGGTGGAGCGGACGCTGTTGACCTCCGGCATGGTCATCGGCGGCGTCGACTCGCTGCATCAGGGGCAGGTCGCCGTCCCCACGCCGGAAATGGCGGTCCGTTACCAAGGCCCCCGCGAGTCACTGTTTCGCAGGGTCTAGGACTTTCTGACCGCACGTTGACTTCCAAATTTGGGCCGGCGAGGTTCTGACACTTGGCGAGGAGTGGTGTTCGATGCATGCCGCTGAAACGCCGTGGGTTCGGCTGGGATTGGCGAATGTGCAGTTGATCACGTTTGCTGCGGTTGCGTTTTGGTATTGCAGACGCTGGCGACAACAACACAACGTGGGGCCGTACCGACAAGGAGCGTTGCTGTCGGCACTGATTGCCTTTGAAGTGAGCATTGCGACATTCATTTGTTCCAGTGTTGTCACCACCCTAGGAGCGCTCGGTGCATTCGAAGGATCTTCAATTGCCGATCACATCTTTTGGTTTGGTCAAAACTTGCATCGTCTTATTACGACGGCTTGTTTCATGATCATTGTCAGTGGATCTCTCGTCATCGGCATCGTCGCCAATCCTGTGGCTGGGAAACGCCGATCGCGACATTCCGGTCGACTTGACACAACAGCGAGTCGTGGCCAGTCGCCGCCTGACGACGAGTGACGGGGATACAGAAATACGCTTGCACGGTCGGCTTTGTCGATTGCCTTCGTGTGCTCATGCGCACTGCGAGGCTTTGACGATGCGGACATGCTCCTTTTCGTGAGGCGCAGGTTCCGGGTCGGTTGTCGATCGTTGCCGACTTCGACACAATCGCCGATCATCGATTGTTTCCCGACCTTCTCCTGTGTGGCTCATGACTGACAAAACTGACAATATCGAAGCCGATTTTCGGCAAGTCCACGATGCGGATGTCCGCACGCGATTTCTTCCCGGAGGCTGCATCGAAGTCATCGGCGATTTCGTCCCGGGTGATCCGCCGGCCCATGTGCTGTTCGATTTTGACGGGACGCTGAGCCTGGTCCGCGAAGGCTGGCCCGAAATCATGGTGCCCATGATGGTCGAATTCCTGCAGGCGACCGGGACCGACGAAAGCCCGGAGGCCCTACAGAAGGCCTGTTCCCGGTTCGTGATGGAACTGACCGGCAAGCAGACGATCTATCAGATGATCCGGCTCGCCGAAGAGATCACCCAGCGCGGCGGAACTCCGCTCGATCCGGCCGAGTACAAAAACGAATATCACGACCGGCTGATGCGCCATATCGAATCGCGCCGGGAGAAGCTGCGGACCGGCGCTGCCCAACCCTCGGAGATGGTCGTCCCCGGCAGCATCGAACTGCTCGAATTGCTCCAGCAGCGAGGCGTGCCGGTTTATCTGGCCAGCGGCACCGACGAGCAGTTCGTTCGCGAGGAAGTCGAGCTGCTGCAGCTCGACAAGTATTTCGGCCGGCACGTGTACGGTGCCCAGGACGATTACAAGTCGTTCTCCAAGGCACAGGTGATTGAACGCATTCTGTCGGAAAACAACGTCGAAGGGGCATCGCTGCTCGGGTTCGGCGACGGTTACGTCGAAATCCAGAACGTCCGCGATGTGGGCGGCACCGCCATCGCCGTCGCCAGTGACGAAGCCAATCGCGACGGACGCCCCGATCCGTGGAAACGCGAGCGGCTGATCGGCGCGGGAGCCCACGCTGTCGTGCCGGACTATGCCGCCGCCGAACAGTTGATCAGCTGGCTCTGGGAAGGACGGGAGTAGCTCATGCCGTATCCCCAGTTGAACCGGTTCGCCGTTCGCATGGAACCACTGCGATCGCGCGAAAACAAAAAGACGATCGACGTCGACCATGTGTCGCCGGATGCGCCACCGCCGCCGCTACACGAGGAAGGACAGCGAGTTCTTGAGGAAGCAGTCCAGCGGATTCGCGAGGCACGGGCCAATTCCCGTCCGGTCGTGGTCGCCTTTGGGGCGCATGCCATCAAGAACGGTCTGGGACCGGTCTTTTTGCGGCTGATCGAGCGCGGCTGGCTGACCCATCTGGCGACCAACGGGGCGGGCATCATCCACGACTGGGAGTTCGCCTACCAGGGGCAAAGTTGCGAGCATGTCGGGCCGATGGTTGCCCAAGGCCGCTTCGGCAACTGGGAAGACACCGGGTTCAACATCAATCTGGCGCTCAATGTGGGGGCCTATGAAGGCAAAGGGTACGGCGAATCGATCGGCGCCATGATCGAGACCGAGGGGCTCGACATCCCCAGCGCGGCCGAACTGGAAGCGACGGTCCGCGACAACATCGCCTCCGACCCGCTGAAATCGGCCGCCGCCGCCGATCTGCTGTACGTGGTGCGGGCATTCGACCTTGCTCCGGGGCGACGGGGGATTCCGCATCCCTGGAAGCAATACAGCATCCAGGCGGGTGCCTTTCGGCTGGGAGTGCCCTTTACCAGCCATCCGATGATCGGGCATGACATCATCTACAATCACCCGATGAACCAGTGTGCGTGCCTGGGTCGAGCGGCGCAGCGAGATTTCCTCGCCTACGCGGAAAGCATCAGCCGCATCGACGGCGGCGTGTATCTGTCAATCGGTTCGGCCATCATGAGTCCGATGGTCTTCGAAAAGTCCCTGTCCCTGTCACAGAATCTGGCCATTCAGCGGGGCGAGCACATCGACAACCACTACATTCTGGTCAGCGATCTGGCGGAGTCGACTTGGGACTGGAACCAGGGAGAGCCCACCGAGGACAACCCGGCCTACTATCTCCGCTACAACAAGTCGTTCAGCCGCATGGGAGGGACGATGCGGTACCTACAGGCGGACAACCGGGACCTGCTTTTGAATCTCACGCATCTGCTCGGAGAACAAACGCCGTGAGTTCCACGCTGCTCACCACGGAGCGTCTCGAGGAGGTGATTTCCCGTTTTGCATCAAGCCGCGTGGCCGTGCTGGGGGATTTCTTTCTCGACAAGTACCTCGACGTCGACCCGTCACGGGAAGAGCCGAGCGTGGAAACCGGCAAACCGGCCCATCAGGTGGCGGCGGTCCGCTGCTCTCCCGGTGCTGCCGGGACGGTTGTGTCCAACCTCTCCGCTCTGGAGACCGGCGAGCTGCACGCCATCGGTTTCACGGGCGACGACGGCGAAGCGTTCGAGTTGCGGCGGGGGCTGACACAACTCCGTTGTTCGACCGACCATCTTCACACGACGGCACAGCGGTTCACGCCGACCTACCTCAAACCCCGCGACATGACGGTCGCCGGTCTCGCCGGGGAGCATTCACGGTACGACACGAAGAACCGCCGGCCAACGCCTGCGGAGGTCGAACGGGCGGTGATCGATTCGCTTACCACAGTCGTCGGGCAGGTGGACGCGGTGATCGTGATGGACCAGGTGGAAGCCCGCGACTGCGGTGCGGTCACCGGGGTCGTCCGCGAGCGACTGGCCGAATTGGCGGTTATGCACCCGAACGTCTTCTTCTGGGCCGACAGCCGCCGGCGAATCCACGAGTACCGCAACCTCATCATCAAGGCGACCGAATTCGAAGCGGTCGGCGACGAGGATCCCCGCCCGGGCGAGACGGCCGATGTCGACGTGCTCCGCGCCGCCGTCACCGAACTACGGACGAAGACCGGAGCCCCGCTGTTCATCACCCGTGGCGAAGAAGGCATGTTCGTCAGCGATCCGCAATGGACAGCAGTCCCCGGCGTGCGGGCGACGGGTGAAACCGACACGACTGGTGCCGGCGACAGCGCAACCGCCGGATGCGTCCTCGCGCTTTGCGCCGGCGCTTCCTTTGTCGAAGCGGCCGTGATTGGCAATCTGGTTGCCTCCATCACCGTCCAGCAACTGGCGGCCACCGGGACCGCCAGCCCCGACCAGCTCGTCCCGCGATTGCAGCAGTGGCACGAGCAGAACGGATAGTGACGCACCGGAATAAACACCAAACGACAAATTCCAAACAACACTCAAGTCACAAGTTGCAAGGATTTCCTGTGTTGAGCCTTGGGGCTTGAACCTTGTTTGTGAGTTGTCGCTTGCGTTTTGTCTTCGAGATTGACAGTGCCGGCCGGCACGGCTGGATCAAGGAATCTTCGCTATTCATAGCTGCTGACAGCTTTTGCGAGATTCAGCCGGGTCACTTTTGATGCTGGGAGCTTCTATGAGCATTCTGCGATCGGGGTACGCGAGTGACTTGCTGACGATGAGCGAGGCCAGCCAGTTGGCGAACGTCTCGATTTCCACAATCAGGAATTGGGACTTCGATGGGGCGTTGGAGGTTAAGAGAACGATCGGAGGCCATCGGCGGATTGTCAGGTCTTCTCTGCTGCGACGCCTGGGGCTGGAGGACTTGTCATTACCCACATTCTTACAAGAGTCTGATGAGTTTGGTGGCGAGTGGTTTCATGCCGTGGTTGGGAGTGACGTCCCACTGAGAGAATTGGGCACGGCGGTTGCCGGTGAACCGAGTGTCGATCAGGGAGTGTCG
>JAJDEI010000092.1 GCA_029259845.1 Planctomycetaceae bacterium | reverse complement strand
CAGCCAACGTTGCGGCCATGGGGGAAAGGGGGTCGCCTGTCCTCCGCAACACAACTTCACGTCCTTCGAGCCCCAACAAGCCGTCACGCAACTCCCCAAGCCACATCGTCGTCCAACAACACGGGTGATGAATAGACCCGGATCAGATGAAACAATGATCCATCCCGCCCCCATTTTGCCTTTTCCAGAAACTCTCATCCCACTAACCTTGGTATTGCGCCCCGTCGTGCCGCTTATGACACCCCAATCCTCAACCACCAAATCGGACGCATAGAAGATGCCTGTAATTGCGGGAAACATGAACGCGTTTCTATCGTTGAAAACACCCCAAACGATACCGAGTAGTTGCGTCACTTTGCGGTGGCGTGCTTGCTATGTTATTCCAGTCAATTGTGACACGCGTTGCTCTCCAGCTCGCAGGTTTGCACCTTGTGTCACATTCCCGACGGTGGACTTTACCTCTAACCCTTTGGGATAGTTACGAAGTTCAGCTTCGGTCGCCTGCGCCGCTTCAGGCGGCACAATGTCTGGATGCCCTTTTTCGATCGGGTTCACGATACTTTTCGTCTTGGACGCCAACGATTCACAAAATACCGCACCTACCACAGATGAAACCGTCTTAAAATCAATGCACGGTTGAAGTGACGCTGGCAGATCCGAAAGAATCCGATTTGTTAACTCCGCAGATTCGACAATGTTCGCCGCAGTGATTTGAAATCCTGAGTTTATTCTGAACAACTTGCTCACTTTGTACACTGGCTACGATTCCTCAGTCTTGCGGACGATTTCGCTGGCCTTTATCCCGAGGGCGTCCGCTATCCGCCGAAGAATAACTAGCGTAGGTGATTTGATTCCTCGCTCTAACTGGCTGACGTACGTCCGATGAATACCAGCGCGATCGCCCAGCGCCTCCTGGGAGATATGCGCCGCTTCTCGCAATTCCCGGATAACTTGGCCTACGGCTTTGTTCTTTCCACGCATGGGAACAGTGTACGGCTCGTGAATACAAAAGGTCTACATGCTAAAGTATTCAGCCGTCCGTCTTCACGCATCGCCGCCTGAATCGGGTAAGGGCCGCCATCGCTGACGGCCCTCCCCACACCACCTGACATGCGACGGGTGGCAGGGCCATCCGCTTCGCTTCTGACCCCGCCACCCAATCGAACCGAGCTCTACCCGCCGAACATGAGTTCGCCGCTGGAGTAGGTGGTGCCGAAGTTCTTGACGAGTTCGGAGATTTGACGACAGGCGGACTCGAACAGGTCGTCGGTCAGCGACTGCAGCGGATGCAGAAAGGCACCCCAGAGGGTGTCTTCGTTGAGGCAGTAGCGGGCGGAGGCCAAGTCCCCAAGCCGACGGCTTCGGGGGCAACACAACCGACGATCGACGCCAAAGGCGTCAGCTTGGGAAGAAACCGCCGATCAACACGCCCAGTCACACTCGTTCCCAAGCTCCCGTTCGGGAACGCACTGAGGGAAATTCGGGAACCAGGTGCAACGCTGTTAATCTGGAAGCTCAACGGCGGTTCGTAGTAAGAAGTGGTTCCTGACGTGCCGCCATGAATGACCTCAATAGCCCAACCCAGCTTTTCCCAACGCTTCCCGCTTGGGGTGTCATGTGGGCGCTGGCGGTCGTTGTCTTCGTGGTGTGCAAGCTGGTGACGTGGCTGCCATTCGCAGAGCGAATGTCCGCGAGAGCAACGGCGGCCTACCTGTTCGGATGGCCCGGCCTGAATGTGTCACCGTTTACACGGTGTGAAAGACGGGCTCGTTACGCTGCGCAATGGTCGGAATGGGCGTGGGCAAGCGGCAAGACCTTGTTCGGCACAGGTCTGATCTGGGGAATGGTGAGACTCGTGCCACACAAATCGCCTCTTCTGGCGGCGTGGGTCGGGATTGTGGGCCTCGGATTCATACTTCATTTCGGCACGTTCCATCTCCTCGGACTCGTCTGGCGAGCTGCGGGATATGACGTGCAACCGTTGATGAAGGCGCCGCATCGGGCAACTTCGCTGGTCGACTTCTGGAGCCGGCGATGGAACCTGGCGTTCCGTGATCTGTCACATCTGTTCATTTTGAAACCACTGCGTCAGCGATTGGGAGTCAACGGCGCAATGCTGGCTGTGTTCCTGTTCTCGGGACTGGTGCATGACTTCGTGATTTCGCTTCCTGCCAAGGGCGGGTACGGATTGCCGACGGCGTACTTCCTGCTGCAAGCCATCGGCATGATGGCGCAGCGAACACGCTTTGCTCGATCTTCGCACTTGAATCATGGTGTGGGTGGGTGGGTGATGACGGCGGCGTTCGTCATGGGTCCGTTGCCGCTGCTGTTTCATCAACCGTTCCTGATCCGTGTGGTGTTGCCGTTTCTGACCGCTGTGGGTGCACGTTGACGAAAGGGGAGTGTCATGACTGTGAATCTCGATCTCCTGTTACGGATCGCCGGAGTGGCGCACTTCGGAATTCTGATCGCGAGCGCACTCGTGCCGCGCGTGTTGAATTGGCGGGAGACCCTGGCACCGCTGCCGACTCTCGTCCGGCAACTGATGTGGGTCTACGGCGGGTACGTCGTGCTGATGATCATCAGCCTCGGCGCGGTCTCACTCGCCCTGCCGCACGAACTAGCTGCCGGCACGGCGCTGGGGCGGGCGGTCTGCGGTTTCGGAACCGTCTTCTGGGGATTGCGACTGGCCCTGCAATTGTTCTACTTCGACTCGCGGGAATTTCTCACGACTCGAATTCTGCGAGCGGGCCACGAGGGACTCACTGTCGTGTTCGCGTTTCTGACGATCGTCTTCGCGATGGCGGCGGTTTCCTGATGCTTCAAGTGCTGGGGATCGAAGCGCGACTACCCCGGCGCCGATTCAGGAACGACATCAACCCGATGCCGGCGACGAGGATGCCGATGCTGACGAGTTGCGAGATCGTCAGGCCGGTGCCGAGTTGGCCCAGTTCGTCGCTGCGGAGGAACTCGATGGTGAAGCGGGTGATGGAATACAGGATGCAGGCGAGGGCGAACGTCTCCCCTTCGTGACGGCGGCGGGGGTAAAAGGCGGTCGTCACCCAGGCGAGCAGAAAGGCGTTGATTGAGCTGTAGATTTGCGTGGGATGGATCGCGAACGTCAGTGGGGAATTCGGGTCGAGAAAACCGCGCTGCACCATCGCCTGCCAGGGAACGCTCCCCTGGGGGAACGTGATCGCCCAGGGGAGTTCGCAGCGACCGCCGTAACAACAGCCATTGAGCAGGCAACCGATCCGTCCGAAACCGATGCCGATGAAGATCGAGGGGGTCGCGATGTCTGCCAGCCGCAGGGGATTGATGGCGTGCCGGTAACAGAACAGAAAGTACGCCACCGCCCCGCCGATGAGTCCGCCGTACAGGACGAGACCTCCCTGCGAGAGATTGACCGCGGCCTTGACGGCGTCCAGTCCCTGCTTGCCGGCGAAGACTTCATCGGGTTTCTGCACGATGTAGAACAACCGCGCTCCGCCGACGCCGGCAATCAGCAGCCAGAAGCCCAGGTCGAACACGAGGCTCGGGTCCAACCCCGCCCGCCGCGCCCGCCGTTCGGCGAACTTCAACCCCGCCAGAAACCCGATCAGCAACATGAACCCGTACCCGAAGATCGGGAACGACGTCCGTCCCAACCGGGCAGCGACCATCGGCGCGAAACCGGCAGCAACCAACGCCACGAGGAAGGTCCCGAGGACCGGCCGGTTTTCCGCCGCGACCAACGACCGCCGCCGAATCAACTGCACGGCGGCCCACACCAACAACACCGCCAACAGCGCAACACCGATCCCCGGCCCGGGAAAACCGGTCACCGGGTCGGTTTTCCACAAGGTCCACGGTTGGTCGAGGAAGATGCGTATGAGGGTTTGCCGCATGGGGGGCCTGTCAGGGATCAGGGATCGGTGGGCAGGGATCAGGGTCAAGCCCACGGGCTGCGCCCCGTGGGCGCACGGGCGACGTCCAGGGAATGATTCCCCGCCGGCGCGTCAAACGTCGGGCACCGAGTACTCAGTACGCGAGACTCACTCCTCACCAATCACCAGATTATCAATCAACCGCGTCTTTCCAACCTTGGCGGCGACGAGCGCCACCATCGGCGGTCGCGGTTCGTTCAGTTCTTTCAGCGTGTCCGCATCGGCGATCGTCGCGTATTCCGGTTCGACGTCTGCGTGTGATTCCAGATGCCCCCGCATGACTGCTCGGATTTTTGCGAGATCCGTTTCGCCGTCTCGAACATGCTGGTCCGCCAGTTGCAGTGACTCGCAGAGAGACAACGCCGCCTGTCGCTCTTCGGTGTTCAAGTACGTATTGCGGCTGCTGAGTGCCAGTCCGTCCTCTTCGCGGACAGTCGGACAGACCATGATCTCGACCGGGATGTCGAGGTCGCGCACCATGCGGCGAATCAGCGCCTGCTGTTGATAGTCTTTCTGGCCGAAACAGGCGACGTCCGGCTGCACGATGTTGAACAGCTTGGCGACGACCGTCGCCACGCCGCGAAAGTGTGTCGGACGATGTTCGCCTTCGAGCATCTGCGAGATGCGTTCCACGGTGATGAAGGTCTCGAATCCATCCGGATAGATCGTCGGCACATTCGGCGTGAACACAAGATCAACACCCGCTGCTCTGCACTTGGCGAGGTCCTCCTCGAGTGAGCGGGGATAGGTGCCGAGATCCTCATGCGGAGCGAACTGTGTGGGATTGACGAAGATCGAGACGACCACAAAACCGCTCTGCCTTTGGCATTCGGTGACGAGGCTCAGATGTCCGGCATGCACCGTCCCCATCGTCGGCACACAACCGATCCGCTCCCCCCGCCGCCGCGCCGCCGCGACAGCCTCCCGCACATCCGCAATGGCCTCCACCACCCGCATCCCAAACCCATCCCGATCAACGAATTAACGAATTGAACGAATCAACGAATTCTACGGCCTCGCCACCTGTCGGACGACCGGCGAAACGGCCGAATTCGTCAGCCGTTCCGCGTCGATCCCCGGTGGCGTCGGCGTGCTCCGCGGTGCCTGGCTCAACGCGATCACCGACACGGACGGATCACTCGTCCCGGAACCGGCGAATTCAAACGCATCGATCAGCAGCCCTTCGATTCGCAACCGGGACGTTTCAATTGCAGTCGGATGCGTCGTTCCTTCCAGATCGGATGCAGCGAGCAACATCCCCACACGGAGCAGGGATCCTTCGCCCGTCACGCGGATCAGCCGTTCCCAAGCGTTGGGGACCGTTTGAACCGCGAACTCCAGGAACGCCCCGCGAGCCGGCGGCACGTCGAACACGCTGTTCTCGGCGATCAGCAGCAGCGGTTGGAGCGACCCGCCCGCTGCCGCTTTCGACCAGCGAACGACCCCGCCACTGTTCCTCAGCGTCGTCTGTCTCAGATGGACCCGCAGCGGCACCGACTTCCCTGAGTGCGCCAATCGCAGGAGGGCACCGGCCCCCTGTTTCAGACAGTTATCAAAGCCGATCGACCGGGGCATCGCATGCGTTTCGACCGCATGCAACGGCCCGCTGACGACCGTGTTTCGCATCAACAGTTTGCCGCCAGTCGGGTTCGACGGATCGGGAATCTTCCAGGCGACCGCTGCCGCTTCCACAACAGCAGCGGCCGCTCTCTCCGGATCACTCAATGATTCATCCCGGCCGACCGGATCCGCAGCAACCGCAATCAGGCGACAACCGTCCAGCACGACCTGTTGACTTTGAATCGCCACCAACGCGGGCACTGTCGGCGTCCCGTCGCCACGATCGGAATGTCTCTCCTCGCCTGGCGCAGTTTCGATCCGCACCGCGTCGATCCGCACCCCCTCAATCCGCACCACCGTCGCAGCCAGTCTCAATGGCTGCTCGCTGACGACGATCCGCGGCTCGATGCCGGCAGCCGCGCGAATGACCAGCGGTCCGTCGATGTTCACGTTGCCCACGGCATACGGTCCGGCCGATGTCAACTCGATCACGCCGTCAACCGCACGCGACGGAAACGGCAGCAGATCGGACGGCTTTCCATTCGCCGTCGAGACGTCGTCGCCGGCCCCTGCGCTCGCCGCAAGCTCGGATGACTCCCTCTCCGCTGCTCCCATCGCGCGGCCTGCGAAACGCAAGACCTCGTTGCGGGCACCGGCATCGAGCAGCGACAGGGAAACGCCACTCAGCAGAAACAGCATCACCGCGACGGCCTTCAACGGAAACTTCGATGCACTGCGGTGCACGTCTCCGTGCCGCGGGGCCACGGTCCCAAAGGAAGAATGGAACTGCGCCAAGTGGCTGTGCCGGGAACGGGTCCCCAACGGCCAGTTGTCTCGAATTTCCCGCGGTCCGCTGCCGCGATGTTCGGCGTGCTTGGAGGTGAGCTGAGCGATGAGCGCCGCTAGGTCGGCGGGAGCGTCGGGCACCCAGCGGCGGACGTCGTCCATCGGCTTCGTCTGATGGGCGGCCAGTTTGGCGAGGGGGTCGCCGGTCGGGTAGGGGGGCCGCCCCGCCAACAGTTGCCACAGCACGCACCCCACTGCATAGAGGTCCGTGGCGGGCGTCGCCGGCCGTCCCGTGCTGATCAGTTCTGGGGCGATGCCGTCGTAGTTCTCCGGACCGAGCGGAGCATGGATCGACACGCGGCTGCCGGCCGCCGGCATCACACCGGGGTGCAACAGCACGGCCTGTCCCCGCGCGGTCAAACGCACGCTGGTCAGCGTCACGTCGCCATGCACAACCTCCCGTTCCTCGAGCGCTGCCAATCCATCGATCAACTGCCAGGCAATGTCGGTCACGACCGAAATCGGAAACCGCCCCCGCCGGACCAACAACTGCTTGAGCGTCGGTCCGGAGACAAAGGGGCTGACGACCACCAACCGGTCGTCAGTTTCATCGCAGCCTTGGGGCGCGATGATGGACGGATGCGACAAGCCAAGCAGCCGAGCGATGACATCCCGGACCTGATCGAGCGCCTTGGGCCGCTCATTGGCCGGGACATCAACAAACGTCAACAGGCAGCGCCGCCCGGTGCCCCGATGTTTGGCGACCCGCAGCGTCCAACGTCCGGCGTTTTCCCATTCGTCCACGAGGATGCACGGACCGACTTGCAACCGCTGCGGTTGTTCGGATTCCAGCAATTTGGCCTGCAGCGGCGTGAGCACACGGGACTGCGTGAGCGCGTCGATCCAGACGGAGTCGAACGTCGGCAGGTCATGCGCCAGCCGACGCACCTGCGGACGGCAACGACGCAGATCGGCCGGCGTCGCCAATCCGTAGCGCGAGAGCACATCGAGCAGTTGTCGGGAGGGAGGTTCCACGGCCGACGGGTCCATCCATGACCGGGGGGAAGACGAAATCGTGCTTGCGGGGATCGCACTATCCCATAACCGGCCATCCCGGACAAGACGAGCGCATCATACGCCAGGGCCGTTCAAAGTTTCACTTTGGAGAAGGACAAGCTCTCTGGTAACCCGAAGCGTAAGTTTTGAAGTTGCGCTGTTTGCTTTCTGTCGGGTGGCGGGGGCGTGTTGGCGTCTGGAACGAGCAACGTCCTTCCGATCCGGGGGCCGTGAACGATTCACCCAACGGCGACACGGCCCCCGTGATCGACGCCGCAAGACGGGCGGACGCTCTTGATGCGCCCCCGCCACCCGCCCGTTCTGCCCAAAAATACAGGGCCAT
>JAJDEI010000091.1 GCA_029259845.1 Planctomycetaceae bacterium | reverse complement strand
GCGGCACATTCGCTGACGCGCGGCAAGTCGTCGCGTGGTACGAAAACCGCTGGGGGATCGAAGAATCTCACCAGGCGATGAAGACCGGTTGCGGCATCGAAAACCCGCACTTCAACTCGTCCGAGCGATGGCAGCCGCTGCTCGCACTGCTGGGCGGCGTGGCGATCACGCTGCTGAACCTTCGCGAACTGAGCCGCCGCCCCGACGCTGCCCCGACGCTGCCCCGACGCCGAACAGCGGCCGAACAGCGGCCGGCCAGCGACATCCTCAGCGCCGAATCCGTGAAGATCCCCAGCGCGTGGCGACACGATCGCGCGAAGCCCGACGGGACCATTCCTGATTTCTGTTTGGCTCTGGCCCGCCGGAGCGGCCACCAAAACCGCAAGCCCGCCTCCCCCTCCCCCCCGGCTGGCTCGTCCTCTGGCGCGGCAATCGCACGTTGGTTGCCACACGCGATGGCTGTGTGACTTACGATGGACGCCATCCGTCCAGGATGGGCTTCCGCAGCGTCAGACCAGGCAACAAGTGTGTGATCACGTGATGGTCCGACGTGCGATTGCCGTGGTCCCCTGGCGAGGCCGGCCCCCCCTGCGGGCCATGCCCGATGGAACACACGCACTCAAAAAACGTACAAGATGTGCCTAAACCAAAGGCCTCGCCCTCCCCTCCGGTGCCACAATTCCGGGGCCGAGTTTCCGGATTGACTCTCAGTGCGGCGGAGGGTCGTCTTCCCGTCGCTTACGCTCCGGGCTCTAATCGGGGAGGCATCCGGCGCCCGCATGGACATTCGCCCCCACGGGCCAGTGCCGCTGCCCCGCCGAATTTGCCGTCGGCCGTGGGAGTGTCTTGAACGGAGAAACGGAGTAGAATCGGCTCAGCCATTCGGTCCCGTCACTCCCCCTTGATCGACCCCGCAAGAGACGATGAGCGAACATACCGACTCCGCCAGCGTGGCCCCCATCGTTACGGTCCAGCAGCACATCCTTCAGGAGCAGAAGCGGTTCCCCGGAGCATCCGGCGAGTTCTCCTGGCTGCTCTCCGGTATCACCATGGCCACCAAGCTCATCCAGGCCAAGGTCAGACGGGCTGGTCTGTCGGACATTCTTGGCGAACAGGGAGTTGTGAATGTTCAGGGAGAAGTTCAACAGAAACTGGACGTCTACTCCAATGAAGTCCTTGTGCATTGCCTGAGCGCACGAGAAAGCATCGGCGTGCTTGCGTCCGAGGAGAATGAAGAACCGCTGCTCGTCCACAAGGGGTCGGAGAACGCCAACTATGCGGTCGTCTTCGATCCGCTTGACGGCTCCTCGAACATCGACGTCAACGTCAGCGTGGGGACGACGTTTTCAATTCTGCGGCGCCCGGAAGGGGTCAGCCTCAACGAACCGGAGAAGTGGGTGCTCCAGCCGGGCAGCAAACAGATTGCCGCCGGCTATGTCGTTTACGGCTCGTCAACGATCCTCGTTTACAGCGTCGGAAAAGGCGTGCACGGCTTCACGCTCGACCCGGCTGTCGGTGCCTACATCCTCAGCCATCCCAACATGCGGATGCCCGAACAGGGCAACTACTATTCGGTCAACGAGGCGTATCGCGACTCGTTTCCCCCCCGCTATGCCGAGTACATCGAACGGCTGCGCGGCGGCGTCCTGGGCCGCAAGTATTCGTCGAGATACATCGGCTCAATGGTCGCCGATTTTCATCGCACGCTGTTGAAGGGGGGCGTCTTTCTCTATCCGCCCACCGAAAACAACCGGGAAGGAAAACTGCGACTGCTGTACGAAGCCAATCCGATCGCGTTTCTGGCCGAACAGGCGGGCGGCACGGCGATCGACGGCACCCAGCGCATCCTCGATATTCGGCCAAGCAGCATCCATCAGCGCACGCCCTTCGTCGCCGGCAGCCGCGTCGAACTGGCGGACTTCGAGCGGTTCGTCTGAGAGAATGTTGATTCACGTTTGCCACGGCTGTGTCAGCCTCGATGATCTTGGATAGTGTACTGGTCTCTCGCATTGTCGAGACGGCTGTGGCACGCGGAATAGAGCCTCTCAACGAGTCGCGAGTAGTTTTGACGCCGAGGGCGGCCCAGCCGACACATTGGAAAGGGACGCCGATCCTCCGTTCAGGAGCCGCTGAGTAGAGACCGTATCGACGAAACACAGGCTGAGGAGAACTCATGGCAGACCGAGAAGACCGCCCGCGAGGCACGTGGACGAATCCGGCCGTGTGGGCCTTGTTTCTTGTGCTCTATCTGGCCAGCCCGGGGCCTCTCGTTGCACTTGCCAGCCGTGGGATCATCAGTCAGAACACTTTTGAGGCCATCTTCGCTTCAGTCTATGCTCCGCTGGACTTCATTGACGCGAAGACTTCGTTCTTTCGGAATCACCCCGTCGGTCTCGCGTACGTGGCGTACCTCGAGCTGTTTGACCAGTAATGGCTCAAAAATCGATTGCCGCGCGGGTGCCGATGATTGTGTAGTGGCCACCGGTGAAGCCGCCGACCGGGGCGTGATTGTCGATCTCGCCGTAGATTGCGTTGAACTGTAAGCGGGCGTAGGGGGTCCAGTACCAGTTGAGCGCCGCCGTCCACGATTCTCCTTCGCCACCCCCGATGTCGCCGTCGCTGAGGTCGATCGTTGAACAGCGGACGCCGACACCCCAGGCTCCCCAGCCACGCCCAGACCCGCCGCCGCAGCGATCAACCAGTCCGAAATTTCGAAATGGAATGAGACGGCCGATCGTCCCGGAGGAGCGGGTGTAGGGGATGTGCTCGCCCGTGAGGATGTAATTTGCGTACAGATACCAGCCGTGGAACTGCAGGTCCGGCTGCAGGGGAGGCGGGCCATCGCGTTGCAGCCAACTGTGCTGATACTCGCCGACGATTTGAAGCGGTCCGATGTTGAGGATCGATTCCAGCCCCAGCGTCTCGTACCATCGGGCGCCGGCGATGCGCCCGGTGTCGAGCCAGCGGCTGCTGCTGCGCGCCTCGGGGCGCGTGCGAAAGCGGGCTTCGTTGCTGTTGCTGTCCGTCGCATCGGCATTCCCATCCGGATGGGCCAACATGCCCGCGATCGCCCAGTGAAAATAGTTCCGTCCGCCGGATGCTTCATCGTACCACGGGCTGGACGCCAACCGCGCGTTGCCACTCAGTTGGTAGGAATCGCCAAGGTACTTGCCGTCCGTGGCAAGGTTTTCCATGTTGAAAACGCCGTATTGCCAGAGATACCGCTCGTCTTCGCTGTTTCCCTGCATCAGGATGCCCAGCCGGCGGATGTCTTCATTGAACGCATCAATGACGAACGGCCTCTCCAGGAACACGTTGGTCTTACTGCTGTTGAGTGCATCGAGGCCGAGCGGTCGCTTTTGGTGGCCGATCTGGAGTTTCTGGTATCCCGGCAGTTCTCGAAAGCCGATGAAGACATCCTTGATCGATGCGGTTTCCGGATCGGCAAAGTCAATCTGCATCCGCCAGTACATCGTCTCCAGGGCGTCCCCCTTCATCTCGATGCGGACGCGGCGGAAACCGAAACGGTCTTCGGGGTCGACGCCGAAGTTCGCCAACGCGGGAAGCGGGTGCTCAAAGAATCCGATCCCCGGACTTGTCTCGGGGAACGCCCAGTAGTCGGCATGGATGCGTCCGTTGAGTTGATACGTCGGCTTCGACTTCTTTTTGGCAATCGTTTGCGCGAGCTGCTTCTGTTGCTTGGCCCATTCCTCTTCCAGCTTCTTGAGCCGGCTGTCGAAATCGTCGCTACGAGAACGATCGAGGGTATCGTCCGACAGCGTCTCCCCGACTTCCGATCGCTCCTCCTTCGGACGGGCGTCGTCGCGGAAAGTGGCCGCGTTCCACACCGAATGGCCGCCGAGCAGCGATTCCTGCCGCAACGGCAGTGGGGGCTGTTTTGGTTCTGGCGTGGAACCGAATGTGTTCTGCGAGGCCGGTGAGGAGTGGGGCAGCGGTACCGCGGCTTGGATGACGACCGCACCGTTCAGCGCGAGCACCACCGCGCACAATGCGGCCAAGCACCGCAAGGTATTGAGCAAGAATGGGTTGCGGTCATCCATCCCGGAGCTAAGGCGGGCAAGACACGAGGAGACAGGGAAGCCACTAAGAACTTATCGGTTGTGACGAACCTGCAGACTACGAAGATTCTCATGGCGGCTCAGGCGGCGACTATTCCGGCGACCGTTGAGAGCGGACGATTTCGCGCGGCACAGCCTCAGCTCGGCGACGGAGACGCCGCCACAAAACCTTGGCAGTCCTTCGGCGATGCCCGGGCAACGTTGTCTTTCAAAATGGGCGATCTCAGATGGGGTGGCGGAGGCGCTCCGGGCAGTGGAAGCTCCCGTGCCTGAAGGCGTTGAGTCTCCGGGGCTTCCTACGGAATGCCCGCCACCCTTCCCGGTGTGAAACAACGTTACTCCCTGGCCCGGAGAGGTTGTGAGTTTTTTGGGGAAAACACCCGGTGTCTCATGGGATCGAGAAACGTTGAGGACATGAGCCGCCAAAATGAGGCACTTCGCGTCCTTGCTGATTCGAGACACCGGGTGTTTTGCCGCGCGGTGGAAAAAAACCGCACCCCCGGAGGAAACGCCGACGGCGAAGCACCGACAATCCCCCCATCGTGAAAAACGTGTCCGCCGGGCAGCAAGCGATTCGGAAGGTTGCGTTTTCTGGCGGGAAGATGCAGACTGGCCGGGTTCCTCCACGATCGCGTTGAGTTCCCATGAAACAAATCTGATTAGGATCGTGGGGCCCGTCAGCACCCGACAATTTCCTTCTCCACAATTTCCTTCTCCACAATTTCTTTCTGCACGGTTTCCTTCTCCAGAGCGGCGGGCCGGGGCCATGTCTGATCATGATGGTCAAGGGGGATCACGCGATTCGGCGAAACACCGACGCTACCGGCATGATGCAACGGCTCGTGTCGCGCCTCGCGACTCCCCTTCGGATCAGATCTCGGCGAGTTCGGATGCGGACCGGTCCCGGCCAACGCAAGAACAACTGGCGGCTCAGGCGAAAGCAGCAGCCGAACAGGCGGTTCAGTTGGCCCGGCTCGCCGAGCAGTCGGCCCGACTGGCCCTGCGGCTGAACGAGCAGGCGTTTGACCAGCAAGAGCCGTCGCTGCCGAAGCCCGACGTGCGGCGACACGGGCACGATCATGAGGAGAATCGTGGCCTCCATTCAGGACATCGCCGGTCAGAGAACACGTTCCCACAAGTCCTGACGGCTGAGGGGACACTTTCGGAGGGAGGGCCGAATCTCCGGACGGCGGACGCTCGGCATCGGAAGTCGATGCTCATCAGCACCGGCTTGCACTTCATCCTGCTGCTGCTGTTGGCATCGGCGACGATCGTCGTCAGCAACCAGAATCCGATCGACACCGTGCTGGCGTCGTTTGCGGAGGAACAAGCGGTCGTCGAAGACGCCTTGCCGCTGACGGAACCGATCGGCGAACCGGGCGAACAGCAGGAGGAACCGTTGCCGGAAGAGCCGCTTCCGAAAGAGCAGCCGCCCGCGGAAGGACAGCCGGACATGCCGCCGCCCGAAATGGAGCAGGTAGCCGAGGAACCTCTCGAGGAAGAAGCTCCCGAACCGGCAGCCGTCGCCCAGGACGCTCCACCAGTGCCCGGTCCGAATGCGGCTGCTCCGGAAGCGGCTGGACAGGCAACCGTCGATCTCACCAAGGTCGGCAGCCGCAGCGAAGCGGGCAAGGCGCTGCTCCTCAAACGCTACGGCGGGACGCCTGAGAGCGAGTCGGCAGTCCAGCGGGCGTTGGAGTGGTTCGCCAGCCGGCAGCGGCAGGACGGCAGTTGGAATTTCAACGACGTCGGGCCGTGCAGTCATCCGGGCGATGTCGACAACCCGATGGGAGCAACCGCCTACGTGCTGCTGTGCTACCTGGGGGCGGGACAAACGCATCAGTCCGGAGAGTTCAAAAAGAACGTCCGGGCCGGACTCACGTTTCTTCTTAGCCACGGCAAGCGGGTCCCGGCAGGCGGAGATTTTCGGGGGCCGGGCTGCCGCGAGCACGACAACTTTTACGTGCAGGCGGCGGTGGCGACGGCACTCAGCGAAGCATACCTGATGACCCGCGATCGCCGCCTCGGGATGCGCCAAGCGGCCCAATTGGCGACTGATTTCCTTTGCCACGCCCAGGACCCGCAGGGGGGCGGCTGGCGGTATGAACCCAGAAAGCCGGGCTGCACGTCCGTCACCGCACTTGTCACGATGGCCCTTAAGAGCACGGCCCAAGCCGGACTCCAGGTTCCCCCTCAAGTATTGGAGAGGATCAGCGTTTACCTCGACACAGTCCGCAGCGATCAGGCTCCGACCGGTCGCTACGGGTATCGGGCAGAGGCCCCCACCTACCGCTCCTCGACGACAGCGATGGCGCTGCTGTGCCGCATGCAACTGGGCTGGGGAAGAGACAACGAGGAACTCCAAAAGGGGGTCGCGATTCTCGACAAGCGCGGTCCCTACGACAACCTCTACTATTGCTACTACGCCACACAGGTGATGAGACACTGGGGAGGCGACCCGTGGCGGCGGTGGAATCCCGCGATGCGGGACGACCTCGTCCGCACGCAGGGGACTGAGCAGGGGCCGGAGTTCGGCAGTTGGATGCCCCGCGACCGCAGCGGTCCCAGCACCGCCGGAGGGAGGCTGTTCATCACCTGCCTGGCGACAATGACCCTCGAAGTCTACTACCGTTACCTTCCCTTGTACGGATTACCGGAAGGGGGCGATCTCGTCGCCGATGACCCGGTCGACGTCGCCGCAGAAAATGACTGACCTGCAACAGTTTGCTCCGTTGAAATCTCCGTCGAAATCTCCGTTGTTCGCTTCCGAAAGACATTCCCCATGAGCCGCCTGTTACTCCTGCTGTTCTCCCTGCCCGCGATGTTTCTGGTCCCCGCAGTCAGTCCCGCTGAGGAGCCGAACCGGCCGATGCATGTTTACTTTGGCACTTACACCCAACGCGACAGCCGAGGCATCTACCTCAGTACCCTCAACACCGAGACCGGCGCGCTCACTCCCGCCCAACTGGTCGCCGAGTGTGCGGACCCGTCGTTCCTGGCGATTCATCCGACCCGCCCGCTGCTGTATGCGGTGAACGAAACCGGCCAGTTCCAGGGACAGCCGGGTGGCTACCTGACGGCTTACGCGGTCAACTCCGAGGACGGTTCGCTGTCGGAGCTGAATCAGGAGGCGTCGCACGGTGCCGCGCCCTGCCATCTGGTCGTCGACCCGACCGGAGGCCATGTGCTGGTTGCCAACTATTCGTCCGGCACCGTCGCCGTGCTGCCCATCAACGACGATGGCTCACTCGCGGCGGCAAGTTGCATCGTCCAGCACGAAGGATCAAGCGTGAATCCGCAGCGGCAGCAGGGGCCGCATGCCCACTCCATCAATCTCGATCCCGCGGGGCAGTTCGCGGTTGTCTGCGATCTCGGTTTGGACAAAGTGATGGTCTACCGCTACGACGCCGATGCGGGAACCCTCACCCCCCACGAACCGCCGTCAACCTCGGTGCCGCCCGGCGGGGGGCCGCGGCACTTCGCCTTCCATCCTTCCGGTCGCTTCGGTTATGCCAACCTGGAAATCACGTCGGCCGTGCAGGCGTTCCGTTATCACGAGCCGACCGGCGTGCTGTACGGGTTTCAAACCATCAGCACAATCCCGGACGACGGCCCCGCCGGCAACTCGACCGCCGAAATTCAAGTCCACCCCTCCGGACGGTTCGTGTACTGCTCCAATCGCGGCCACGACAGCATCGCAGCCTATGCCGTCGATGGAGAATCGGGCGCGTTGACACTCGTGGAGAACGAGCCGACACATGGCCAGATGCCCCGCAACTTCGGCATCGATCCGTCGGGCACGTTCCTCATCGCAGCCAACCAGGAGACGGACAACGTGGTCGTGTTCCGCATTGACGAGGAAACCGGCCGTCTCATGCCGACCGGACACTCCCTCCGCGTGCCGATGCCGGTCTGCGTCAAATTCGACGCGGGCCGATGAGACATCGTCGGAGCCGTGCGTCCCCACACCAGCGAACGGGAGGCCAATACTCCCAAGAGCGGGGGGGAGGCGGACGCATCGCTGTCAGAAAAGACCAACCGTCGCCACAAACTCTTGTGTACGATTCTCCCGAATGGCCGACCGCAGGTCCCGCAGCAACCGCTGGTAGTAGGCGATGTTGTGCACCGACAGCGCCATCGGTCCCAACATTTCCCCCGTGACAAACAGATGCCGCAGATACGCGCGGCTGAACTGCGTGCAGGTCGGGCAATCACACGCCGGATCGAGCGGCGATTCGTCCCGTTGATGCCGCAGGTTCCGCATCTTGACCGTCCCCACGCTGGTGAACGCCGCCGCATTCCGGGCGTTGCGGGTCGGCATCACGCAATCGAACAGGTCAACGCCTCGCTGCACCGCTTCGACGAGATCGATCGGACGGCCGACGCCCATCAGGTAGCGCGGCCGGTCATCCGGGAGCAGCGGCGCCGTGAAATCGAGTGTCCGATACATCTCTTCCGGAGTTTCGCCCACGCTGAGCCCGCCGATCGCATACCCTGCAAACTCGAGCGGTCGCAGTCCCTCGGCCGACCGCTCCCGCATCTGTGGATCGGTCCCTCCTTGCACGATGCCGAACAATGCCTGATCGTCGCGGCGCTGGGCGTCGCGGCACCGGCGGGCCCACTTGGTCGTCCGGTCGACTGCCGCTTGCAGTTTCTCACGGTCCGACGGCAGCGGCGGGCATTCGTCCAGACACATGATGCAGTCGGCCCCCAACGCCTCCTGAATGGCGATGGCCCGCTCAGGGGACAATTCCAGCAGACTCCCGTCGATGTGCGAACGGAACACGACCTTCTCGTCGTCGAGCGAACGCAGATCGGCCAGTGAAAAGACCTGAAACCCGCCGCTGTCGGTCAGAATCGGCCCGTCCCAGTTCATGAAGCCATGCAAGCCGCCAAGGTCCGCAACGACCTCTTCTCCCGGTCGCAACGCGAGGTGATAGGTGTTAGCGAGCACCATCTGTGTGCCGACGTCCGCCAGTTGCTGCGGCCAGACGCCCTTAACCGTCGCCCTTGTCCCCACCGGCATGAACGCCGGCGTCTCCACCACCCCGTGCGGCGTCACCCACCGTCCCGCCCGGGCGGCAGTCGACGAATCGGTCGCATCAACATGAAACGCAAACATTCCTCGGACGTTCTCCCATCATGACACTGCGTCGGACAACGCGTGTGAAACGTCGACGACTCTTCAGCACGTCAGTTATGGCGACGAGTGGCGGGGGGACGTTGGTGCGTGGAACACGAAGGCCCCTCCCGTCCGGGGGCCGTGAGCGGTCAAACCGACGGCGGCGTCGCCCCCCGTAGGCATCGGCCCCCGTAATCAGCGCAGCAAGTTCAACGGATGCCTTCAACGCGCCCCCGCCACCCGGTCGCCGAAATCGTAGCGACTCGCCGACGCAAGTGATACGAGGTCTCGTCGGGACAGGTCCGTTCATCGGAACAGACACGCGATCAACAACACCCCGCAGCGAGGGTGGATCCGCTCACTGGTGGGGGGCGTGGCTGGGGCGATCTGACACCGATGATGAGTCAGCCGCTCGGAACTCGGGGGCTGTGGACCGTGAACGAGCCACGTGACGGCCCCCGTTCTCCGTCTTAGGACACGTTTCCGCTGCCTCAACAGCGCCCCAGCCACCCTGAAATGAGCGAGCACCACCATCCAACGGATACACCCCGCAGCGATGCCAACCGGGCCGGGCGCTGACGTTTGTCTGGGGACTCGGTACAATGCGGCTGCCACGCTGCTGCGGAAACCTGTCATCCGGTCTCTTACCACACCACGCTCGTGAGGTGTCCAATGCCCGGTCTTACGTGGACGCATCCGGTCGTTTCTCATCCCGCGGCCGTCACTCGCCGCACGGCTGTGCAGGCAGGCGCGGTTGGTCTGCTGGGGCTGGGGACGAATCACCTCAGCGCACTGAGAGCAACGGCAGGAGGAGCCGCAGCGGAGAACGCGAACCAGACGTCCGCGAAAGCGCGGTCGTGCATCTACATTTTTCTGTCCGGGGGGCTTGCCCAGCAGGACAGCTTCGACCTGAAGCCCGGCGCGCCGGACACGATCCGTGGCGAGTTTGATCCGATCGCCACCAGCACGCCCGGCATCAAGATCTGCGAGCATCTGCCGCTGCTCGCCCAGCGCAGCCACTTGTGGTCATTAGTGCGTTCACTCTCGCATCCGACCAACGGTCACACGTTGGGCCATTACTTCATGCTGACGGGGCGGTCGGAGAAGTCGCCCGGATTTCGAGGGGACCGCAAGCCGCGCTCGTCCGACTGGCCGTCGATTGCCTCGGTCGTCGGCGATGCCGTGCCTCCGCGAAACGACAACCTGCCGCCGGCGGTCATGCTGCCCGAGCGGCTCGTGCACTGGTCGGGGGGCGTGATTCCCGGAGCGTACGGCGGTCAAATGGGACATCAGCGGGATCCTTTCATCATCGCAGCCACGCAGTACGGCGATCCGTTCTGGCGGGGAGCGTATCCGGAGTATACGTTTCACCAGCTTCCCAGGAACAATCCCACGTCGGAAAAGCCTCGCATCTTTCAGGCCCCCAACCTGAAGCTGCCCAGCGAACTGGCCGGACGACGTTTTGACAATCGGCTTCACTTGCTGGAAGCGGTGGACGCACAACGGCGGGAGATGGAGACGGCGGCGGTCGCGCACCGCTACGATCTGCATCGGCAGTCTGCCATCTCGCTTTTGGCGAGCCCCGACGTGCGGCGGGCGATCGACGTCACCCGTGCGGATGAGAAAACTCAGGAACGATACGGTCGCAACAGTTTCGGCTGGTCGCTGCTGATGGCCTTCCGCATGGTCGAAGCGGGGGTCAATATGGTGCAGGTCAATTTGGGCAACAATGAAGCCTGGGACACGCACGGCGACGCCTTCTGGCGGCTGCGCGACATGCTATTCCCGCCCACTGACCGGGCCCTGTCCGCGCTGCTGGACGACCTCAACTCCAGCGGCCTGCTGGACAGTACGCTCATCGTCATGGGGGGCGAGTTCGGCCGCACACCGAAGATTTCCTTGTTGAAGGAGCACTACGACGGTCCTGGCCGCGATCACTGGGGCGGTGCCCAGACACTGTTTTTCGCCGGCGGCGGCGTGCGGGGCGGCAACGTCATTGGTGAGACGGACGACATCGGTGCGTATCCGGTCTCCGACGCGCAATCCCCGGAAAACATGGCCGCCACCATTTACAGTGCCCTCGGCATCCCCCCCGCAGCCGTCTGGCACGATGAGCTGAGCCGCCCCCACCGCATCTATCACGGCACACCGATCCCCGGCTTGATGTGACCCGCGCGCAAGTGCGAACGGTCAGTTTTATTACACAGTTTCGTTATACGGTGTGAAGATTCAGTCGACCGGGCGACTGTTCGAAGAGCGCTCGACAAAGCACTGGTTGCATGCCCTTGGTACGTCCGCGGCATGCGTGGTTTCAAAACTCGGCGTGATTGGGGGTGCGGGGGAAGGGGATGACGTCGCGGATGTTTTGCATGCCGGTCAGCAGCAAGAGCATGCGTTCCAGCCCCAACCCGAAGCCGCTGTGCGGCACGCTGCCGTAACGGCGGAGGTCGCGGTACCACCAGTATTCCGCCGGGTCGAGCCCGCACTCTTCCAAACGCACGTCAAGCTGACCGAGCCGGTGCTCTCGTTGGCTGCCGCCGATAATCTCTCCCACGCGCGGCACGAGCACGTCCATCGCCCGCACGGTCTTGCCGTCATCGTTGCAGTACATGTAGAACGGTTTAATCGCCCGCGGATAATCGAACACGATGATCGGCTGCCGAAAATGCTCTTCGGTCAGGAACCGTTCGTGTTCGGCTTGCAGATTATCGCCCCACGTGACTGGGTACTCCCAGTCGCGGTCCGTGGCGGTGACGATCGCCATCGCCTCCGTGTAGCTGATGTGCCTGAAGTCGTGCTCCAGGATGTTGTGCAGCGTGTCGAGGACGGTCTTTTCGATGCGCTGGTTGAAGAACTCCATGTCGTCGCGGCATTCGTCGAGGCAGACCCCGACGATGGACTTGATGAACTGTTCGGCGAGCTGCATGTCGCCCTCGAGATCGCAGAACGGAACCTCCGGCTCGACCATCCAGAATTCGGCCAGATGCCGCGGCGTGTGGGAGTTCTCCGCCCGAAACGTCGGGCCGAACGTGTAAACCGGTCCGAGCGACGTGGCGTAGATCTCCGCCTCCAGTTGCCCGGATACCGTCAGCGACGCGCGCTTGCCGAAGAAATCGTTTGCGAAGTCGGGTGTTGAGTGTCCAGTGTCGAGTGAAGTTCGATCTCTTCCCCCGCCGGACACTGGATTCTGGACACTGGACTCGCGCAGCAACGTCGTCACCGTAAACATCTCCCCGGCGCCTTCGCAGTCGCTGGTGGTGATGATGGGGGTCTGAATGTTGAGGAAGCCTTGCGACTGGAAGAAATCGTGAATCGCGCGGCTGACGGTGTTCCGCACCCGGGCGATGGCGCCGAAGGTGTTGGTTCGCGAACGCAGATGGGCGATCTCCCGCAGGAACTCGAAGGAATGCCGCTTTTTCTGGAGCGGATAGGTCTCCGGGTCTGCTGTGCCGATCAGTTGCAGCGACGCGGCATGCAGCTCGAAGCGCTGTTTGGCTCCAGGCGACTCTTTGAGTTCTCCGGCGACGCGGAGGCTCGCACCGGTGGACACATCGCCGATGACGTCCGCATAGCCGGGGACGTCGGCGTCGACGACGATTTGCAGATTCGCCATGCAGGAGCCGTCGTTCAGTTCGATAAACGAGAACCCCTGTTTGGAATCCCGGCGTGTGCGGACCCAGCCGGCGACGGCGACCTGATCTCCTGCTTCACCTTCGCGCAACAGTGCGGCAATTCGCGTCGACTCCATGTCCCCCGTCCTCCTCGCTCGTCAGCAGTGGATGCGATCGATTGAAATCGGTCGGAGGATACCAAGATGCGTTTGGTGGGGTCGAGGTCGGGATTTGGGTTGAGAGTTGAAGATTGAACGTTGAGAGTCCGGATTTGAGATTTCAGATTTGAAGTACCGGTCTCACACAACTCAAAACTCGAAAGAGCTCACAGTCAGGTCGATGGGGGAACCGTCCGATGGGGAGTGGCGATGTGGTTCGGGATGTCTCGACAAGGAGCAGGTTGTTGAAACGGCCTATTGCCAAAAAGGACCAGAGGCGGACAGAGAGTTTCCGTCCGCCCCCGGTGGAGGGTCGTTCATCGGTGCCGATCGTCGTTCGCTTCAGACCGTCATGCGGATTCGCATGATCGCCTCACTGTGCGGGAATCACGTAGAGAAACGGCGCAAGAGCCGATTTCTCCAAAGCGGGCGGAGCTGCCGCCGGCGGTGGTTCCGGAGCGGTCGCCGGGGGTGCAGAATCCGTGCTGTCGGGGACGGGGGGAGTTTCCGGTGACGGCGGTGCAGCCGATTGGGGCGAGGCTGGCTGCGGCGCAGACTCGGCCGGCACACTGTGCTCTGCCGAGGGGGCGTCACCGACAGCGTCGTCGCTGATGATCTCTCCCTGATGCCCACAAGCTCCGGCACCGATCATCCCGTTGTGGCACACACCGTTGCGGCCGCATCCAAAGTCCGGCACATGAAACGCCTCGGGATGCGGGACCGGCGGAATCATGCCGTTGCGGTGTTGCCAGACAGGCACCCGCTGATAGTAGTAGCCCAGCTGGGTCGTGTCAGTCGGCGTGTAGACCATGGGATAGCGATGGCCGGGCTGGGCGTAGGAACCCTGTCCGGTCCACTCGGTGGGGAACCAATTGCGGTACGTGGCCGCCGTTCGCGGACGGGGATGCTTTCCCGGGGGGGCCCAGCCGTGGTCCGGCGAGAAACTGCACCCGCCGACGGCATAGCTGCGCAGATAATTGAGCAACGCACACGAGTGACAACCGCCGTATCCGCAGCCGCCGCACTGGCCGCAAGAGCCGCACTGGCCCCAGCCGCAGCTTCCGTATCCGCAGCCGGACGGGCAGCCGCTTCCCCATTCGCACGCCCCCGACATGCATCCGTCGTTGCAGGCGTTGCAGGCGTTGCAGGATTCGCACGAACCGCCGTGTCCCAGGCTGAAGCTTGCCTGCCGGGCCATGCCGCTGTCTGCGACAGCGGACAGCGAGGCAGTTTGCGGGGACCTCCCCAAACGGACAACACCTTCTGCAGAGTCGTCTTCGGCTGAGGCGGACGATGACAGGAGCATCCCTCCTGCTGCCAGCAGCAGCCAGTATTTGTTTTGAAGTCGCATAGTGAGATTCCTGATGTCAGGGAATAGCGGGAATTCCAGGTCTGTGGACGGCGATGTCTCTCAGCGAGCACTCCGGCCGTCTGTTGTTGGCTGCCTTGGGAGAACCTGCCACGGCAAGTCTCCGTCGGTCTTCGGTGAAACGCCGGGGGACGGAATCTCCGGGAGCCGCGCGGAACGAGCCGGGGTGCCCGGCAATGCGGGAACCGGGACATCGGCTCGTTCCGCGGAAACGATCCACTTGGGGCTCCGCCTCCGGCTGCGTTTCAGTGCGTGGCGTTGCTGATCGGCGTCAGGCGGCTCGACGGGATGCCCCAACCATAGTTGTAGGCATGCCGCACGTTGGGCGCGAGAGGAACGGACACCGGTCCGCCAACTCCCTGGGCGGCGTAAACCTGCCCGTCACGTCCGTCGAAATGAGCGGGGTTGTCCGGGTAGACGATGCTGTACTGGCCGAACGGCTTGCAGCCCACGCCACCGCAGCCGTCGTGAATGAAGTAGCCCAGCTTGCAGCGGAGATACGCATTCAGACGCGCGTTGTTCTCCCACTTGCGGGAGTTGTGAATGGCACACTGCTGGGCCAGAAAGGACGAGATTCGATGGCCGTTGCCACACGAGCCGTCATTGCAGTATCCGCCGTTGGAGTAGCCGTTGCTACCCCGCGAGTTCCGATATCCGCGGCGCCCCTTGCGTCCGCTGAGCCAGCCGAGCATCGTGCCGTGCTTCCCGCAACCCCCGCCACCACAGGAGTCGCAGCCGTCACAGGATTCTGTCGTGCAACAGGAGTCGCACGCATCTGAGCAGCAAGAATCGCAGGCGTCGGAGCAACAGGTATCACATGCGTCGGCAGCGCACGAGTATTCGCCACCGAGCAGTTGCAGGAGTTCGGGCTGGGCTTCCACGGCAGCGTCCGTGTCTTCGGATTGGCCGCGGACAGAGACCGTCGCGTTGTCGTTCAGCGTGGCCGTCCCAGCCGCTGCGCGGCCTCCAAGACGGACGACGCCGGCATCTTCTGCGCGGGCCGGGCCGGCAGCCATCGCTGCGACGAGACCCGCGATCAGCGTACCGGCCATGGTTTTCAACAAAGAAGTCTTCATGACATTGTTCCTGGATCTGAAAAAGTGTTGGGTGCTGGGAACAGAGTCGCGGCTCTGCAAGCTGCTGCGACCGGTCCCGCTGCGGGACGTTCGCGACCACAGAGTTTGCGATTTGCGGCTTCAGTGCGAGACGGGCGGATGGAATCCTGAGAACGGACGGTAATGGTCACGATATTTGACCTTCACGTGTGTTCCTTCCAGCTTCCAGTTCTCGTGCTGACGCATCCCGAAGGGCGTCATGAACCAGTGCCCGGTCACCCGGTAGTAGAACGGCGGATACATGGCGTGGTAGGCGTGTGGGTAGAGCATCTCGTGCGGCGCGAACGCCTGATTCGTGATGATCGTTCCCCCCGCATAGCCCGGCACGTGCTGCACCGGCGATGGGTAGAGCGGCGCGTTCAGTACGGGATACTGATTCCCGCCGGCTCCGGGCGCATAGCCCGCTTGCGGTGCGTCAGCTGCGCCCCCGTCTGCGGCAGACACCGCCGCCGCCGCCAGACTCAACGAAAACATGACCGTCATACCCAGTCGTGTCGACAACATGGCAACCCTCCCTGTCGTGCTGTCGTGAATGAACGCCCGGAAGCCCCTCCGGTTTCCATGGACGGATCGCCCGCCAGCTACAGGCGCTTCACACCGAGGAACCACTGCGAATGTCTCGCCGAACGTCCCTTAGCGCTTGTGATCACTCATCTGATTCGGCTTGAAGCGGTCGTGCCGTCAAGTCATTCTGCGTCTCTATTCCGGATTTGAACCTTTTTCACAAATCCAATGGTGTCAAGGGGTTCCCGGCGACCGGACAACCGTTGGGACCCTTGAAACACGCACGACCCGGACAGTTCGCCAGGATTGCAAAACCGGAATTATCGCTACAATGCACACGGTCTGGTTGGGGGCGCGGGCTCAGAATCGGTGGGTGCCGCAGCTCGAGAACTCTGTTGGTGCCGGCAACCTCACTTGTTCAACTGCGGCGTTAAGGGACAAGAAAAACGTCGAGACCCCGGAGGGCCTAATCCGCAAGCGGAATCGGGGGCGGCGTCGAATATCTGCGACATTCCGACTCTTCCATTGGGCTCCTTCATCCGGTCGCAAGGAGCCCATGCCACTCAAGTTCAATCGATCGGCCCGCCGACGGCCCCTCGGCACCCGTCCGCCCCCGTTGCCCGACTTGCAGCCTGAATCAATCCGGAGGAATCCTTGTCAGCGCGGAAACGGACTCAGCGAAAAAACTCACCGACTCCCCACGACGAACAGGGAAAGAGCGGGAGTGGCAACGGCGGACGCGATGCCGGCAGTCCTGGCAGCGACGGTCGCGACGGCGAAGGGATTCGCTTCGTCTCGCTCAGCGACGAGACCCGCCGCCGATATCTCAACTATGCGATGTCGGTCATCACCGCCCGCGCGCTGCCGGACGTCCGGGACGGGCTCAAACCGGTGCAGCGACGCATCCTGTACGCCATGTACCAGGACCTGCACCTGACCGCTGATGCCAAATACCGCAAATGTGCGGAGATCACCGGCGGGACGACCGGCCACTATCACCCGCACAGCGACGACGCGGTCTATGACACGCTCGTGCGGATGGCGCAGGATTTCACGCTGCGGGCCCCGCTCGTCGACGGACAGGGCAATTTCGGATCGGTCATCGGGCTCGCGTGTGCCGCGCGGCGATACACCGAAGCGCGAGTGACGCCGATTGCCGAGCAGCTCATGGTCGAACTGCGGTACCACACCGTCGATCTCCGGGACAACTACTCCGGAACCCGCCAAGAGCCGACGGTGCTGCCGGCCCGGTTTCCCAATCTGCTGGTCAATGGAGCCTCCGGCATCGCCGTCGGAATGGCGACGAACATGCCCCCGCACAATCTGGGCGAAGTCATCAAAGCCTGCGTGCACCTCATCCAGAATGACGGGGCCACAGTCGCCCAATTGATGAAATATATCAAGGGGCCCGACTTCCCACTCGGCGGTCGTATCGTCACCGATCGAAAGGATTTGCGACAAATCTACGAGGAAGGCCGCGGGCCGGTCAAGGTCCGGGCCGAATGGAAGCTCGACCGCGAAAGACGCAAGGAGGTTCCGCATCGGATCGTGATCCACTCGGTCCCCTACGGCGTGGAGACCGGGCCGTTGCTGTCTGCCATCGGAGAGATCGCCGAATCGCGCAACTTGCCGCAGCTCCTCACCGCCAACGACGAATCCGACCTCGACCGCGGGATGCGGCTCGTGCTCGAACTCAAGCCGGGAGCCGACCCCGCCGCGGTCATGACTTATCTCTACAAAAACACCGCACTCGAGCAAAACTTCGCCTACAACGCGACCGCTTTGGTGCCGGACGACCAGGGCGTGCTCGTTCCGCAGCGGCTCGATCTCGTCGAAATGCTGCAGCACTTCCTCGACTTCCGCCTGGAAACGGTCCGCCGCCGCTACCAGTTCCAGCTCGAGCAACTCGAAAAACGGATTCACATCCTCGAAGGCTTCGCGATCATCTTTGACGGGTTGGACAAGGCGCTCCGCATCATTCGCAAGAGCAGCGGCAAGCAGGACGCCGCCGCCAAGCTGATGGAAGCATTCCGCCAACTCGACGCCGCGCAAACCGAGGCGATCCTCGAACTGGCCCTGTACCGCATCTCCCAACTGGAAATCGATCGCATTATCGAGGAACTCGAAGACAAACAGGCACAGGCTGCGGAGATCCGCACGATTCTCGCCTCCGAACGCCGCCTGTGGACCATCGTTCGCAAGGAGTTGGAGCAGCTCGCCGAACAATTCGCCGACAACCGCCGCACGGCCCTCGGTTCGCCGGAGGAGATCGCCGAATTCGACCCGCAGGCGTACATCGTCCGCGAGAACACCAACGTTGTCGCCACGCAGGAAGGGTGGATCAAGCGGGTTCAGAAAATCTCGTCCATCGACAAACTGCGGACCCGCGACGGCGACGAAGTCCTCGCAGTCGTCCCCACGAGCACACTGGACAACGTCGTGATCTTCGCCAGCGACGGCACCGCCTACACGCTGCCGGTCGATCAGATCCCGCCGTCGACCGGTTACGGCGAACCGCTCTCCAAGCACGTCAAACTGAAAGACGGGGCCGGCATCGTCGCCGCCATCACCACCGATCCCCGCTTCACCCCCGCCGACCAGCAGGAGTGGCAAGATTTCTCCCCCACGCCCTACCTGTTCATCGCCACCGCGCAGGGGCAGATCATGCGGCTCTCCTTCAGCCTGTTCCGGCAGCCCTCAACCCGAAACGGCCGACGTTTTTGCCGGCTGCGGGCGGGCGACTCCGTCGTGCATGTCGAATTCATGCGTGAACGGGGACAGGGAGACAAGCAGTATCCGGGCGACAGCGTGTTCCTCGTCAGCCGGGAAGCGCGGCTGATCCACTTCGACGTCGCTGATGCACAAGTCCTCTCTGCCGCCGGCAAGGGCGTGCGCGGCCTCAAACTGGCCAAAGGGGACGAAGTCCTCGGTGCCCAGCGACTCTCCCGTCCGTCCGACTGCCTCCGCGTCGAAAATGAGAACGGCAAGATCCTCAGCTTCGGCCAAATGAAGTACACCATCACCGGCCGCGGCGGCAAGGGAGTCCGCACCAGCCACCGCACCGGCCTGAAACGGGTCATCCGACCGGAGATCGAACTGCTCGACTGGTCAACGGTTACGGGCGGCGAGGGGTAGCGCCGGGCGCAGGCTCTGATTGGTGGGGCGGTGCGCCTGTTCAGGCAGTCAGGCCTGTCGTGGCGGAGCAGCAGGAAAGCGAGAAGACAGGGCTGCGAGAAGACAGGGGGGACCTTCGGAAGCCAGCGGAGACCTGCGGCCCGGATGATGAACGCGGCCCGCCTCTGACGAGCGGCAATTCACCCAACCCCTCGAAGAGTTGAGGAACCGGGACAACAATCCGGTCCTCAACCAATTCACTCGTTTACTTACCAAAAAGACCAGTCGGTTCGTTGCTCCCGGCACCGAGAGCGTCCCCCTCTGGCAAAAAAAAGCGAGGCCGACGGGACTTGAACCCGCAACCCCCGGATCGACAGTCCGGTACTCTAACCAATTGAGCTACGGCCCCAAGTTCGATTGCGAGCTTGGTCGGTTGACGATGGACTCAGACCGGCAAACAGGGCCGGGACACGTGATCGTCCCTGTTTGGCTGAAAACGGCGAACGTCACCTCGCCAACGATCATCAACAGGGCAAATGTATCTTCTAGCTACCAGACCATCAAGCCAAAAAAAACGTTCGCGGCTTTCCCGCGTTTTGGTGTCCGCTCTCCGGTGATGAGCGACGAGAATTGTCTTTTCTCGCAGCGTGTCGGCTCATCCGCGACGGGAGAAGGTTTCCGTCGGGGTCGGACGCCGCTGGCCGATGCAGTTGACGGTCCGGAGGAATGTGAAAACACCCGGCATCGCAAGGCCGCCGGGTGCTAGCCCGGATATTTCATTCGCCGGTTGCGGGCGAGGGATTTTGTTGGGGTCGTGGCGGGGGG
>JAJDEI010000010.1 GCA_029259845.1 Planctomycetaceae bacterium | reverse complement strand
TTCACTTGGGAGAAGACCGACCGGGACAAGCTCAATGGTCACCCGAAGCGTCAGCGAGGAAGCGAACGTGAGTGAGCGATTCGTCCCTCGCTGACGCTTCGGGTGACGAGGTTGCCCAGCTTCCATCTTTGAACGGCCCTGCCAGCCACCCTCCCACCAGTGAGCGGATCCACCCGGTTAGGTTCAAGGCTTACGATCAGCTTTCCTCCTGGGCCGATTCGCTGGATGCGTCCAGCTTTCAGAACGGCGGCCCCTGGAGGCGAGGCAACGGATCGATTCCTCAAAGCGATCCAACCGCTCGTCGCACGTTGTGATTGCGCTCTGCGCGTCACCCGGGGCGACGAGCGAGTCAGTAGTCCGCGATTGAGCCGTCCCGGGAGTACTTGGGGCCGCGCCAGCGGTACTTGTACGACGGATCGGCGGTCAGTTTGTTCATTTGGGTCACGTCCACGTCGACCCCTAATCCGGTGCCGTCCGGAATCGTCACGTGACCGTCCTGCTTCGTCCACTGCGGATGAATGAACTTCGCGCACAACTCGTCGTCGTAGGACTCGTGGATAAGCAGATGGGGGACCGCCGCAGCCACGTGAAAGCTGGCCGTCATGCCCAAGTACGACTGCGTGCAGTGTGGAGCAAGCGGAACCGTGAATGCTTCCGCCAACGTGGCGATCTTCTTCATTTGACTGATGCCCCCGGTGTATCCGCAATCCGGCTGCACGATGTCGAGCACTCCTTCTGTCAGGTATGGCAGAATCCCCCAGATTGTCCGGTCCCGCTCGCCAGCTGCCAGAGGCACCGTCACGGAGTCGCGAATTCGGCGAAAAACCTCAATGTTCCCTGTGACGGCAGGTTCTTCGAGGAACAGGACGTCATACGGCTCGATCGCATTGGCGAATTGAATCAGCATGGCCGGCGGGATCGCACTGTGGGCATCAAACATCACGGCGCCGTCAGGCCCAACGCGCTCTCTGGCGTCTCGCACCGATTGCACGAGCGGCTGGATGTCGGCTGGGTTGCCGGAGAGCGGCTGTGGTCCGCTGCCCAACTTGACGGCCTTCGCTGATGGGTAGATACGGATGCGGTCCCGCGTCGGTCCGCCAAGGAGACGATGCACAGGCACACCCCACAGCTTGCCGGTGATGTCCCAGAGAGCCATGTCGATGCCGGCGATGCAATGGAGCATGAAGGCTCCTCCACGCTGATTCCGCTCAGCCCGATAAAGCGTCTGCCATAAGTGCTCGATCCGAGTCGGATTCTGACCATCCAGTAACTCGAACATCGACGTCGCCAGTGCCGCTGCGACTGACGGCACCACGCCTTTGATCTCACCCCAACCACCGATGCCGTGATTTGTGCCGACATTGACGTACACACGATCGCGAAAGACATGCGGCGTCAGCCGCGTGATGCGAATCGACGACGTCCTCGCGGTGACGGACTCACCGACCGACTCCTCCGCAACACCTGGCATCGCTAAAAAACCGCTCGAAGACGCCGCCCCGACGGTCATCATCAAGCTGCGCCGACTCATAAGTTGTGTATGACGTGTCGTCTTCAAAGCTGACCTCCTCAAAACGCTGATTTCTGCCCGGACGGCTGCCAATGACAGTCTGCCTTTTTCCAATCGTCCAATGTAACCAGAAACTGGCCTGTTGAGGTGTTTGGTTGCGAGAAAATCTCGGCAGGGTCGTGAACCGGAGAGGTGCTTGATGGCGCGAAAATGCTCGGCGAGAGGGAGATCCGATTCGATGTCAGGCTGATTGGTGCACGGTCTGAATTCCCAGTTCTCGATACCCCCAGTGCTCGATAACCACTGTGCGATCATCATGACGTCGAGGAATGACGCCATGTGGCAGTCACCACGGTCCTCCCCGAGAGTAGGGATTCAGCGGCCGTCGAGGAGCGAGGAGTTTGTCCGGGAATTCAGGATTGCTGAATGTGTGGATGGGTGGGCTGGGGGCCGCTTCGCGGTTGCGATTCAATGATTCGTATTCTTGCTGTGAAACGTGGGTAGTTGGCCACGGCAATCGCACGTTCAAGCGGTTTGAAATGCTTGGCCGATGACGTCGAGGCCGGCTTCGTCCCGGCCGGCACAGAGGCGTTTGCCGCGAATGCCCGCTTTGGGCGAAGTGTCCTGCTGGAGAATGTTCCGGGAAAGTCTTCGGAAGGCGGCGTCCACTTTGGGGGCCGAACCAGTCCGAATGGCCCGCTCCATCCCGTTCCAGCAGTGGCCAGAGCAGCGGCACGGCAGGAATCTCGTTCGGCTTCTCACCGACGGGCATCTGCCGCAGCACGAGCCGCGTGTCGGTGGCCAAGGCGGTGATCGTGTGCCGCGGCGACTGACCGGCGGCCTGGTCGAACGAACCCGGTTCGGGCTACCGCGTCCGCCACGTCCTCCTCCCTCATCGGTCGGCGTGCGGACTTGCTTGCCGTCGATGGCGATCCCCCGCCCCCGCAGTGGCCCGACCGCGCGAAGATCCGGCGAACTTGTCGCCCCACAAATGCATGGCCGAGAGGAACGCGCCGGTGTTCGGCGCGCTCGCCGACAGGCTCGACGTCGAGTCTCGCGAACACGCGGCCAAACGTGTCATGCGACGGGACCCCATGCGGCAATTCGATGTCTTGTCGGAACCAGTCGAGCCTGGCCTTGGCGAACCGCTCGGCATCGGCCCAACCCTTCGCTCCACAGCGGGCAGCGGCCAAAGCCACAAAGATCATCTCCGGCAGATCGTGATTGAACCCGCGATCGACTCGCGGGTCCGTCGCCTTTTCAAACTGCCGTTGTCCAACTTTCGCCGGTCCACCCAGGCTGCAGTCCTCCGTGTTGAAACCCCCGGCTGACCCTCCAGCCGGTTGACTTCAACCAAGACGATGCAATCCTGAGACCAAACCCATCACCAACGTGCGATTGCCGTGGGCCGAGAGGTAGCTGTGCGCATTGAGAATCAGCCGACGGAAATCGCTGAATTGATTCTCCAGGCGGATCGGTTCGCTGTTTCACACTTAAGCGGGTGGGGATTCTAACCGCAATGGCAGCCGTCTTCAGCGCATCCGCTGGCGAGGGTCTCCGTTGTCGGACAGCCGCATTCGACACGGGGGCTGTGCAGAAGGGAGCGTAGTTCGCGCTCGACGAGATCATAGGAAAAGAAACGGCGGCCGAGTTCAAAGTTGTGATCGACGATTTCCTGTCGATAGACGGCGTCGGCGAGGACACGGCGGGTCTCGGCAATCGCAGCATCTTCAACAAATCCATCGAGTCGGATCGTCCGGAAGCCGCAGGGTTCGATGTCGGTCTGGAAGATCGCATAGCGGTTGCAGACAATCGGCTTGCGGAAGTAGACGGCTTCCAGAAACGCATTGCCGAAACCTTCATAGGACGACGGATACGTCACTAAATCGGCCTGCGGGTACACGTCCTCGATGGTAAAGGTCGGCTGGCCGTTCGCTGTTTCCGAGCGCCGGTCGGAAATCCAGCGGTCGGCGAAGATCAGTTCCACGCCCATGACTTCCGCGAATCGTCGAATGTGCCGCGCGTAACCGTCGCCTTCGTCTCCGGTCGCGTGTGTGATGACGAGCTTGGCTCGCGGGTCGTCGAGGTAGCGAACCAGTTCGATGGACCGTTCGATTCCTTTTCGTTCGACGACTCGGGTCGGTTGCAGGATGAGGAGGTCTTCGTCCGTCAAGCCGACGCAGCGGCGGAACTGGCGCGCATAGTCGTCGATTGCAGACGGGGGTTGTTCGAAGTTCATCACGTTGGGAATGATGCGACACGAGATGCCCGTCCGACGGCTGAGTTCCTCGGCTGCCTGGGTGTTTATGACGGCGTGATGAATCGTCTTCAGGTTGGGCGGGAACGCGGCACTCAGGAAGTCACCGACGGCATTGGACAGAAAACGCTCTCGCTCCCAGTAAAAATCGTGATGGTGCGCGATGCAGGGGATGCCGAGTTCCTGGACGACGTAGACAATCGCCAGCCCGAGCGGGATGTTCATGGGAATGGTGAGTGAATTCTCGGGGATGATCAAATCGAGCTGCTTGTCTGCGATGGCCGCTTTGAGTTGTCCCCGGATGCGGCCTGCCGTCTCGACAATCACATTCGTCAATGCTTCGCTGCGCTGTTCTGTTGCAAACGCTTGCCGGTTGATGTCGGCAATGGTCGGATGTGTGAAGCGAGCTTCTTCGATCAACACCGTTCGCTCCGCAGGGCGATCCGATTCCCCGGCGATGAAGTAGCACTCGAAACCCATGGCTTCAAGCACTTCAGCCCATTTGGCCGTTTCCAGTGACACGCCATCGGTCCCGGCGATGCGCGTGGCAACGAACCCGACCCGACGTGTCTTCTTCAAAGGATTCATGTTCATCGTGAAGGCTCCTTCGGGGACTCTTGGTTGCCTGATGTGCTGCGTTCCTCGCCGATCACGGGATCGTTGAGGGTTCCACCGCTGTGATGTCGCTGAAAGGGGATCGAGCCGGCCGGTGAGCGGATGAGCAGCAGAACCAGGGGAGGGACAACGATCCACTGAGCAATCGGCGACAGACCGATCCCCAAGCAGACGGGCATGGCGTCTGCATACTGCCACGATTCACGAATTGTCGTGTTCCACCACTCGCTCAACACGGTGTATCCGAGTCCCGCCAGAACGAAGACTATTTGCGGTGTTCGGCGGACGGCGCCTGCCCATGATCGACTGTGAAAGACCAGCGAAACAGCCCAGAATGCTCCAAGCAGAATCATGACGTCACCAAGGGTACAGTGAAAACGAGTCCATGTGACATACCACCAACCACGATCATGATCCGTATAGAGCGGCGATTGCGCAAGCTCCCAGAGTCCGTTGAGGAATCCTCCCCACACGACAAGCCGGGCTTCCGGGATGCTCCATAGCGGCATGGCGATTTTCAGCTGGCACTCCGGGCAGGTTGGGCGTCAATGATGCTTGTACCAGCCGGCGCCCAGGATGTCGTTCCAGGACGTCGTCTGGTGGCATTGCTGGCATTGGCTGACTTTAGCGTGCGGCTTTCCGGCGACGCGTGCGGAAATCATCTTGAAGTGCATCATATAGTGGCTCGGCGGGGCCTGATGGCATTGGGCACAGTCCATCGAGCTTGACGACGGATGACGGTATTCCGGAATCGTCCAGCGATCGGTGGCGTGGCACTGGGCACAGTCCTCGCCGAACAGTTTGAAATGCCGGTCGTCATTGGTGTGACACGTTGCGCAGTTGAGAACAACCTCTTCCGGGGTGATCCGTGCGTGCGGCAGGTCATCGTTGAGGACGTCGCTGCCCATCCATTCCTGCAGGCGCAGCGCGGTCAGGTGCATCTCGCCATCGGGGACCGCATCTGCTCGAAGTTGCCTCAGTCCAATCCGCGCCAGTGCCGCGTGGGACATGCGCGTCGGCTGCTCGGACACGCCTCGATGCTCCGGATGGCATTCGCGGCAACTGCTGATGCTCGCATGAAACGACGATGGCTGACGTTGCAGGACCGATTCGTTGTTCGCATGGCAGAGCACGCATTTCATCGGCTCGGCACCGGTGACCGACGTGTGACAGGCGGCACAGTTGTGTTCCAGATGTGCATGCGCCGCCGAGAGGTTTCCCGGTTCTGTCATCTGCTGCCAGGTCGAGGCCTGCTTGAACCCGGAATCCGCCGGCGTAAGCAGCCAGAACAATATCATGGTGGGCCCACTGGCCAGTACCAGCACGCGAGTCGTGGTCCATTGGTTGTCGTTGCGTTTGGCCATCCGGTTGTTCTCAGTCAAGTCCCACTGTCGGCCGCGGCGATGTCGTTCAGACCCCAGTCGTGTTCGAAGTACTCGACCGTGAGTTCATTCGCGTTCGCGTTGATCCAGCTCCGAATGTCCGCTGTGGTGTACCGCCCCACGAATTCCAGCACGCCCTGGTCGTTGCCACCAAATAGACGTTGATCGGCCTTCAAAATCCACGATGTCGTTACTATTTTGCGATCGCGATCAATCTTGAGGCCTTTCGTCGGGTTGGCGAACAGGCCGCGGCACAGGGCATCAAGTTGGCTGTCGATCTGCTCGCCCGAGAAGATCGAGTCGGATCGATCGGGACAGCTCACAGCCGCACAGCTGATCGCAAAGGCAATGCGAGGATCGTCGAACTTCTTGAGCAAAATGGCGTTCTCAATTTGCTGGAGCGTATACCCGTTGCTGCCGATTTGGACGGCGTTCACACCCCAGGGATCGTCCGCACTGATCTTCGGGTCGATGATTGAAGGCACCGGGTAATGTTCGGCTGCCAGCTTCATGGCGCCGAAGTTGTAGGCGTTGATCCAGAACGCCTTTTCGGTGTCGTCGCCGTGCAACAAGGGCGGTTGGATATTGCTCAGAGCCTGCAAGGCGGCCGAGAAGTTTGAACTCGGGTCGCTCACTTCTTTCGCGATGCCGGAGTAGTCGAACACGGTCGTCCGGGTCCCGCGGATGGTCACCGGAGCCCGCCAGTGTTGCCGAAACATCTGCCCGAAAGCGTCCGAAAATCGGCTCAGCGCATCGAGCTGGTCGGACTCGTTGGGGTCAACGCGAGACGGCGCGCCGTTGCCGGCCGTTGACAGTCGGATTCCGGTCGCCGTCTCCAGCGTTTGTGCGCGGGCGATGGGAGCCGTCGGTTCGAACCACCTCAGCCCAAAGTAGATGGCGGCCCAGACGTGCAGCGCCATCAGCCCATAGAGCACGAACGAAATCACGATGTGAAGTTTCAACCACTTGCCGAACCAGCGTTTGAAGCTCTCATGTGTCCGAATGGCGTATTCAACATCCGCGATTGCTTCGGCGAGACGCAACAGGGTTCCCGGGGACGTGGCGACGGATGCGGTCGGCGTGGGGTTTCCCTCGACGAAAAGACCGCCCGCCAAGCGGGAGAAGAAGCCGGCGTATGGACGCACGACCGCCGCTTGGACCGGGTTCGCGGCCAGCTCGATCCTTGCGGCTTCATAGGTGCTGCTTAACTGTTGTAGCAACGCCTTTTTCTCACGGATTTCTTGCGAGAACTGGCTCATCAGGTACCGGCCCACGAAGCCGCTCAGCACGACGATGAGCGTCATCGTGGTGAGCGCGATCCCCAGCAGACTGTCGAATTTGTGTCCTGTGTGGATCAGGACAAGAATCGGCCCGAGGATGCCCGCGTAGATGTGCCACGCCAGCAGCGTGCGCATGGACACCCAATTCTTCACCGCCTCTTTTAGCCGTTTGATGCGTTTGACGAACAGATAGGCCAACGGCACGAGCATGAGCAGGGCGCCGGTCACGCCCAGCACGCCTCCCCACAAGCTGCCGGCAAAGCGTGGCGAGTGGTGGAACACGAATCCCAGCCAGACGATCAGCATCAGCACCACCAGGCCGATCGCAATGAGGCGTTCCTTCTCCTTCACGTCAGGCCTCCACCGTCACGTCATCGGTCGACTTCGCCTGGCAGGCCAGGATCATGCCGGCCTCTTTGTCTTCCGGTTCGAGCCCGTCGTCGACCTCCATCGTCACCTGCCCGGCCAGAAGCTTGACCGTACAGACGCCGCACATCCCCACGCGGCACGAATAATCGATGTCGATGTCCACTCGCTCCGCTGCTTCGAGCACCGTCTCATCCGGTGCCAGCGAGGTCGACTTGCCGGACGTTTGAAACGTAACGCTGGCGGCAGTCTCTGTGAGTGGTGCGGCTGATGCCGCACCCTGCTCCTGGGGGGTCGGTTTCGGGCGAGGCTTGTGCTGAGAGCCGAAGTCCTCGGTGTGAATCTGTTCCGCCGGGACTCCCAGTTCGGCCAACAACTGTTTGGTTCCCTCCATCATGGCCGGAGCGCCGCACAGTTGAATCCACTGGGAGGCGATGTCGGGAACCCAGGCCTGCAGGAGTCCTTCTGTCATGCGGCCGCGCTGATACCCGTTGATCTCCTTCTCAATGCGGCTCATCGCGACATGAAGATGCAGATTCGGGTGACGTTGCCGCAGTCGCTTCAATTCGTCCTCGAAAATGAAGTGTTCCGGATCGCGACAGGCGACAAGGAAGTGAATGTCGCCCGGCCAGCCCATGTCGGTCAGGGCGCGGGTGATACTCATCATCGGCGTGATGCCGACTCCGCCGGCGATCAGCACGACGCTGTCGGCTTCCTGGCCAGTGAAGATGAACTTTCCGCTGGGGGCCTGGACCTCCAGCGTTTCCCCGTCCTTGAGCACATCGTGCAGATAACGTGAGCCGGCCCCCTGGTCTTCGCGCTTGACTGTGATCTCGCAGTAGTAGCCCTGGGTGGGCGATGAGGAAATCGTGTAGCTGCGATGGATCGGCTTTTCCCCCACCGGAAGCGTGAGTGTCAGGAATTGGCCGGGCAGGTAGTTGAACGGCAACGGCCCTCCGTGGCAGGCGACCAGCCGGAAGGTTCTGACGTCGATGGTTTCCTGAAAGATTTGAGCGACTCGCAGACGGCACAGTTTTCGTTTGGCCACGCGGAGTAGCCCCTGCGAGATATCGGCGGCGCCGCTCGATGGTTCGTCGTCAGCACAGACGACATCCGAGTCGTCGCAGCAGTCGGCGGGAGTGGCATTCGGTGCCGCCACCGTGGCGACGGGAGGAGTTGACGGTGGTGCCGCCGGAGGGGCCGAGGCGGCGCGACTGACCACTTTTCGTGCAAGGATGTTCGGTGCGACCGCTGTGCCGGATGCTGCAGGTGCATTGGACGACGCAGCGGGCAACTCGCCAAGCGCGCCGTCGGCGGCTGCCAGCGCCTGCATCAGTTCGGTGGCGCGGCGCATCTTGAAAAAATACATCCAGACGACCGCACCTGCGAATCCGGCGAGAATCACCATCACCAGCGTGTGGAACAGCGACATTCCGAAGAACCGGAAACCAGCCGCGGCCGCAGCGGGCGGCAGGAGGTTCATTTCGCGTTTGAACCACTGCAGGGCGACATTTCGTGGTGCCCGCCCCTCGACAATGGCCCGATGGGCCGCCAACCCGCTTTCAAACTGAGCCAGTCCGTCGCGAATGACGACCGTGCCGGCCTGCATGGCTTCGAAGTCGCTGCCGGGTGCTGCGGCGGTGAGCCGATCGAATCCCTCGGTCATTCGCGTGGCTCCGTCGAGCATCCGCTGATGGGCTTCCTCTTCGATCTTCGCTCGCTCTTCCATCGGCAGGTCGGGCAAGTCCATGAGCCGCGGATACAATTCTTTCGGCTTGGGCGCACCCATTTTTTCCATCATCCCGCCCATGCCGCCGCCGCCCATCATTCCGCCGCCGCCCATCATTCCGCCGCCTTTTCCGTCCCCCCCCATGCCACCGCCGCCACCCTCGCGCGATCCGCTCCCTTGTGATCCGCTCTCCTGCGAACCGCTCTCCTGTGCCTGGCCGGGATGGTGCTTCGCGTGCTCTCCGGGTGGGCCCTGAGCCGCTGCCGCCGGTGGCAAGGCCAGCAGGCAGCCGATCATGGCCAAGGCATAGAATTCGCGCGGCGGACGAGAGAATCCGAAGGTGCGACAAGTCATGCGGACGCCGTTTTTGGGGGTGTTTGCGAAGTGACGTGGTTCGAGAAAAACCGCTCGGTGCCCTGGGAGTTCAAGGCGTCGCCCAATCGGGTCATGGCATGGACATAGGCAGCGGTGCGCATGTCTGTCTGGAGTTGGGTCATAAGGTCGTAAACGGCAACAAACTCCCGCGACATGATCTCCTTGAGACGGTCGTGAACTTCGTCCTCTGTCCAATAGTAGCCGGCGCGGTTCTGGACCCACTCGAAGTAACTGACGGTCACGCCACCCGCGTTGGCAAGAATGTCCGGCACGATGAGCGTGTCCTGTTGAATCAGAATCTCATCCGCATCGCAAGTGGTGGGGCCATTGGCGACTTCGATCACCACCGGAGCCTTGATCCGAGCGGCGTTCTCAACGGTAATCTGGTTCTCCATCGCCGCGGGGATGAGGATGTCGACGTCGAGTTCCAGCAGCTCGGCATTGGTGATGCTCTTGCTCTTGGCACCGGGACCGTCGTCACAATGACAATCTTCGCATTGGCATTGCTCCGATCCGCAGTCAGGGCAATCACAGACAGACCCTTCGTGGTAAACCGCATCGATGCGCCGCGTTCGATTCTTGGTTTCGATCAGGCGGGGGATATCGAGGCCCTCCTGACGGAACACGCCGCCACGCGAATCGCTGACGGCGACGATTCGATAACCGTCCGCATGCAGCAGCCTCGCGACATGTTGTCCCGCATTGCCGAAGCCCTGAACGGCGACGCGGACATTCTCCGGTGTCCAGTTCTTTCGCGTCTCCAACTCCTTGATACAGTAGTAGGCTCCACGTCCTGTGGCGTCATCGCGGCCAAGGCTGCCGCCCAGCGGAATCGGCTTTCCGGTGATCACCGCCGGCGTCCGTTGGCGGCAAATCTTTGAGTATTCGTCCATCATCCAGCCCATGATCATCGCGTTGGTGTAGACGTCCGGGGCAGGGATATCGGTTTCCGGACCGATGAAATCGGCCACGCAGTCGATGAAGCCGCGACTGAGCCGTTCCAGTTCCAACCGAGAAAGATGTTTCGGGTCGACGACCACACCTCCCTTGCCGCCGCCAAACGGAATCCCGACCACCGCGCACTTGCACGTCATCCAGAAAGCGAGCGCTTTGACTTCACCGGGATGCACGTTGGGATGAAAGCGGATGCCGCCTTTCGTGGGGCCGCGCGTATCGTCGTGCCGCACCCGGTATCCCTGAAAGACACGCAGCGACCCGTCATCCATCCGGACGGGAATCGAAACTTCCAACACCGATTTGGGCGACTTCAGCCGCAGCAACGCCTCCTCTCCGATGTCCGCGAATTCGGCAGCCCGGTCAAGTCGTTTGAGGGCATCGGCAAAGATCTGATCAGGGGATTCCTGGCTCATGTCTGGCTCACTTCCTGATTCCGCGCGTTCTCTGCGGACATCCAGCAGCAGAACGGCAACTCATTGATTTGTTTGTGTTCCGCAAGAGGAACGGCCGATTCGGTGGCCTGCGTGTGGCTCCCATACCATTTGGCTGCGGGAACGGAGGTCAGGCCGTGAGCGAAAACGCTCATAAGGACTGTGGACATGACAACAATGAAAATCTCGTGCCGAAGCGGGACGCGGGTGTCCTGAATCACTAGGAGTGCGAAGACGATCGACGCTGTTCCGCGCGGTCCGAACCATCCGATGAAGGCGTAGGTCCGTATTTGCAGTCCGGTCCCGACCAGGCTGATTGCGGCGGGAATCATTCGCAACACGGTGAGACTCATGACAGCGAAGAAGACGGTCGTCCATGCGATCTCTTCAATGACCAACGGTGCCATCACCGCCCCGACGGCCAGAAACACCAGCAACGCCAGGAGTTGTCCTTCCGCCTCGCCGAATTCGTGAACCTTGCGGCAGACGGAAGGAGCGACATGGCCCATCGCCAGCCCGCCGCAAAAGGCGGCGATGAATCCACTGCCGCCGACAAGCTCGGCGGCACCGTAAGCGAAGCCGGCCAGTGCCAACGCGGAAAGGTCGACGAACGAAGTATCGGCCCAACGGCGATCCGCTGCAACCTGAAGAAGCCGGCCACCGACAGAGCCGACAATCACGCCGACGAGCGGACCCAGTGTGATCTGCATGGCGGCGAATCGAAACCAGTACGCCGGATCGGCATCGTGCCCGGTCGATCGCGCTCCGCACAAGAACAACAGCACCAACGGGACGCAGATACCGTCGTTCAGTCCGCTTTCCACACAGATCGTCTGCCGGATCCGAACGGGAACCAACTGGTTCGTCACCACGGGATGCGCCAACGACGCATCGGTCGGAGCAACAATCGTCGCCAGCAGTGCGGCGTGCCAGATCGAGAACTCCGGGAAGCATCCGATCGCTACGAGTGTCCCGACGGCGATTGTCAGCGGCAGGCCGACGGCCAGCAGGCGAACGGGCAGATTGTGTTCGCGCCACAACAGCTTCAGATTGACTCGTGAGGCGTCCGTGAACAATACCACGACCAAAGTGAGCTCGGCCAGGATGTGAATCGTGCCGTTGGCCAACCCAAAGTCGACCCATCGCAGGCCGCCGTTACCAATCAACAGACCGAACGTGACGAAGACCATCGGCGCTGTGACGAAGCTCTTTCGGAGTCGCGCCGAAACGAGGCTGAAAAGAACGATCCCCAAGGCGACGATCGTCACGGAAGTCACATCCATGCTGGTACTTTACACAGCCACCACGGGAGTTTGAAGGACACCCAGCGGAGCCGATTGAAGACTCACAAGCTGCGTGACGCTGCTTGCATCTCTCGTTGGTCGATTCTTTGTTCGTAACGTTGTTCAGCCAGTCAGCCAGTCAGCCGACGGCACGCAGGGACGTCGAACGGTCGGCATGCACCAGCAACAGATGGTTGTGCGGAACCGCTTCCCAGTCCGGGTCGTCGTCGAGCGGTTCCGACGCAACCAACACCGCCGTCGGCTGCCCGCTGCCTTGAATCATCCGGCACGTTCCGTCTTCGCAGACGCAATGCTTGCCCGCGGACCTGTATAAGCTGGGGCTCTCGGCCTCACGCGTGGCATAGCGTGAAACAACGGCGCGTTTTCCGTCGGAGACCGCTAAGTTCAAGAACGAATCGCCTGTGGCTCCTGCGTCCCTGGCGAGTTCGACCACTTCAGTGATGGTCGCTTCCATCGCCCCAGCCATTGCTTGCGTGTCGTCATCATCCTGACGACGCGTGAGGTGGTCGCAAAACAGTGCGAACAGATGCTCTGAATCCGTCGTCCCCTGGATCCACGAGTAAGTTTCGTCTGACAATCGTTCAGCGATGTAGCGCTTTAACATGGGAAACTCGGCAACTGACCCATTGTGCATGAACGCGAGGCCACTCGCTGTAAAGGGATGGCAGTTGGCTTCGGAGACGCCGGATCCTTTCGTCGCGGCCCTCACATGTGCAAGGATCCCCGAACTGCGGCAGACCCGTGCCAGGTTCAGCAGATTCAGGTTATTCCAGGCTGGCTGGATCGAACGAAACTGCGCGGGTTTTGATGACAGCTCTGGAACGTACCAGGCGATCCCGAAACCATCTCCGTTCAGCGGCTCGCTCCGCAAGCGGCTGTGAAAACTCTGGTGAATGATCGAATTCGTGGGACGCGTCGTCAAGACGTCCAACGTGATTTCAGGTCCCATGTAAAGTACGAATCGGCACATCGCAAACGGCACTCCCGCGCATCGCGACCGCAGGCAGGCCTCAACCTGCCCACGGCGAAGCGCGAACGCAGTCCGGTTCAGTGACTAACGGTCTGTCAAACCTAGAACTTAGGGTTGGAGTTCAGCTGTTAGGCTGCGCAAACAAGCTAAAGCTTGACCTCCAACCCCCGAATCAAACGTTGACAAAGCGCTAGGCTTTGTCGGAAAACTCATCTTCCCTGGGAATTCGTGATCGGTCGGACTGTGGCTGCGGGCGAAATTTCAGGGAGGAGACCAAGGATGGTTCGGCATCGACTGACGGATGAACAATGGAAGTTGATCGGGGATATATTTCCGCTGCCGGCGAACACCGGACGTCCGCCACGGGATCGGCGGGAGATTCTCG
>JAJDEI010000090.1 GCA_029259845.1 Planctomycetaceae bacterium | reverse complement strand
CGACATCCCCTCGAGTGCGTGACGCGCTGCTTCCGTCGGCACAGCGTCGAGGGCGCGGCGCGCGGCTCCAACGGTTCGGGCGACTGGCCGGTCGCCGTTGGGAGCGCCGGGTCATCTCGCAAGGCCTGATGATCGTTGAGGCCTGATGATCGTTGAAGTCTGATGATCGTTGAGGTCTTTGTCGCCCGCGGGCACCGCGAAGAGCCGCTGAGCGATCCTCCGCTGTGGCGCAGGCACCACAGCGACCGGATCGCGGGGGTCCGGCCGACACGCCCTGACCCCGTCGCTCAGCCCCCGTCGCACTGACCCCGTCGCTCAGCCCCCGTCGCTCAGCCCCCGTCGTCGACCGGCCTCCCGCAGCAACAGCAGCCCCGCAGCAGAGGCCAGCCGCCCGCAATTAAAATCAGCGATGACGTCGCGCCCCGGCCGCCGTAAAAACGCGATGGCGTCGGTGTGACCCTCTGTCACGCGATCGGTCCTGGCTGCGGTGGCGAGACAAGGCTGTTGCCCCCTCCCTCGCCCTCCCGGAAAAACGGGCCGTCAGTTTCCGGGGGGGACTTTGAGTGCGGAGCGTCTATTGATGCAGACGGGCCGGGCCGGGCGGAGTCACATACGTATTTGAGGCAAATCGCAGCGCCCGAAAGCCGCCACACTGAAATGACGGCTGCACTCGGATAGAATAGGATGACGAAAGCGTGCTCACCCTGCCGCCGTACCGACCCATTTCAGATAGGCTCATCATGAAACTTGGCAGTCTCATCGCGGCGGCAAGCCTGTTGGCCGGTTCCACCGCTTCCGCCCTTGGTCCCCACGCAGCGGAACTCAACAAGTCTCGGACTCAGGCGATCAATTTCCTCCGGACCACGCAAGCCGATGACGGCAGTTGGACGGCTCCCGAAGCCGTCGGTATCACCGCGCTGGTGACAACCGCGCTGCTCCAGTCCGGCCTCCCTGCCGATTCGCCGACCGTATCAAAGGCCCTCACCCACCTCCGCACGTTCGTGCAGGAGGACGGCGGCATTTACCACAACGGGAGCCAGCATCGCAACTACGAGACCTCCATTGCCTTGCTGGCGTTCCAGGCGGCGAACGATGACGATCAGTATGGCGAAACCGTCAAACGCGCGGTTGCCTTCCTCAAGGGAATTCAGTGGGACGAAGGAGAAGGGATCGACAAGTCCCAAACCGCCTACGGCGGTGCTGGTTACGGCTCCCACGAGCGGCCCGACCTCTCCAACACGCAGTTCATGCTCGATGCCTTCCAGGCAGCCGGGCTGACGAAGGACGACCCCGCCGTGCAGAAGGCGCTGATGTTCGTTTCCCGTTGCCAGAACCTCGAAACCGAGCACAACACGACCCCTTTCGCCGGCAAGATCGAAGACGGTGGCTTCTACTATACGGCAGCCGCCGGCGGCGAAACAAAAGCCGGCCTCACTCCCAACGGGGGCCTGCGCTCCTACGCCAGCATGACCTACGCCGGTCTCAAAAGCATGATCTACGCCGGCCTCACGAAGGACGACCAGCGGGTGCAAGCGGCGACCGAATGGATCAAACGTTTCTACACCCTGGAGGAGAACCCGGGCGTCGGCCAACAGGGCTTGTTTTACTACTATCACACGTTCGCCAAAACGCTTTCCGTGCTGGGCATTGACGAGTTCGAGGAAGCGGGCGGCGAAAAACACGACTGGCGCAAAGAACTCGCCGAGCACCTGTTCACGCTCCAGCAGGACAACGGCAGTTGGCTCAACCCCACCGACCGCTGGTACGAAGGCGACCCCAACCTCGTCACGGCGTATGCACTGCTGGCACTCTCCTACTGCGAGCCGGAAATGGCACGGTAAGGATCGGCGTCAACGGTGACATTCGGGTGTGCGCCTCGATGGTCAAGCGAGTGACACACAAAGTTATTACCAGATTCACAAAACATGGGTAGTATTTGTGAAATAATCATACATACTTTTAGGATGCAATCCATTGAGGACAAATTGCTTAGCAGAATATATGGCAAAGGGAGGGGTTGGACCTTCACCCCAGGTCATTTTCTCGACTTGGGAAGCACAGCCTCGGTCAACAAGGCCCTGCAGAGCATCCACCGACGTGGCGTGATCCGTAGGCTGGCCCGGGGACTCTACGACTATCCCAAGACCCATCCGAAGCTGGGACCGCTGGCTCCGACTCCCGATCAGATTGCCCGCGCCCTTGCTGGACGGGACAAGCTGCGCATTCAGCCCTCCGGGGCATATGCGGCCAATCTCCTCGGGCTCTCGCTCCAGGTTCCGGCAAAGGTGATCTTTCTGACAGACGGCGTTAATCGGACCGTCCGTGTTGGGAACCAAATAATCACCCTCAAGCAAACAACGCCGAAGAACATGGCCACCGCAGGACGCGTGAGCGGGCTTGTGATTCAAGCTCTCCGCCATATTGGCAAGGAAAACGTCGACGCCACGGTCATCGAAAGACTTGACAAGCAGCTTACGCAGCAGGATCGCGAGACGCTGATGAAGGACATCCGCCTGGCACCCGCCTGGATTGGCGACATCTTCCGCCGACTTGCCCAAGCAGAAACCTGACGATGGACAGCATCGCGAACCTGCCGGCGGCAGAACGTCGCCCCTACTTTGAACAGGCAGCCGCGAGGCTCGGATACCTGACACCCCAACTTGTTGAAAAGGACTTCTGGGTCTGCTGGATCTTGAAGCGAGTCTTCGAACTCGAGGAGTTCGGCGAGCACTTGACGTTCAAAGGCGGCACTTCACTGTCAAAAGTGTACAACGTCATCGAGCGGTTTTCGGAGGACGTCGACCTTTCGATCGAGCGGTCCTTTTTGGGATTTGGTGGAGACAAGGAGCCCGAACAGGGGCAAAGCGGAAAAGAGAAGCAGAGGCGAATCACTGCGCTGAAGAATCAATGCCAGCAGGCAGTCACTCTGCGTTTCATTCCAGAACTCCGTGACGCGGCAAGTCGCCAACTGAATCTCGACGAAGCATGGGCCTTGGCCCCGGATGTCGACAATCCCGATTCCCTGTCGATCGTGTTTCGTTTTCCGGCAGCCGTTCAGGACGGGCTGAGTCCCTACTTCGCTCCCTCCGTGAAGCTCGAACTCGGTGCCCGTTCAGATCACTACCCCATACACGCCGAGAACATTCAGCCATACGTCAGCACCGCTCTTCCGGGCTTGATCGCAGACGACATGGTGCAAGTGCGGGTTCTAGATGGAGAACGGACTTTCTGGGAAAAGGCGACGATTCTCCACGCACTGTGCCACCAACCGGCAGCCAAGCCCCTGCAGAAAAGGCAGTCGCGACATCTCTACGATCTTTTCAGGTTGGCCAACCATCAAATCGGATCGAGCGCTCTCCGCAAGACCGATCTTCTCATCCGTGTCGCCGAGCATAAGTCGGTTTTCTTCAAAGCGGCCTGGGCCAAATATGAACTCGCAACGCCTGGGACATTGAGGCTCATCCCGGGCGATTCCAGGATTCGTGAGTTGCGCGCCGACTACCGCGACATGGAGCCGATGTTTTTCGGAACGGCTCCCGCACTGGAGGCCATCCTGGACACGCTGAGGCGGCTTGAGCGAAAGATCAACAACAGTTCCGGAGAGTAACGTTGGCCAGCCATGTCGGGTGGGCTGTGCCCGCTACGTCAGAGTGCGACGTCCAACTTTCGCGCGGTGGGCAAAACCCACCCTACAAACGGCAAATGAATCTGCCGGCTCAGGTGGAGACCACGGGAGCGGAGGCGACCGCTTCCCGCACCTGATCGCTCAACTCGCCGACGAGGGATTCGAGATTCTCTTCGATCGACGGTACGGTGGCACAGGTTGGCTCGGCGGTGAAGGCCGGGTCGTCGATGCACGCGCGGTTGCGGCCGTCGAAGGCGGCGACTTTGTAGCATTCGGCCATTGTGGGATAGTTGAAGACCGTGTTGCAGAAGTAGTCGATCGTGCCGCCGAACGACATGACTGCCTGGCCGATGTGGATAATCTCAGTCGCCGTGTCGCCAATGCAGTGCACGCCCAGCAGTTCGAGCGACTCGCGGTGAAACAGGAGCTTGAGCATGCCCACTCGGTCGCCGACGATCTGGCCGCGGGCGATCTCGTGGAAATGGGCAATTCCCACTTCGTAGGGCACGCAGTCGCCGGTCAGTTCCTTTTCGGTCTTGCCCACCATCGAGATCTCCGGAATGGTGAATAGGCCGTAGGGAATCTGTTCACAGGGCTCGAAGGGACGTCCGAAGGCGTGACAGACCGCCCGCCGTCCCTGCTCCATCGACGTGCTGGCGAGTGCCGGGAACCCGACGACGTCCCCGACCGCGTAGATGTGGGGCACGTCGGTTTGATGGTCCTCGCTACACGTGAGCCGCCCGCGCGAATCGGGCATCAGCCCCGCCGCGGGGAGATTGAGTTCTTCCGTATCCCCTTGCCGTCCGACAGAAAACAGCACCGTTTCGGCAACGACGCGTTTGCGGCTTTCCAGTTCCACGACGACGGTGCCGCGCTGGGTGTGACGGATGTCGGTCACGTGCTCGCCGAGCCGGAATGACATCTCCAGCGACCGGCAATGGTACTTCAGGCTGTCGACGATTTCCTGATCGCAAAAGGGGAGCAAGGTGTCGCGTCCCTCAACGACGGTGACCTGCACGCCGAGCGTGGCGAACATGATGGCGTACTCGAAGCCGATGACTCCGCCGCCGACGACGATCATTGAGCGGGGAATGTGGTCGAGCTTCAGCACTTCGTCGCTGTCGAAGACTTGACGCCCGTCGAAGGGAATATGATCCGGGCGGGCCGGTTTGGTTCCCGATGCAATCAGAATATGGTCGCCGGACAGCCGCGTCGATGAGCTTGAGGACGTCACTTCCACCTCGTGAGCAGAGACGAACCGCGCGGTTCCTCCGAAGACAGCGATCCCGTTGCGGATAAACTGGTCCTCGATCACCCGTTGCTCGTCGCGGGTGACCTGTTCGAGCTTGCGGCGGAGCGCATCCATTGTGATGTGATGCTTGCCGTGATACTGCTCGCGATAGACTTCCCGCTGCCGGAAGCCGGTCAGGTGCAGGATGGCCTCGCGCATCGTCTTGGACGGGATGGTCCCGGTGTGCAGGCAGACGCCGCCGATCGACTCGGTTTGGCGCTCAATGACCGCCACCCGTTTGCCCAACTTGGCAGCGGCGATGGCTGCCTTTTGGCCGGCCGGTCCGCTGCCAATGATGATCAGATCGTAACGCATGGTCGATGTGCCTTGTTGTTCGGAGGCTGGTTCACCGGATGGCGGGGACACTGTCAATGCGGCGGACACGTATTTTCGGGCCGAACACTGGGGTCGACGCGGTTCATTTGCCATCCACCGCCCCAGAGTTCCGCGCGTCTTACCAATCATCGGTTTCAGATCGCCACGGCCACCCACCGTGAGCGGGACGTCCGATTCAACGATCGATCGAGCCGGCAAGCGCGGTGTCCGGCGATTGCGTCTCGGCCATCGCGAGCAATGGCTCGATGTCAACGGATGCCGGTTTCCCGACAGGCCCGGCCACAGCGACCGGTTCGGTTCCGGCCCCGGTTTCAGCTGAGGGATTCCGAAGTCCGACGACCTCCCGCGCTGCAAAGGCAAGTAGCGCGGCGAAGACCGAGAAGACGGCCCCCATTTTGGCAGCCCCTTGCAGAACTGGGTCGGTGAACGCCTGCCCGGAGACGAACAACGCCACCGTCAGCCCGAGACCGGCGATGATGCTCGTCAAGAACACATGCCGCAGCGACATGCCGCTGGGGAACGGAAATCCGAGGCGGTTCGCCACCCAACTGAAACTGGTGATGCCGACGATCTTCCCGGCCAGCAGTGCCGTGAGCACGATCCAGGTCAGGCCGTTGATGCCTCCAAACGCGACACCCGCATTGGCGAATGCGAAGAAAAACAGGCCGAAGTCGACGACCATTTTCAAGTCGTGCTCGAACCGCTCCAACGGACTATCGTGGGAATGGTCGTGTCCGCTGGTTTCTGGTGCGTCCTCAAACAGCCCCAGGTCTTCTTTGGGACCGGGCAGGAACGGCACGATGAACACCAACGCCAGTGCGGGATGCAGATGGGCGCTGAACAGCCCCCACCAGCAGAACCCCCCGCCGACAAGGATGTAGGGAATCCACGAGCGGATCTGAGCCCGCCGCAGGAAGTAGGCAACCGCCATGCCCGGCGCGATCCACAGAGCATTCTGCCAGACGGTCGGATGCAGCGGATCGGGATAACCGACGGCGATGATCCCCAGCCCGATGGCATCGTCGGCAACCGCCAGCAGCAGCAGAAAACTGACCGCCGGATGGCCCTTGCCGAAGATGAACCGCGCGACGAGCCACGCCAACGCGATGTCCGTCGCCGTCGGGACTCCCCAGCCTTTGGCCCAGGCGGGTGTGCCCAAAGCCGCGTTCAGTAGCAGAAAAACGCCAATCGGTCCGAGGACCCCGCCGACCGTGCCGAACAACGGATTGATCGCCTTCGAGACCGGGTTGAGTGCCCCCTTGGGCAGACACGCTTCAGTGATTTCCTTCGCTGCGATTCCGAAGAACAGCACCATGAACAGATCGTTCACGATAAAGTGCATCGTGAGATAGTGGTCCCACACCGACGCGCTGTGCCCGGCTTGAGCGTGTGCTGTGTCGCCCTGCGGCGCTTCGCCGTGTGCGGTCTCACTGTGTGCAGCTGCAGCATGTGCCGCTTGCCCGTCGGTCGCTTCCGCGTGAGTCGCTTCGGCATGGTCGCTCCCAAACACGGACCCCCAGTGGTGCAAAGGGGTGTGCACCAGTCCGTGATAGCGGTCGGCGTCAAGATTCGCCGCCACCAGTGCCACCACGACGCCGAAGATGAGAGGTAGGGAGAACTCCTGCAGGCGGGAAATCGTCTTTTTCATGGATCAAGTCACCATTCAGCGAGTGGGGATGTCTGCGGTTCGCGATGCTTGTCGTTCGACTTGCAGCGAGTCCGGACTCGGAGACCGTGTTGAAGAAACTTGTGGCAAATCGCGGCAGTTGGTCTGCCAATTCTGTTCACTTTCGGCAACTTGGCGTGATGACGAAAGGCAACAGTCTGATGGCGACGGTTATAACGGGACCGCCCGATGGGGGGCAGGCGAAGATGGTTGGCCGGGCGCTCCTTGAAGCAAACGTCGCGGGTGATGGGGTGTTGGAGTGACGGAGTGACGGGGACATCAGAGCCCCGAGCGTGAGCGACGGGACCGGTCCCCGCAACAAGGCCGTGTGCGAAAGTGCGAGTCGCCAGGACGTGTTCCGGCGGGTGGCCCAGCCGAACCGGCTGCGTCGCGCAGCGACAAGATGACTCACACTCAGCGTCCGGAAGTTTCGAGCGCGTTGGCAGCAGAGTGTGAGATTGTCAGCGGAGTGTGAGACATCCTGAGCCTGCGGCACCCAGCCGTTCCGGCTGGGCCACCCACGACCTGGAACGTTCTCCGAAGTGCGAGCGACCGGTGCCGCCGTTACCCACGTTTCTCCATGGAATGCCGGGAAGGAAGGCGAACGGGTGATGCGATCGGCGAGAATCCGCCCAAATCCGCGTCATCCGCGGTCCCCCCTGTCGAAAACGGATCCGCCACGAGAGGTGCGGCGCCCGCGGCAACGGTTCACGGCAACCCGCCCTTCGCGCCGTCACACAAAACGGCGACAATTCGGTTTCCGACTCCTCCTCAATGAAATCCCGTGAGCATCAACAGCCCTCACTCCGTCTCTCCCGCCGAACACCCGCCAGCCCGCCGCGCCCGCCATCGCGGTGTCGCAGTCGGCTTATTGCTGTTGCTCCTTCTGACCGTCGGCGTGATCGGGCTGATGGCCGCCGGTCGCAATGCACCGGCGGCCATCAGCCGCGTGGAGGTCGTCAACATCTTCCCTCACGACCCGGAGGCCTTCTGTCAGGGACTGATCTATGCGGACGGCAGTCTGTACGAGGGGACCGGCCAATACGGTGCGTCAAGCCTGCGGCAAGTGGAACTCGAAACCGGCCGCGTACTCCGTCAGGCCGACCTTGCGGAGAGAATCTTCGGCGAGGGGATCACGCTCTGGGGCGACTCAATCGTTCAGCTCACCTGGAAGCAGCGGCGGGCCTATGCCTTCGACCGCGACACGTTCGCTCATCGGCAAACATTCCGTTACCAGGGCGAAGGCTGGGGCCTGACCCACGACGGAGAGCATTTGATTATGAGTGACGGCTCCGCCACGCTGCGGTTCCTCGACCCGGCGACGTTCAAAGAGGTCCGCCGCATCACCGTCCGTGACGGTCGCCGCCGCATCGACAAGCTGAACGAACTGGAGTACGTCCGCGGCGAGATCTACGCCAACGTCTGGTACCAGGATGTGATCGTCCGCATCTCTCCCGCAGACGGGCGGGTTCTGGGCCGTCTCGATCTCCGCTCCCTGTGGCCCGCCCGCGACCGCCCTTCCCGCGAGCACGTCCTCAACGGCATTGCCTACGACCCAGCCAACGACCGCCTGTTCGTCACCGGCAAGAACTGGCCGCGGCTGTTCGAACTCCGCATCGTCGGGCAATAGGGATTGCGGAGAAAACGCAGCACCGGGTTCCATGTCCACATCGCGAAGCAGAGCGGACATGCCAACCAGTTCGCCCCCAGTCATTGCTCATGCTGCTTCGCGACATGAGCACGGCACTCGGCGGTTCTCGACAGAGAAGAGAAACACGGATCAAGCGGATCGGTTTGCTGGTCTGCACCGGTCTGCGGCAATCCGCCCCCCTCCGTTTCATCCGCGTTTCTTTTTTTCCTTGTAACGAGCATCAACGGGACAGCGGGCGATTTGTTTTGTTGTTCCGTCGCTCACGCTCCGGGACCGGAGTCGCGGAGGGCGTTGATCTCGCGTGGCTTTCAGAGAGTGTCACAGGATCAATCTCGGTCATTTGACTTGCTTTCGCAGCCTAACCCAAGTTCCCCAGTGATTGACGTAAGTGCTTGCCGTGTAACGGTCGGGCTGTGAAAGTCGTCACTACATTTCGGTTGGCTTGAGTTGGCTGGGCAGGGTCATGCGGAGGTGTCCGAGCAGGATCGCTTGATGATCG
>JAJDEI010000089.1 GCA_029259845.1 Planctomycetaceae bacterium | reverse complement strand
CGGGTTCTGACCCGGCTCATCACGCGCTTCGGACACTTCGTCGCCCAATCGCCAACAAAATCAACGACCAATTTCCTCCCCGCCTGAACCCGGATAAAAACCCACGTCGCCGCCGATACCGACTAATTCAACGGGCTGCTAATCGGGCGATGAAACGAGCATCGGTCTGCGACATGGTCATCGTCCGGCGGAGCCTGGCCTACGCTACTGGCAATTCACCGCCGCCGACGCACGCATCAAACTCCGAAGACGCTATCCATCATTCCATGATTGACAGAGCAATAGCTTGACGAATGGCGAGGATTTGGGGTTTGAAGAATTCCAGGTCGCGGAAACCGTAGGCTTGGTGTTTCGTGGTCTTGATTTTGTGGTTGGTCCCTTCCAGCGGTCCCGTCGAGATGGGGCAGTCATACCAGGCCGGAATTCCGGAGCGGTGCGCGGCCGGCGTTTTGGCGAACGGCAGCAGGATGCGGACGCCGGACCATTCCGCTTCGTGAATCCAGAGGCCCGGATGAGCCGCGGCACACGCCTTGCCCGGCTGATACCACAGTTCCCGAAGCTCTTCCTTGAGGCAGTAGGCGGCGGCCAGCGACTCGTTCAGCTGCAAGGCCTCGCGCAGCCGCTTCGGTTCCCTGCGAGCCGGGTCAAACTTCTCCGGGTTTTTGAGCAGCAGCCAGCGCGTGCCTTCGGGCATCTGCTTTTGGAGTTGGCCAATTGCTTCGCGGTCGAGTTCCGGCCTGAGATTGGACAGCTTCTCGCTGAACAACTTGATGACGTGGAATTGATCAAACACGATGGCCGCGCGCGGAAGACCCTCGGCGAGCCGAACGCAACGACTCCCGTGGTTACCAACTCGCGAGAATCACACAGCCCTCCTCAGCATCGCTCCGCTGGTATTGGTAGCCCCGAATGCCGAATCCGTGGTACAACAAACTCTCGGACATGCCGGTTTTTCCGTTTCTGAGGCCGCAATCCCCCCGCCCCCAGAATCCCCCCCCGATGAGAGAGACCAGCATGTCCGCCCTCTTTCAAACCTCAGAACGCAAGAACCGGCTGCGAAAGGCTGAAGTCCACCCCTTAATCCTCGGGTTGACAGAGCCCGCACCCGACTCAACCGTCACGGATCGATGACGGACGACGTCGACTTGAACTCCATTGTCAGGTCCAATTCGCCAGGGAATTTCATTCCGTTTACTTCGAGCGTCAGCGTGCCGGTGATGTGGACCTTGTCGTGGCTGTCCACGAACTGTTTGGCCTGCCGGTCGTACCACAGCGTGCCCTCCGAGTCGTCGACCTGCAGGTCGCTTTCGGTCACTTTGGCGGGGGCGGCGGGATTGTCGGCAACGCTCAGGGTCGCGCTGACAGTCTTGACGCCCACCTTGTCGAAGGTGCGTCCGTCACGGTCTTCCGAGCCGAGCAACGTGAACTGCTTTTCGAAATCGAACGACTGTCCGCCGCCCGCCTGAAACTCCTCGGCCCGGGTCCAGGTGTCTCCCGTCTTGACCGCGTTGGTCGGGTAACGGGCCAGTTCGGTATTCTTGCGCCGCTTGATCTGGTCCGGGTCCGTGTCCGCCTTGAAGTAGTCGCTGACGTCGGCGAACGGCTCGCCGACATACTCTGCGGAGACGACTTTGTGATCGGCCCCGATCTTCAGCTTCCACTTGGCCTGCGCGGCTCCCTGCAGCAAGCCGCCGATCAACTCCTGCTGCTCGCCAACGAACTCCTGGTCCGGGTTGTTGGAGTTGAAGCTGAAGGTAATCCCTCCCGGCAGCGACAGATCGGTCTGCATCGTCTCGACCTCGCCGAGCAGCACATTCCCTCCCTCTGCCGTCGGCTCGCCGACCGTTTCGCGGGTGACCGTGAATGTGGACGACTCCGTCTCCAATGGCATCCCGGCCAGCGTCAGCGTTTGTTTTGTGTTGACGTCAGCCTCCGTCTGCACCACCTGCCCGGCCTTCAGATCCGGGTCATAGACGAGTTTGACCTGCGCCTGAGCTGCGAGCGGGAACAGTGAGACCACCATCCAGGAGAACAGAAAGCGTGACATGGGAGTTCCTCGGCTGAGTAGCGATGACTGGTTGACCGGTGACCCGTGGGGGCGGAATCTCTGCGTGCCCCACGTCCATGTGATTCGCCCCCGCGCGGAATTCCTTGGCATTTCAAGCAGAACACCGCTTCGGAGTTTGAAATTCCGACTGCGAAGACGATCATACGGTTGCGTACGCACGTTCGGCCATATGACGTGGGAGGGATCTCCTGTTTTCGCCGACGCCCGGTCTGCAAGCCTCGGTTTACGAAAAGCCCTATGTCTCACCCCGGCAAACCGGCCGTCGTCCTCGTTAGCGGCGGTCTCGACTCGGCGACGGTCCTCGCCATCGCTCGAAGCGAAGGCTACGACTGTTACGCGGTCTCATTTGATTACGGTCAGCGGCATCGCCTCGAGTTGGAAGCGGCCCGCCGGGTGTGTGAGGCAGCCGGCGTGCGTCGGCATGTGATCGTCCCGCTCGACCTGCGGGCGTTCGGCGGCTCGGCGCTCACTGCCGACATCGACGTCCCCAAAGATCGCCCGGACGAGGAAATCGAAACCGGCATTCCCGTCACCTATGTCCCCGCCCGCAACACGATCTTCCTGTCCGTTGCGCTCGGCTGGGCGGAGGTGCTCGGGGCGTTCGACATCTTCATCGGCGTCAACGCGGTCGACTACAGCGGCTATCCCGACTGCCGTCCCGAGTTCATCGCCCAATTTGAGACCCTCGCGAATCTGGCCACCAAGGCGGGCGTCGAAGGCAGCGGCCCCTTCCGCATTCACTGCCCGCTCATTGATCTGACCAAAGCCGACATCATCCGCCGCGGCCTCGCCCTGGACGTCGACTACGGCCTCACCCTCAGTTGCTACGACCCGGACGAGGAGGGACGCCCCTGCGAACGGTGTGACTCCTGCCGGCTACGAGCCAAAGGCTTCGTCGAAGCGGTCGGCGACCATCGGCGGAAATGATGTCCGCGCCCGCCACACGCGTTTTACGGTTCGGACAACTCTCGCGCAGAAGGACCGGAGGGAAGACCGGGGGGCCAATGAGGAGCCGGTGACGCGGCGCCGTCCGATTCGGATTAACAGTCGCCGGTGCTGCCTTCCGATCATCTTTCGTCAGCGGAACAACCCTGTTTGATTCGAGTTGCGACTCTGTTGATTCCGTGGTGAGCCGCTATTCCGGTTGTCAACCGAGCCGGCGATTGGTCCAATACATTCCTGATCCATTGTCTGGGGCCCCCGAGTCAGAGGCTGGAACAGCGTGGGACGATGGCGAGGAGTTCGCAAACGGCGTCGATACCGATCCGTCGAGCCGATGCTCACGATGGGACGGGACCGGTCGGTTCTGCTTTCGGATGTGCGGTGTGGCTGGCCGGGAGTTGCCGCGGTCGCGTTCCCGGCGACGAGGACGGGGAGAGAGCGAATTTGTTTTCGACGTTGCGGATGGCCACCCGGATGTTGTCCGCCTCCTGCCGGGATCGCTGCCGATCATGGGGGAGAAGGGCTGCGGTGCCCATTCTCAAGAACTTTCCGGATTTCCGGGAAGATTCCGGTGTTCTGCGCGTTTTCAGCATGAATCGAACACCGACAGCCCTCGTCGGCTGAGGGCACGGGGAATCACGGTTTACCGACGTAGATAAGGGCAGACACCCATGAAGACGGTTCAACGGACGTGGTTCCACCGGCGTTGTTTGCTGGTGCCGGCACTGGTGGCCGCCGCGCTGGGGGCTGCCTCATCGGGCCGCGCCGACGATTCGGATCTGGCCCAACAGGCCTACGACATTCTGAAAGAGAACTGCTACTCGTGTCATGGCGAAACGGTCAAGGTCAAGGGCTTTTATGTGATCGAGCGGGACAGCCTGCTCGACAACCGGGGTGAGGACCTGAACCCTTACGTGACCCCCGGCGAGACTGAGAAGTCGGTTCTCTGGGAAGCGGCCGTCCGGGACGCCCGCATGCCACCCGACGCGCCCCTGACCGACGAAGAGCAGCAGCTTCTGACGCGTTGGATTGAGTCTGGAGCCGCCTTCCCAACAGTCGTGGAGCGGGACCGGCCGTTTATTTCGGAGAAGGAAGTCCTGGGCACGATTGCCGGCCATCTGTTTAACGTGAACAACAACGATCGCCGCTTCCGGCGATATTTCAGCATCGCCCACTTGCACAACAACCAATCGGTGGAAACCGGCGACCTGCGGAAGTACCGCGCCGCCTTCTCGAAGGTCGTCAATAGTCTCAGCCGCGAATCCACGATCGTGGTTCCAGAAGCGATCGACGAGCATCAGACGATTTTCTGCATCGACCTGCGCGATGTCGGTTGGGACGACTTGAACGTCTGGGACAAGGTCGTCAAGGCCTATCCGTACGGTCTCAAACCGCAACGTGCGGAGGACGGCACCGAGGAATACAAGCGCGTCGAAGATCTTTACGGCCAGGTGTTCTTCGATGGAATCGCGTCGATGCGGGCCGATTGGTTCGTCGTCCAGGTTTCGCGGCCGCCGCTGTATCACGATTTGCTCGACATTCCGGAGACGCTGGACGAACTGCTAGGCCGTTTGGGGATCGATCTGGAGAAGAATCTGGAAAGCAATCGGGCCCGCCGGGGCGGCGTCTTCGAGAGCGGCGTCTCCCGCCAGAACCGTCTGATCGAGTATCACCCCACGCGGGGTGGTTTCTGGATCAGCTATGACTTCAAAAAGAACGCAGGGCGGAGCAGCCTCGCGAGGTTTCCGCTCGGCCCTGAAGCGGACTTGCCCAACTTCAAGAACTTCGCCTTCGAGCATGCCGGCGGAGAAATCATCTTCAGCCTCCGCAACGGACTGAGCGGTTATATGCTCGTCGACAACCAGGGGAATCGCATTGATGTCGGACCGGTTTCGATTGTCTCGGATGCCGACGAAACTTCCGGGACACCCGAAATCGTCACCGGCATCAGCTGTATGAACTGCCACAAACATGGCACCCGCCCGTTTCAGGACGACATCCGGGAAAGCGATGCGATCTTCAACAACCAGGCCCGGGAGAAAATCCTTTCCCTGTACGCCAAGCGTCCGGAAATGGACCGGTTGCTGAAGCGCGGCAGCGACGATTTCATGCGGCAACTTGAGAAAGCGATCGGCCCGTTCCTCCAGGTCGGAGACGATGCCGACAAGCCGTTCTACGTGCTGGCGGACGCTGAGGAGCCTGTCAAGTTCGTCGCGCGGCGGTACGACCGCAACCTCAATCTGGAAACCGCCGCCCGGGAATTGGGATACGAGAGCCCGTCCGGACTGGCCGAACAAATCAAGAACGTGAGTCTGGCCCGACTGGGTCTTGGACCATTGGGTGCCAAGGACGGGACGATCAAACGGTCGTTCTGGGACTCGCAGGAGTCGAGTGTTTCGGTGTTTCAGGAAGCGGCCCGGGAAACGGGCCGAGGAGTCCCCGTCAACTGACCACGAACGGCACACGGCAAACGCCACACGGCGGACAATCCACGGTCGAGGAAAGGTTGGCGGCAGCGAGCGAATCTCTGGCGAAAAACTCAACATTCATCAAGATGCGGGGAACAATCACATGAAAAATGTCATCCACATCCTGCCTGTCCTGGCGGCGATATTCGTGTTGTCGCTGGCAAACACAGCCCAGGCGAAAGGCTCGCTTGATGAAGCGATCAAAGACATCTCGGACAAGATCGAGGTGTATCTCAAAGAGAAAAAACAGCCCCAAATCAGTATGGGGAACTTCGAGGGCCCTCCCGGAAACAGCTCCGGCCGAAAGTTAGTGAATCTGCTGAAAGCGGAACTGGAGTCCCGGGAGATCAAAGTCGCCCCACTCGCACGCTGGGAGGTGAGGGGCCAGTTTCAGGTGGACACGGGTGCTGATTTCGCACGGGTCGCAATCCAGGCGCGGCTCGTGAATTCGGCCGGCGTGGAGGTTTCCGAATTCCGAAACCGAGCGGATGTCTCCGTCGATCAGTTGGAGGACGTGCTCGCCATCGCACAGCCTGCCAGTTTCGATGGCGAATCGGCGGTGGTTGAAAAGAACGCGAACGAAGCAGCGACTGACATCGCAGACACGGCCGCGACAGATCCTCCGGGAGATGCGGCGGCCGGCAATGGCGAGAATCCCGCCCCCAAAGTGGGCGGCTCGAAACCGGTCAGTCCTCAGCCTGCCAATCCCCCGGCTGGTACGAATCCACCGGTCGCGCAGAATCCGCCCGCAGGTGCCAAGCCGCCCGCAGGTGCCAAGCCGCTCGCAGTCGCCAAGCCGCCCGCAGGTGCCAATCCTCCAGCAAGTGCCAATCCTCCCGCAGGCGCCGATCCGCCAACGGGTGCGAACCCGCCGGCGGGTGGCAATCCCACACCCGGGACCTCCCCACCAACGGGCGGCAATCCCGCCAGTGGAGCCAGCCAACTGGTTTCGACGGGCCAACTCCCCGACGCCCAAACACGGGACCAGCGGTTGCTGACCAGCATCAAAAGCGGGGGGTTCCATCAGGTGACTCCCAACACCATTGCTGCCAGTTCCACAAGTCCGTACCACATGCAGGTCAAAGTGCGACGCCAAGGGGCCTCGATCTTTGAGCCGATCGAAATCTCAACGGTCGGTAACGGGCTTGCTTTCTGCGATTTGCAGGAAGGCGACGAATACTCGATCGTCGTGACCAACACGGCCCCTCATGATGTGGGTGTTGAATTGCTCATCGACGGGATTAACTCACTCTTTTTCAGCGAAATTCCCGGATTCGCAAAAACAGGAAAATGGCTAATCCGGGGGACCAACAGCAACGGCGGGAAACCGTACTCGGCCCGCATCGACGGTTGGTATCGCAACCCGGAAAGAGTCTACGCGTTCCGCCTCAGCGCAGAGCCCGACGCGGTCGCATCAACGCTCGGTTTTCCGGCGAAGATCGGCACCATCACGGCGACGTTCTATGGGGCCTGGGAAGAAGGCGAGCCGATTCATCCCCTGGAAGCCAAACTTCTGGCGGATGTTGGGGGGACAAAGGGAGCGCGAATTGGAACCAGCAAGGGACCGGAACTCGGTTCCCGCAGCACCATTGTCGAACGGCATTTCGGCCGGTTTCCCCTGGCATCCGTGAGCGTGCGATACGTGAATCCGGATCCGCCCGAGAATCTGCCGTTCGATGGGCCTGCGAATTGAACCACACCATCGTTACGAGGAGTTCACCTGTTTCTGTTTGCCTTGTTGGCAGACGCTGCCTATGGTCCGCGCGTGCGGACTCAAACCGAGCCTTTTCGACCTTTACCGACTTGGAGGACACCATGAGAGGACTACGACGATTCTTGATCATCGCGACCGTGCTTGCCGGCACGATGCTGACGGCCCAGCAGTCGCAAGCGGCCCACCGGCAGTACTATTCGAGCTGGTCATACTATCCGTCTCGCTCGTACTACTACCGGACGTACTACTACAAGCCGTACACCAACTACAACAGTTACAACTATCACTACTGCGTGCACTACCCGTCACGCCCCCGGTACGTGTACTACTACAACCCGCACCGGCATCACTACTGGGGCCGTTTCGATCTCGAAGGCAAAGAGGGTGCGCAATACTCCATCCTCAAGGCGGAGGACCGCAAGGAGAAACTGAGCGACATCCCGGAGTCCGCATTCCCTGAACCGGCAAACATGCCGGTTATTCCGGAGTCCGAAGACGGCGCAGCCGTCCAGGTTCCTGAAGGGGTTCCCGAGCAGGACACTCCGCCTGGAGAACCGGCCGCCGAATGAGACGTGCCTGCTGAAATCCGGGAACCTCAACACCCGGAAAACCATGCTTGAGCCCGAACGAGGGACGGCGGACCAACACCGCCGTGCCTCGTTTGTTCGATGGAGACCGCTGCTTCGCGAAACACCTCCCGGACGGACGGGGAGTCGCCGGCGTTGGGCCGGAGAGAATGCCGGATCCTGCAATCGCCGGTGCCTCGCGAATCACGGGCTTCGGTGATCCACACGGAATCCGGTCTTCGCACCGTTCCCCGAAACAGACTCAGAAATGTGGAAGATCGGCGCGGCCCGGGCGTTCTCCCCTCAGACGGGAACTTCCCCGAGCGCGGGAGGACCGTCTCATTCCCTGAGAGACCCCAACGGCTTTCGTGCCGAGGAGCAAACCGCCATGACACGCAAACGCATTGCTGCCCCGATCCTGCCTGTCGTCATGTTCCTAATGGCCGCCTCCGTGATGCCCGCGACAGCAGCCGCCAAGGATCTTGATGATGCGCTCGACAACATCGTCGAAAAGGTGCAAACCTATCTCAGCACGCACGGGGACAGAACGGTCAGCGTGGGAACCTTCTCCGGGCCGCCCAGTTCCAGCGCGGGCATTCGTATTAAGGCCGCCTTGACCGCGCGTTTAAAAAAGTCGGACGTCCAGATCGGCAAGCTGGCCCGGTTGGAGATTCGGGGGAGCTTCTCCTCCGCCGCTGACCCAACGCCGACCGTCCAGATCAAAGCCGAGATGGTCGACCAAACCGGTTCGACGCTCGGTCAGTTTCGTGAGCGGGTCTCGGTTGACAGCGTCGAAGATGTCGTCAACCTGCTCGGAACCACGACCGATCTAGCCCCGAACACAAGCACGGCCAACGCGGCGGCGGACGCCGCGCAATCTCGTGATGAAACGATTCAACAACGCGACAAGCAACTGGCCGCTGATATCGCCGAGCCGTCGTTCGCGCTCGTCGGGACGACCGCCGTTGCGGCTGCCGATTCCAGTCCTTACCGCGTCGAAATCCTCCTGCGTGATGGGGATTCACTCACGCCGGTTCCGGTGGAGGACTTTGCCGGGTTCGCATTGGTGAGCCTCTCCAAGGGGCAGGAGTATGTTGTCCGGCTGCACAATGCCTCCGCCATCGACGTCGGCGTGAAACTGACCGTTGACGGAGTGAACACCTTTGAATTCAGTGAGAATGCAGGGTTTCGCAACCTGGGAATCTGGATGGTCCCCGCCGGACAGGCCGGGACCGTCGACGGCTGGCATGTGACCAACAACCGGTCGCTGAAATTCTTGATCACCGACGTCCCGGACTCGGCCATCGCCACGTTGCAGCAAGAAACCACCGCCATCGGCACGATTTCGGCCAGCTTCTTCCCCGCCTGGACTGGCGACGACATTCCCGAAGAAGAACTCATCGGCAAGGCCAAAGGGGACATCGGCACCGGTTTGGGGGCGAAGGTCGCTTCGGCCTACGAGTCGGTCGCGCGGCACTTCGGTAAGACTCTGCTCGCCGCCGTGAGTGTCCGCTACGAAAAACCCGATCCGCCGGTCGACCTGCCGACAGAAGCCGCGCCGAATTAGGCCAGTCATCGCGAATTCTGAACCCGTCGACCGCGTCGCTTGTGGTTTCGCAACAGGACTCACGTCGCATGGCTCCATGAGAGAAGGGCGAATCCTTAAACGTGGCTTGAGCGAACAACAAATCGCGCACTTTGCTCGAACGTCGGGCATTCTTCACCGTCCGGGAGTATCTGACACCAATGACCATTCGCCCCCCGCTGAAGAACACCCGTTTATATGCCACGACCGTGTCAGCAGTGCGAGGCGCCAGAACGTCCTCGAGCATCGGTACCGATGAGGCAGCCGCGGCACACGTTCGTCAAAAGGCCGCCAGGATTCCGAGAGCGAAACGGCAACCTTCGGCCAAGACGCTCGTCGCCGCGACGATTGTGGTCGCCGCAGTCCTGTTTGCCGGTTCGAGCCGTATCGCCGTCGCCCAGCCCCAACCGGAAGAAGGCCGGCCCCGCCTGGTGCTCAATACATTCGGTCCGGCGTCGCGGACACGTTCGGTCGCGTTCTCGAACGATTCTGCGAGGCTGTTCGCGGCCGGGTTCGACAAAACCGTCCATGTTTGGGATGTCGGCTGGAACAACCAACAGGGCGTGAACGGTCCCGACAAAGCGACCCCCATCCGCACCCTGCGCTGGGAAGTCGCCCGCGCCAACCGGGGGCTGATTAACGTCATGGCCCTCTCACCAAACGGGGAGCGACTCGCGATTGCCGGGCAAAGCGCCCGTGGTGCCAACGGCGACATCATCCTGATTGACATCGACCGCTACGAAGTCGAAGGGTCATTGCCGCCCGTCCGGGACGAAGCGACACACCTGCCGGGCCATACGCAGTCCGTCACGAGCCTCAACTTTTCGCCGGACGGACGGCGTCTGGTCTCCGCGGGATTCGACGGTGCCGTCTGGCTGTGGACGGAGCAGCCCGGCCAGCGCGGCAACTGGGCGCCAACGCAGATTCGCCCCCCCCGCGGCAGCAAGCTGTTCGAGAGACAACCGGCGTTGTTCCTGTCCAACGACCTGATGGTGATCGCCGAAGCAACCGACCCCAACGCCATGAATCGCTGGCGGCTCGTACTCTATTCGGTTGCCGGCGAAGTCCGGCAGCTTCAGGTGTTGCCGCAAATCCACGAGGGACGGGTCTCGGCCCTGGCGCGCTCCACCGACGGGCGACTGTGGGCCTCCGCCGACACAGCCGGCCATCTGTTCCTCTGGACGCCTGGACCGCAGCCCGCGCCCCGCGTGTTGCGGTTCCACAAGCGTGAGCCGAGTTCACTGGCGTTCGGTCCGGATGGCCGATTGCTTGCGGTCGCCAACTTTCTGGACGAACGGAGTGAATCGGTCGTCGAGTTGTGGGACACGGCAAGCGGCGCACTGGCCGATCAAGCACTCATCTCGCGGACGGAGCACACCAACGCCGTCACTATCAGCGGCGACGGCCAGTTTCTGGCGACGCATGCCGACGATACGCAGGACGTCCGGGTGTTCCGGCTCGCTGGACCGGACGGAACGTTACTCGCCAAACCGCTCTCCTCACAGCCGCCGGTCCGTTTGCACAGCCGCGCGCAGCGAGTGACGCACGTCGCCTTCAAACGGCCACAAGCGGTGCAACTCCCGGCCGCACCGCCCGCCTATGAGATCGGGTTCAGCACGGCTCCCGACCGTCAGATTTATTCCGACTTTCTCCTTTCGCAGCCGGACCTGCACCGTCTCGAACAACCGGCTCTGCCGGACGGCTACATTGGGCCCGGTACGTTCGCGGGCGGATGGCAGGCCGTCCCGGCAGCGAACGGGTCCGAGGTGCGGCTCCTGCTGAACGGTGCCGAGGCCGGGCGGATCCGGCTCAATGAGAAACGGCAGGGCGAGTTCGAAGGGCACTCCTGCATCGTTCCCGATGCCCAGGGGCGTCCGTTTGCCGTTGCCATCGGCACGACGAACCAGAACGGCATCTATGTCTACCGCCTGCCGACGGCGGGCCGGCCGGCAAAGCTGCTGCGCTACTTCCGCGACCACAACGGCGAGGTTCTCTCCGTGGGGGTCTCACACGACGGACGGTTCCTTGTCTCCGGTGCTGAGGACCAGACGATCAAGGTCTGGAGCCTCGCCGGATTGCAAGCGGAGAGCCCCACGTTTCCCCATCAATCTGCGTGGGGGGCCGATTTTCGATTGGAGAACGGCCGCCTCGTCGTGCACGATGTCTTGCCAATGGGGATCGCTTTCGGACGCGAACTTCGCAACGGCGACGTCATCACCAAATTAACTACAGCCGCCCAGGGCGACTTGTTCGATCCAGCCCAGATCAAAGCCGTCCTGGACCGACACCCTTTGTGGGAAACCGTGCTCTTCACGGTCGATCGCGGCGGGCGGCAGATTGCCCTCAAGCCGACGGTGCCGGGTTGGGAACCGCTCATGACGTTGCTCGTGGATGCCCAAGGCGAGTGGGCGCTTTTCACACCAGAAGGGTACTACGACGCATCGATCGCTGAGGGGCACCGGCTGTTCGGTTGGCAGATTAACCGCGGTCGCAACTTCACGCCCCGCTTTCTGGAGGCGGCTTCCTTACAGAAAGACTTTGAGCGACCGGACCTGTTCCAGGGGATTTTCCGGACGGGAAGCGTGTTCGATGCCCTCACCGCCGGCAACGAGCCGATCCCGGCGAATTTCAACGAAAACATCGCCGCCAAGGCTGCCACAGTCCCGGACATCAAAATCGTCGAGCCGGTGGCGACACGTCAGTTCGGGCCGGGCGAACAGATCACGCTGAAAGCGGAATTCACGACGCCGGCCAACACCGATCCGGACACGTTCGCGGTGCGGGCCACCCACGGCGGGCGCTCGGCGGGCGAAGCCCAGCAGGTCCAAGACGAAGCCGTGGGCGGTGGCCGCACGAAGCGGACGCTGACGTTCACCACGACCGCCGCCGACCGGTTGAATCGATTCACGGCGAGCATCGCGGAGAAAGACAAACCGATCGTCCGAGCCGTGCAGAACCAGGATACCCGCGCCAACCGCGCCCAGCCCGCCGACCCCAAGACGGAGCAACCGCCCAAGCTTCACGTGTTGGCCCTTGCCTCAAACCACTATGACGAGGCCTACTGGCCGACGCTCAAGTACCCTGTCGACGATGTCAAAGCCGTCGTCAAGTCACTCTATGAGGAAGAACGCGAGAGCGGCCTCTATGAATTCGACCAGGAACTCACATTGTTTAACGAGCTGATTACTCCAGGCAATGTGGACACGTATATCGCACAGATTCAACGCGACTTAAACCCGGTCGGCCCCAAGGATGTTGTGCTTGTATACTTGTCCGGACATGGCAAAGCGATTGACGGCGAGTATTATTACATCCCTCCCATGGAGACAACGGATAATGAACAGGTGAAACAGCGGGCCATCAGTTGGCGGCAACTCGAGAAGCTGAGTTCCTTTCGCTGCCACGTCATCTGGATGATCGACACTTGCCAGTCCGGAATACTGGCCGACTCCAAAGCAACGGTCCGCAGTGTCGCTGAGACGGGCAACCTCGTCGTCGCCGCAACAAGCGGAACCGACGAGGCGTTTGAAGGAGAGCAGTACGTTGACAACAACGGCAACCCTCACGGTGCGTTCACAGCGTTCGTGCTCAAAGGGCTCGATGGCGAAGCGGACGGTGCTACAAGAAAGGGGGCGGTCAGCCAGGCGGAGGGTGTGGTGAATGTCGGCGAGTTGCTGGCGTACGTCAAGCAGACCGTTTACCGTGCGACCCAGCGAAATCAGGAACCTTGCTTCACGCCGACGGACCTTCTGGACGTCATGGAAGTGCGACTCTCGAAAAAATAGTGCGCCCGTCAAGCCAGTCACGCCGGATCCGATCGCCCGTTGGAATCGCCGCTCATGCATGACGCCGCATAAGAACAACGTCGTTTCCGACGAATTCCAACTCAGCGTTCCATTCTGCTGCCAGCCACCGAAAGGTTTCGCGTGAGAAGAAGCTGACGTGGGTGCGGTCATGCTTGTAGTGCCAGCGGGAAAACGCGTCCCAGCCCAACGCCAGTTTGGTCATCATGCCGAGCAGTCCCCCGGGCGTCACAAGCTTCCATACGCGGTTCAGCTCTTCCTGCGGATTGCGGAAGTGCTCGACCACTTCGCTGGCCGTGACGAAATCGTACCGGCGGGCAAGCGGAGATGGGTCCGTGGCATAAAAAGGGTCGTAGATGTCCATCCGATGTCCGGCCTCCTCGAACATGACCGACAATGTCGGCCCGGGGCCCGAACCGAAATCGAGACCGCTGCTCTCCGGCGCCAGCCGCGCATCGACGGGATCCAAGAGGCGGCCGAGGAATTTCCGATAACCTGGATCGTCCGGTGAGTTTTGATGCAGGTCGTATTCGTGTTTCTCGGCGGCCAGTGAGAGGTGAAAAGCCGGCGGAACGAAGATCAGCCGACAATGGGCACAACGGAGATACTCTCGCCACGGATCCGTGTGCCACGGAACAGCCCGTTGGGCCGCGCAGAGCGGACAAGCGATGCTGTTCGGTTCGTCTTCCAAGATGCCGCCTCAATCCCAACTTCCGGTCTGATGCAAGAATCATCATACTCAGCCAGCGCGGGTGACGCGTTGAGTTTTCCTCCCATGCCTGCGGCAGCATCGGGAAGAATGGTCCCGTTCTCCCAACAGGCTCGGATTGGTCTGCGGCAGAACGATCCGGTTCGTTAGAGTTCCCATGATCCAAAACGGCCTCGGGAACGTTGACGCGTGAGAGGATCATTCAACGAATCCCGTCCGAATCTGCAGGCGAGGTGACCCATGTCGTCAATGGCTGTTTGTCCGCGTTGTCACACTTCGCTGCCGCCTGTTGCGGAGGGCGCACGGGAGCAGCGATGCGAAACGTGTCATGGGACGTTCAGCCGTCCGGACGAGAGCGCCCCCCATGGGTCGCCGGACGCAACGCCGGCTGAAACGGCGCCGGTTGAGACCGATACCACGACCGCACCGCCAATGCCAACCGGTGTGAACGACCGGGTCGTACGGGCGACTGGCTGTCCAAATTGTCTCACGCACATGCGGTCGGTTGGCCGGGACGCGCACGCATTCGTTTGTCCGGCCTGCGGGAGCCGCTGGAAAGACGGCGACGCCCACCCGGACCTGCCGATCGCCGGTACGGCCACGTCGGCGGTTGAGCCGGGCTCCGACGGGGAGCCCGCTTTGTCTCCGTTCACCCGCAGCCTGCTGTACAGCGTTTCGCTGCCGGAACGCCTGCTGAGGAGCGGCGTCGGACTCACGGCGGGAGCGGCCAAAGAGGTGGCGGCATTCGTCGTGCCGCAGGCGTTTCAGACATCTAAGTCGTATGAGATCGCCATCGACAATTCGCTTTGCTTTCTGACAGAAACGATCGGCGGCGTGGCTGGGTCGGCACCCGCGGAAGATGAAGCGGGCGAGCACATCGCACGGAAGGCGGTCGGCAACTTTGTCGATCTGGCCGGGCTGGCGACGCTGCACGTCTCCCCCATGTGGGTGCTGGCGGCTGTCAGCGACATCGCCTACGGCACACGGACGTATGTGAACGAGGTTGCCCGGGAGTTGCAGAAACAGGGGGTGATTGACGAAACGTCGACGATTCACAATATGGATGACATCCTGGACGCGATCCAGCGGGTGAGCGGATCGGCTGCGAGCACAATCGACCGCCCGCCGCTGTCTGTTGACGACTTGCGGGCAACCCTGGAGCAAACCCGCCGCGACCTTAACAAGGCGGACCTCACCAAACTGCTGCCGGAGGCCGAGGTGCGGCGGTTGTGGGAGGAGATGCAAAGCGTTGCCACGCAGGAAAACGTCGGCCTGCTCAGCCTCAGCAGCGCGGTCACCATGCAATCGCTCAACGGGGTCAAGACGGTGACCGACGGCACGCTCACGGGGATCCGCGTCGCCGGGGGGCTTTTTAATCGGAGTGTGATCGGCCACTACCGGAAGTCGCTGGCCAACATCCGTGAGCAAGGTTTCTACGAAATCGTCCGCGAGTCCTACGAGCCGTACGTCACCGCCGTGTGGACCAACTTCTCTACCGGACGACAGACCTGGACCGAAACCCTCCTCGACCCCAACAACATCAGCCGCACGGTCGGCAAGCTGTTCGCGTTCCTCGATCCGAACGATCCGTCACCCGGCGCGACCGACCGGTCGTGAAACGTTGGTCCCCAGCGGCCGGTGGTGATCGGACGCATTCCACTCCAACAGCGGCCCCTGCACACGCACGCGGCGCGGCAAGGTTGCTGGTCGCCCTTTGACAGAGAAAGGAAAAGCAGCACACAACGCAGTCTTGACGGACCAATGTGCGACAGTTGACGACTCCGGGAATTGTTGGCGGTTCGCCGTCGGCGTCGCCTCCGGGTTAACAGGAATCATGGAAGCCAAACGGGGAGGGCTGGGGCGATCTGAAACCGATGAGTGATTGGCCGCCCGCAACTCTGGGGCTGTGGACGGTGAACAAACCGCGTGACGGCCCCAGTGCATTGGCCTGAGGCACGTTTCCTTTGCCGCAACAACGCCCCAGCCACCCGGAAATGAGCGAGCACCGCCATCGAACGGATACACCCCCTGGCAAAGCTTTGTTGCCTCTTGAGTTGGGAGCGGCCCGCTGTCGGGGGTACAATGCGGGGACTCACCGTGATGAACCCCTTCCGTGGCCCCTGCCCTTGAGCCAATCATGATCCGTCTCTTCGTGCGATCCCTGCTGATGCTGGCCGTCTGTGCCCTGCCGAGTGTGAGTGCTCCCCGCCTGCATGCAGACGACCTGCTGGTCTTCGTTTCGGCATTTGCTCCCGGCGACGACGGAGCGATTCATGCCTACCGATTGGACGTCGCTGCGGGCCGGCTCAAACCGGTGCACCGGACGACGGATGTCGAACATCCGTTTTTCATGACGCTCTCTCCGGACAACAGGTTCCTGTACGCCATTCATGCACCCGGACAATTCGGTGGAAAAACGAATGAGCAGGTCGCCGCCTACGAACTTGACGGAGAGACCGGTCGGATGACGTTGCTGAATCGGCAGTCGACGCGCGGCACCGCGTCGTGCTATCTGGACATCGACCAGACGGGGAAAATGCTCGTGGTCGCCAACTATTCCACCGGCAGCGTGGCGTCGTTGCCGGTTCGGGAAGACGGATCACTGGGCGAGGCCGCCTCCTTTGTGCAACATGCCGGATCGAGCGTTGACCCGGCGCGGCAGGAAGGTCCTCACGCGCATAGCATCGTCATCAGTCCCGACCACCGGTTCGCCTTCGCGGCGGACCTCGGCCTCGATCAGTTGCGGGGCTATCGCCTGGACGTCGCCGCGGCGACGCTTGCGACGCATCGGCAGCCATTCGTACGGACACCCCCCGGTGCCGGTCCGAGACACCTCACGTTTCACCCGGATGGCCGGCACGTCTATGTGATCAACGAGATGGCCAACTCGGTCACGATGTTCGATTACGTGCCCGAACCGGGGCTGCTCATCGAGCAACAGACGATTTCCACGCTGCCGGAAGGGTTCGACGGCACGAGCTACTGTGCCGACGTGAAGATCACGCCGAACGGCCGCTACTTGTATGGCACCAACCGCGGCCACGACAGCATTGCCGCCTACGAGATTGCCAGCGACGGGCGGCTGTCGCTGGTGGGGATCGAACCGAGTCTCGGCAAGGGGCCGCAGAATCTGGCCATCACACCCAATGGCGCGTTGCTGCTCTGCGCCAACATGCCGGGCAACAACATTGCGGTGTTTCGGATCAATCCCGAAAACGGGAGCCTGACGAGCGCGGGCCCGCCGGTCTCCCAGCCGGGCCCGTCCTGCATCATGATTCGCTGAGGGCCGTTTCAAGCCCCGGTAGGGCGAGGCTCGTGCCGCTCGCACCGAACATCCAAGTCGGCCTCGGCCAAGGCAACAGGCCTCAGGGCAACAGGCCATAGAGGAAGATCAGTGGGAGCCCGACCAGGAACCCCCAGCCGAAGACATCGACGAACGTCGGCGGTGATCGGCGGAAGACGCCTCTGTCGCGTCCAACCACACTGAGGGCCTCGCGATACCAGATGATCGCCAGACCGGGCAGCGACAGGCAGAAGGCCGCTCCGGCAACAGTCCCGCGATTCTTCGAGACGGTCGAGAACGACAGGGCAAGCGCAACGTTGAGAACGACGATCGCGAGTGCAACGACTCGCTCCTTTGTTAACGATCGAATAATCATAGGGGCCTCGCTGTTGGCCAATACTCGCTGTCGACGGCCCGGTTGTCAACACGGCGAATCTTCTCCTCATGACCCGGGTGCATCCTTTCGATGGTGGGAGGGTGGCTGGGGCGATCTGAAATCGATGATTGGCAAGACGCACGGAACTCACGGCAATCGCACGTCGAAACGTGATAAAACGACGCTCAAACCGTCGTTTGGAAGTGAAACGCGTTGGATGTTACTTCGTTGATTGGAAATCGTCACATCACCCCAAGTGACGAGGTCAGACTTTGGAGTCAATTTCGA
>JAJDEI010000088.1 GCA_029259845.1 Planctomycetaceae bacterium | reverse complement strand
CACCATTTTCGGCAATCACGTCCTTTGAGCCGGAGACCGCTTCCCGCCGAAAATGGTGCCTGACCCCCACCCTGTGAACGCTTACACAAGAATGGCAGCCCCTATGGTCGCCACCATTGACAATCCAAAAATAAACAGGGCTGCCCACCAGGTGCGACCAATCCTAATCGGCTCTGGATGATCACGATGTTCCACTGGTCTTGACCTCAATCCAAGTACACAAACTCGCTCAGGTTAAACAACACCCGGCAAAGGTTGGGCAGCCCGTGTTGTTGGGCGTATTGGATGAGTTGCTCGCTCTCTGCCGCGGACGGTGCGCGGCCGAGAGTGAGCTGCAGGGCTCGCTCCACCCGTTCTGAAAGTGAGGCCGCCTCCCTCTCCAGTCGGCGGGCGAAGTGCTGCGACATCGACAGATTAAAGCGGTTGTTGAGCAGCGACAACGCTTGCAGCGACGTCAGTGTCTCATCACGAAGCGGCGTGCTTTGTGAGGAGTCGGCGCAGTCGAGCGTGGTCATGAACGGATCGGGCTGCGACCGTACGATGAAACGGTATGCCGCGCGGCGATGGGACTGCGCGTCCTCCGGGTCGAACTTGTGGTACTCGTAGTGGGGCGAGTGCTCGGTCCGCTCCAGCGCGAACAGATAAAATCCCGGACCTCCCATCTGGGAGTTGAGCCGGTCGCTGACGGAGAGGATTGTGTCCCGAATCTCTTCGGCTTCGAGGCGCCGGCGTGTCATTCGCCACAGGTAGCGGTTCGCTCCGTCGATGCGGGCGTTCGCCTCGTTTCCACCCGATCCCTGCCGATAGGCGGCGCTGGTCACGATCATCCGATGCAACTGTTTGAACGATTGCCCCTTGTCGCGGAATTCGACCGCCAGCCAGTCGAACAACTGCGGATGCGTCGGCTGTTGCCCCATGCGACCGAAGTCGTTGGGGGACTCGACAATCCCGCGTCCAAAGTGGTACTGCCAAACGCGATTGACGATCGACCGCCACGTGAGCGGATGGTCGTCGCGGGTGATCCATTGGGCCAGCGCGGCCCGTCGGTCTCCTTCGGCGGCATGCTCGCCGAGGGAGAAGACCGGAACCTGTTCCGGTGAGAGCGGCAGTGCTCCGGGGCGTGCGACTTCGCCCGGTTGCTGGACGCTGCCCCGATGCAGCACCTTGATGACGCGCGGCACGCCCTGTGTCGGCTTGAACTGGCCCTGCGGCTTGAAGGCCGTGGCAGCTGCGTAAACCAGCTTCCCCGGAGGGAGCGATTTCAGTTCCCCGTCGGTTTGCTTGATGAGTTCGTCGAGATCCGCTTTTCGCTGCCGCCGCTCCGGAGTGTTGATGCGGTCCCGCAGCGCGGCCAGCTGCGCTTCCACGTCCTTCAATTGCCGGGCGGCGTCTTCGCTTTGCGGCGCGGCCCAGATTCCGTCGATGAGATTCTGCCGGGACCAGCGAACCGGTGCTTCAATCGAATCCAGCGACGTGACCACCGCGTCGCGAGCGACGTTGCTGCCCTCCGCATCGATCGCCTGCAGTTCGGCGAGCGCGAAAATGAAGTCGTCTTTCCGCTCCGCCAGCTTCGTGGCGGCCACTCTCAGATAGCGGACTTTCGGACCGTCGAGGTTGAGTTCAACGGATGCAAGGCCGGGATTGGGTACGTCCTCATGCGTCCTGTCCGCAAGAGTGATCGGGTCGATGAACTGGGCCGGTTGCCCGTCTTCGGCCGCGATCTGTTGTGAGCCCGTGATGTGGAAACGGCGGGGGAAGCCAAACCCGGCACCGATGCCCGCGTAGTCGTCATGGCAGGGGCGCAGGATGATTCGGGCGAGTGACACCTCCCGCCCGAGGTCGATCTGGACCCACTTGGCGGCGTCCGGATCGCTGGCGATCGCGCTGTGGTAGCCGAACTGCGGCAACTTCGATTGAGGAGCCGCCCGGGGCTCGAGATCCGCGACAGCCCGCTGAAGTTCCACGAGTTCATCCGCGCCGGCCGCTTGCAGCTCCTGCTGGAGCCGCGTCCTGTCGGCTTTGGCTTCGTCGAGCTGCGCGGCGAGTTGCTGGCGCTGACGAACGACGTCCGGATCGAGATCATACGGTCGATTCGCCCGGTCGACAGCCGCAAACACCGCCTGCAGGCCGTAGTATTGCTCTTGTGTGAACGGGTCGAACTTGTGGTTGTGGCAGCGGGCGCACTGGATGGTCGCGCTGCAGAACGTATTGAGCGTGTTGGAGACAACTTCGTCACGGTCGAGGTTGCGAGCCACCTGGCCGTCGATTTTCGATTCGGGGACCTCGACGTGTCCGATAAAGTCCCACGGGCCAGTGGCGAGGAAACCGAGTCCGAGGATGCCGTCCGGTGTTCCGGGAAAGAGAACATCGCCGGCGATCTGCTCGTGGACGAACCGACGGTACGGCTTGTCGTCGTTGAAGCTGCGGATGACGTAGTCCCGATAGGGCCACGCGTGGGGCCGCAGTTTGTCTTTGTCGTATCCGCAGGTGTCGGCGTACTTGACGACATCGAGCCAATGGCGGGCCCACCGTTCACCGTAATGCGGCGAAGACAGCAGACGATCGACCAACCGTTCGTACGCCCGCGGCTGCCGGTCGGCCACGAAGTTCCGCACGTCTTGCGGTGAGGGAGGCAGCCCGGTCAGGTCGTACGTCACCCGGCGGATCAACGTTCGCCGGTCCGCCTCGCCCGTGTGGGTGAGCCCCTGTTCATCCAGTTTGGCGAGAATGAACGCGTCGACCGGCGTTCGAATCCATTCTGCCTGCGCCGAGCCGCCGGGAAAGGCGGGGATGTCCGGGCGCTGAACCGGCTGAAACGACCACCAGTCGAAATCGTCGACGACCGGCTCGTGCAGCCGGCGGTCTGCGGGCCATTTGGCCCCCGATTTGATCCACCGACGGATGACCTCAACCTCGTCCGCCGAGAGCGGTTCGCCGTCCTGGGGCATACTCGGGGGCTCGCCGTCATCGGGCAGAACGACCGCCAGCAGGCCGCTCTCCTCCGGATTCTGTTCATCCAGCAGGCCGAATTCCGACAGGTCCTCGGCTGTTTGCAACGAGAAATCGCCCTTGCGGTCGGCCTCGTTGTGGCACTGCAGGCAGCGTTGCTGAATGATTGAGGCGACTTGCTCGAAGTCGTCCGCCGCCGAGCCGCAGGCCGGAGTAGAGAAAAGCACGACCCATCCCCACAGGCAGGCGGCGGCGAATCGACCGCAGCGAGCTTGCTGTTCCACGTATTGCATCTCGGACGAGAGAAAAGCATCACACATTTGACCGCCGTCCATTATTGGGAGCGTCTCGGTTCTGATTCAATCCGATCATCGAGGCGCTCGCACGCTTCCCATGATTACGGGTTCCATCATAAGCGATGGTCGCACGATTCGGCAGCTTCCGATGGTCCGTGCAGGAGCGATGGGGGCAGGAGCAGATTGTTGCGTTTTGAGGAAGTCGCGGGTGGCATGCCGTCACGGCGTTCGCCGGGTCGGCATGAGGCAGACCCTTCCCCATGCTCACCCGCCGAAAGGGCGTGAGAGCATGCCACCCTTCCTCATGGGAAACAACAAGTCACGCTGCATTCTGTGGCCGAACGCTTTCCCGTTGAACGCGAAGCGGGTAGTCTGCGGAGTCGGACCTCCGGTCGAGGTCGCCTTCTCTGGTGCGTCGAATCCGATGCACACGGCACCGGTCAGCGGCTCCAGTACAGGACGACGAATCGCATCGCCACGAATTTCACATACCTGGATTGGCTGATTGTCGCCGTGTATCTCGCGGGGACCGTGGCGATCGGACTGTATGTGAACCGGTACATCTCCGGCATGAGCGACTACGTCGTTGCCGGGCGGTCGCTGCGGTCGTCGTTGGCGATTGCCACGATGATCGGCTCCGAGCTGGGGTTGGTGACGGTGATGTACTCAGCCCAAATGGGGCTGACCGGCGGTTTCTCGGCGATGCACATCGGGATCATCGCGGCCATCTCGTCACTGATCATCGGGTTGACCGGGTTTATTGTCGTGCCGCTCCGCCGGTTGGGGGTCATCACGATTCCCGAATACTACGGAAAGCGGTTCGGGCCAAAGGTTCGCGTGGTCGGAGCCGTCATGCTGGCCGGTTCCGGCATCCTCAACATGGGGATGTTCCTGAAGGCGGGGGCCTTGTTCGTGACCGCGCTGACCGGGCTGTCCGATCCGACGGCGGTCAACTGGGTGATGACCGGTTTGATCGTCATCGTGCTGGTGTACACCGTCCTGGGCGGGATGGTGTCGGTGGTGATTACGGACTACTTGCAGTTCGCGCTGCTTTCGGTGGGAATGCTACTCACCTGTTACCTCGCCTGGGACAAGCTCGGCTGGCTGCAGTTGGAACAGGCGGTGGCGGAAGTCCACGGAGATGCGGGCATGGACCCCTTTCACGCGGATGGCTTTGGCCTGTCCTATGTGATGTGGATGGTCTTTACGGTGGGGATTTGCTCGAACGCGGTCTGGCAAACGACCGTCATGCGCGCCTGTGCGGCAGACTCCGTCGCGACCGTCCGGCGGCTGTATGCGTGGTCTTCGATCGGTTTTCTCATCCGGTCATTGATCCCCCAGTTTCTCGGTATCTGCGCGATGGCCTACATTTGGAACGACGACTCCCTGCGCAGCACGTTCTTCACGCCGGACGGAGCCTTGGTCGACGACGCCGACCTTCAGCTCCAGGCGATGCCCATCTTCCTGAGCCACATCCTCCCGGCAGGGATGATCGGCCTGATCGGCGCGGCCATGTTGGCCGCCTTCATGTCGACCCACGACAGTTATCTGCTTTGTTGGGCGAGCGTGATCGCCTACGACGTGGCGGTGCCGCTGAGTGGCGGGCGGCTGTCGGACCGGGCCTGTCTGTGGATCGCGCGGGGGGTGATGGTCGTCATCGGCGTGTTCCTGCTCGTGTGGGGGCTGTGGTACCCCTTGGGGCAGAACCTGTGGGACTACATGGCGATCACCGGAGCGATCTACTTTAGCGGCGCCTTTGCAGTCCTGCTTGGCGGAATCTATTGGCCGCGCGCCAGCCGCACTGGTGCGATGCTGGCGCTGCTGAGCGGCTTCGGGGCCTTGATGGGCCTGACGCCTGTCCGCGACGCGCTGGGGATGGACGTCAGCAGCGAAATTGTCGGCCTCAGCGTCGCTGGGCTTTCGCTGGTGTTGATGGTGGGCGGATCGCTGTTGTTCCCGGACAAGGAGCCGATTCTCCTGGCGGACGCCGCAACGGATGACGCCGCAACGGATGACGCCGCAACGGATGACGCCACAACGGATGACGCCACAACGGATGACGCCACAACGGATGGCGCCGCAACTGTCGATACCGAGAACACCGAGCCTCCGGAGACCCCGGTATGAATGCGTGGAGCGAGTTCTGGAAAGGCCTGATCATCGTCAGTTTGGTGTGCTTCGCCCTGCTGTCGGTGTTCGTCATGATCGGCGGCTTTCGCGACGTGTTCGCCATGTTCCGCCGCATCGACCGCCAACACGAGCAATCCGGCCGCGGAGCATCAAAGCCGGAGCAAGCCCCGCCCTCAGAGCCCGGAGCGTGAGCGTCGGGCCAACGACGGTCGTTCCGGCTGCCCCGTCCACACATCCAACAACGGACGTAAGCGTTCACAGGGTGGGGGTCAGGCACCATTTTCGGCCATCCCGTCCGTTGTGTCGGAAACCGCTTTCCCGCCGAAAACGGTGCCTGACCCCGAGTCCCCGTGCAGGAGCCATCCAGCCCGTGAACGGTTACCAACGCACTGTCATTGGACGGGCGACTTGAGGAGGCCCATCTCCCGCATGGCGGGGATGCCAAGATGGCCCGTCATAAACTGGCCGAAGCCGAGGTATTTTGGTGTGCCGAGTTCTCGGGCTCCGATTTTGGGGAACTCAACGAGTGCCTTCCAGTAACGGACGGCCTGATCCCTTTGGTCGCTCTTCTTGAGGCAGTCGGCCAGAATAATCATTGCGACCCCTTTTTCCAGGCTGACCGGCATGCGGTCGGCCACCGGTTGGGCCAGCGCCATGGCTTCCTCGAACTGCTCATTGCGAATCAGGCTCCATGCGGGACGCAACCGCGACCAAGCCCAAAGGTGCGATTTCTCCGGCGCGTCGATCTGCGCAAACGCCTTGTAGGCATCGGCGAGTGCCTCCGGATTCATCTCGATGCCGCGGTCCAGAAACCGCCACTCGGCCCAGCGGAGCTTGGCGTTGGCCAGCAGGTAGTCGTAGACCAACCGGTCCGCGCTGCCGGGGTACCGGTCGTGCAGGTTCCGGGCGAGTTGAACCAATGTTGCCGGGTCATCGGTCCGGTCCGGGTCGTAGAGGAATTTCAGACGTCCGTAGTCGATCGTGGGCCAGACAATCGAGTTGTAGAGTTCAAAGGTGCAGCGATCGGCCACCTCCGCAGAAAAGTGTTGTGCGAGTTCCGCTTGAACCCCTTGCATCATCTCATCGACGTCCTCCCAGCGGCGATCGAAGTTTCCATATTGCAGGCAGGACCAGCCGCTGCGAGCCAGGACCTGACGCCGAGCGATCGCCTCGGCGTCATGCTGCGGTTCCAACAGCCAGTCGACGACGTGGCCGAGAAGTTCCACTTCCACCCGCGGCCCCCGTTCGAGCGGCAGATCGAGCGGATGCGAGGCCCGGGGGATGATCGAGCTCACATTTGGACGGTTTGAAGGACGGCGCGGTGCGGGCAGAAACCATTGGCCAAACGACGCCAAGACAACCCGCCCCCGGCCATACGGCATGGCGGCCAGCAGATTTTGGTTCTTCGATTTGATCAAGACTTTGCCGGCCTCAGGCACGGACAGCGAAACGGCATTCCTCGCCATCGCCGAGGTCACGCCCTTGGTGATGGGATGCGGCGTGACGGACGTGCTTTTCGCCCGCAACGTTTCCTCGGTCCCGGCGGAAGCACCGAACATCGCCAGCAGCGGCTGCAGCGTGATCGGCTGCGCCTCACGGAAACCGGGCGAGACGACGACCAGCAGCGAGCCCCCCGACGCGACATACGCCTGCAGCGCCAGACATTCATCGGGCGTGTAGGACCGGTAGCCCGGGCTGTCGACGACAACCAACGAGTACGGTGCAAAATGCGCGAACGTGGGGGACGCGCCCATGGCACAGTGGACCCGCCAGTCGCTCAATTCCTTGAGGTCCCGCCAGGCATCGCGGACCATTTCCTGGCCGCCCCAAATCAGCACGGTCCGGTCGGGCCATTGGACGGTCTGATCATGTCGCCTCAAGCCGTCGATGATGTCCTTGGTACTCGCCGTGATCGGTCCGTACTCTTGGGCGAGCGTTTGGTAGAGGCCGGGGACACCAGCCGGTTCGTCGCACCCCTCAAGATGCCGCGCAAGTGTGAGCCACTCGTTGCGGCGCGTCCGCTCCATTCCGAAGGCGCCGAAGGGGTAGCTGTCATCCGCGAGAGACGGCATGCCGGCTTCGTTGCTCTCAAACTCCCAGTAGCGTGTGGCCAGCGTTTTCCGGAGCGCCTTTTCGCGCGCAGCGAATTCCTTCAAAGGCACGGATTCCGAATCCAGCTTCGCCAGCCGGCTGCGCAGCGCGTCGGCCGTCAACGCGTGCCAGCCGAAGCTCTCCAACGCCGATTCGACCAGTTCCCGCGCCTCGCCGGCCTCCAGCGGACTCTCTTTCTGATCCGCGATCGAAAGGCAGTGGTCGATGGCTTCGACGATCGACTGGTCGTTGAGCCAGTCGATCAGGTCGTTGTCGTGCGAGTATCTCAGTTCCGCAATGATCTCTCGAACGGTCTCCACCAAACCTTCGGCGGGAGTCACATCTCGTCCCTGGGAGTCCTGAAACGCCCAGTTGGGGTCGCCGGCATCGCTTTGTCCGATGATCCTCGCAAACACGAACGCATCGAAGAAGCGGAACTTCCGGCGGAGGGCGTTCAGGATTTCGAGCTTGCTGTCAATCGACATGCCGGCCCGGTCGATGAAATGTCCCCGCTCGAAACCGGGCCCCAGCGTGACCCAGTAGCCGGTCAACTGGTTGTTGGCGAGTCGCTGGGCGCGGAAGAACAGGCCCGCGCGTCCTTCCTCTGCGCGGCATGTCAGCTTGAGCAGGAAGTCGGTCCGCCGCGTTTCATCCTCAATGTTGAGCTTGAGCTTGTTGGCCGACCCTGCTCCGACCATCACGCCGTCTTCGATTTTCCAGTCGTCCGTGTCGCCGGTCCAGCCGTCCAGGGTGCTGCCATCAAACAGCGGCTGCATCTGTTCGTCGGTGATGTCCGCCGGGTTCTCATTCTTAGCAAGGCCCCGAACGCGGATGTTCTTCACCAGCAGCCGCGACGTTTTGCCCGTGTCCAGAGAGAGGCCGATCATCCCGAAATCATTCGGGAATTCGTCCTCGTACTCCGCGATGGGCACGCCGTTGGCGGCGACGGACAGGTGGTTCCCCTGCACGGCGATCGTGAAGCGGTCCCAGCCGTCCGCGGCGCGCGCCTGGCTGATCTGCTCGACCGCATCGACATTGGGGCGGATGGAAAGGCGGCGGCCAATGTGTTTCGCCCGAAGTTGGGCGATCTCCTGTTCCAAATCCGCCAACGTCGACACCGGCAACTTGTGTTTCGCCCGAAACGCGGCCAGCCCGGTTTGGAGATAGCCGGGCAAGGGGCCCGCTTCTTCGGCGTAACGCAGCACGTCGTCCACACGGTCCCGCGCCATGAGTTCGTACAGCAGAATCTCATACACGCGGTTCTTCGGGATTTGGGCCGACGCCAGGTCCCGTCCGACAAGATCGGTTGCCAACTCCAAAGCCCGATCATGCTTCTGAAACCAGGCCGCGATCTGGAGCAGCCCCCACCGGGCGTGGATGCTTTCCGGTTCGACCAGCAGCATGCGTTCGAACGCCTCGCGGGCCGCTTCGTGGCGGCGTTCGAGCAACGCCTTCTGGGCGGTCCCGAAGTACATCACCGCTTCGAGGTTTCGCGTGGGGGTCGATCCGGCAACAAGGCGGTCCGCATCGTCGCCGACGACCGCTCCGATGCTGTCTGCCACCTGCAGCGCCAACCGTTCGATGAGTCCGAACGGGTCGCTCGCCTCGCCCTGCAACGTCGTGGTGGCGACCAACGAGGCAGTCTCCGTATCGGCGATGCGGACATCGAACCGCAGACCGTCGCCGACCTGCGTGATGGCCCCGAACAACAACCGGTTCGCTCCCAGGAGTTGCCCCACTTGTAGCGCGGTCAGCGGATCGGTGAGTTGCGCGAGCGTGAGCTTCTGTTCGTCGAGAACCTTCTGCAGCGAGTCGCGGTCGACGACTTGCAGTCCCGGTAGAGACGACAGGTTGATTTGCAGAATCTCTCCGAACGCCTGTTGCATCGGATCGAGCTTGGCCGACACGCTGTGGTTCTCAAACGGAAACACGGCGACGACCAGCGGCGTCTCTGTGTCCGCCGCACGCTGCGGTCGCTCCTGCGGCTCCGCAATGCCCACACCGGCGAGAACACCGGTCAGCAGATCCTCTTCCAGTTGGAACAGGTCGCCGGGCTTGCCGCGCACTTCCCAGGCCTTGGTGGGCTGCTTATCGCCGGTCCGGAACAGTTGTGCCTTAATGACGATCTGTTCGTCGGACGACGAATACGTCGCCGTCAGGTAGTAGTCGGCACCGAGCAGCCGCTGCCCCTGTTTGCTCCCGGCGGACTCCGTCAACGCCATGTTCTCCAGTTGCCGTTCCTGGAGAAATCCTTCGACCCGCATCCGTTCCACGACGGTCACGCCTTCGTAGCGGGGCAAGTCGCTGAGCAGCATGTCGGCCAGTGACCGCCGCAAGGGCGCGAGTGAAACGGACGGTCCGAGATCCTTGAAGTCGAACACGGCGACACGGACATCGCCCCCCGCATCCTCCGCAGCCGGCAATTCCACACGCCCGTCAGCCCGGCGAAAACCGGACGCCTGGGCGATGGCGCTCTCCCGGTCCGACAGATTCTGGAGCGTGATTTCCCGGAACTCGATCCGCGTCTTAAACTTATTTCGCAGGTTGAGCGCAATGGCGCCTTCCTCGTGATGGCCGGGGGGCAAGACGAAGTCGTGGCAGACGAACCCGTTGAGGCTGACGGTGATCCGGCTGCCGACCGCCATAATGACGTAATCGTTCCACTCGCCCTGTTTGATGACGCTGTTGAGTCGCGGACGCCGGTCGTCCGGGACCATATGGAGCGTGCGGAACTTGTCAGCCGGGTCGAAGATGTTGCCCGTGTCATCGTTCTTCTCGCAGATGTCGACCTCGTAGCATGAGAGCTTCGTCTCCGAGATGGGCGTGGCCCGGATACGGACGCCGCTGTTGCCGGCCAACAGCCGATAACTGATCTTCAGCACAAAGTCCGAATAGCTTTCTTCGGTGACGAGATCGAACTCCTGCTTGAAGACGCGCGGCGTCTCCCCGACAAGGACGCCATCTTCAACGCGCCAATACGCGGGATCGCCCTTCCAGCCGTTGAGGGTCTTGCCGTCGAACAGCGAGACGACGTCGGCACCGGAACCGTCGGCGGAGGCGTCGTCAGGAGCGGCAACGGCCTCCATGAAGGCCGCGTCAACCTCGGCTTGCTGGTCGCCGCCGCCGGGAGGCGAATCGGATGCTTGCTCGTTGCCACAGCCGGCGAGCAAAACAAGGAACGCGGCAGCGATCGTTTTCGACGTTGGCATCGGTGACCTTTCAGACCATCTCGGTCCACTGGTTCGACTTGGGCACGCTCCCCCTAAGCGTTTGCAGGGTGGGGGTCAGGCACCATTTTCGGCGGGAAGCGGTCTCCGACACAAAGGACGTGATGGCCGAAAACGGTGCCTGACCCCGAATCTTCCGTGCCAGAGTCGTCCGACCTGTGAACGGTTACGCTCCCCCATCCCGGCAAGGCGCGTGCTCACACGGCCGATCTGAAAGCGGCGGGTCTCACTCCGACGGTTTCGTGGCGACCAGTTTGGGGAGCAGGCGTTCGGCGATTTGGGCGGCGGCGTTTTGCAGGGCCGTCTTTCCGGCGATTAGTTCCGTGAGGTCGACGACGACTTCGGTCTGCCGGTCGACGGCAATGAGCTTGCCGCTCGCGCGATCGACCGCCTTGATCTCGACGCGGGCCTTCACGCTGACCAGTTCGCCCCGCCGCGTCCCGAACTCGCTGAACGCTTCGCCTTCGATGATCACGTCGGCCTGTTTGCGGCTGCCGGCTTTCGGGTCGATGAGTTCAAAACCGGTTTGCTCCGCGAACAGCGTCAGCTCCGTCTCCGCGGCCGGATCGATCGTTGCCCGGCCCACATGCCGCTCCGTCACTTGAATCCAAAGCTTCGGTTTTCCTTCAGCCGGGCCGATCTTTTCTTTCAGCGCGGCGAGCCGGTCCTGCGCGCCGCGCTGTTTGGCAACGAGGTCGCCCGAACGCGCCTCGATCGTTGTGGCGACCTTCTCCGCAAGCTCCTCGAAGAGCGGGACAAGGTCGTCCCGGGTCTTCCCTTTGACCGACGCCCCGGCGACGCGGCTCGTCTCGGTCCCGATTAACTTGGCACTCAGGTAAAGCGTCTTGTCGATCTGCAGGACGGACCCGGTGACGAGGATTTTGGCACCAGTCAATTGCCCCACCTGCACGGCTTCGTCGGAACGGACGGCGCCACTCAGGTTGAGTTCTTGCTCGTTGAGCGTCTTCTCCAATTCGGCCCGTTCGACCAGATACAACTCCGGGTCAGCGACCAGCGTGGCGAACAGCACGTCGCTCACCTGCTGCCCCATGCCCTCGACGCCGCTGCCGCGTTCCTGAAACGGCAGGATCGCTGTGGGGTACACCTCTCCGGCAGTCGCCCCGCTCGATGCGAACAGCAGCAGGACCGCAACCAGACATGTTGTTCGCGGGAGTTTCATCGCAAGGGGCCTTTCGCTGGGGAAGTGCGGGAAACGTCATTTACAGATTCCGTTCCGTCGAGGACGCGAGTCAACAGATGGGCCAGCAGGTATCTCGGCGTAGGGTTGGAGTCCCACTGATCGATGATCGCGAAACCGCACACCACCAGCCGCCCGCCACCGGGAAATTCCGCTTCAAACCACGGCCAGCCGCGTTCGCCGGTACTCTCGTCATCAATACTCACCTCACCCGTGATCCCGGTGCGCTCGCCGGTCAGACGAATGCGGCTCGCCACCAGTCTGCCGTCGGAGGACCATGACTCGGAATCGAACCGTTCGTCGAACTGCCGGATGACATCATTGCGACGCAGTGACAGTCGCCCGGGCGGCGGAAGTTCGCTGCCTTCTGCGCCCGGAATCGCCATCGCTCCTCCCGACGGTGCCAGGCAAATCACCGCCACGCCACGAGCTGCCGCCTCGGCCATGATGGCCGGCAGAGCCCGATAATCACGAAACGACACACCCTCTCCGATGATCAACACGCCTTCGTCCAGAGCCGTGATGGCGTCGACGTTTCGCAGGCCGGCAAAGGGGATTTTCCACTGCTCGAACTGTTCTGCCGTTTTCTTCTCCGGATCGAACAGGGCGATATCCGCTTGGTCGAGTGCCGGGCGGCTAATCGTCCGGCTGTCGGCGAATGGATCATCGGGAAAGACCCACAACGGCTTCCGATGCACCTCTCGGCCATTGAGTGAAACGACCACCGTGAGCGGGAGCACAACGCCCGGTTTCGCCACCGGCAACTCGATCTCGATGGAGAGCCGCTCCGGCTCGTCCCGGTCCGGCTGCACGGTCGTTTCTCGTCGGGCAACTACCTGGTCGCGAACGGCAACAGTCCATGCAAGCCGGTCGTCCGAGCGGATCGGCGCAGCCGTCAGATAGTTCAACGTGACGCTCTGACCGCCAAAATAACAGCCCCAAGGCTCGCGCGGGACCACATGGCGTTGCTGGGCAACGGCCGACGGCGGCACGAGCAGCATGAGCGGCACGGCGACTGCCAGAAGGCAACAACAGGAGAAACGCCGCACTCGCGACGGGTGGTCAGTCGATCTGATCAGATCCCAACCAGCCAGGTTTGTCGAAACGAATCTCATATCGTTTCTAACCTCCCTTTCGCCCAAGGGGAGACAGACGTCGTGCGTATGCCAACGACGATCGTCAGTCAGGCAATCCTATCAGATTCGCCCGGTCCCCGCACTGTTCAGGCAGGGCAACCGTGTATTTCACGTTGGAGATTGTCGACGGTTCACCGTCGGCGTTGCCTACGGGGTCAGTGGAATAATTGATGGGTGTGTGGCCGGAGCCACCGGCGACGGCCGACGTTGGTGCGATGACCCGATTTCAACACAACGTTGGCTCTGACTGTTCAGGGCGATTCGCGGAGCCGGTCGTGCCGGATGTTGCGAGGCGTGCTATGATCGGCTCGTCCGCCCCAATCTGCTTCTCTCAAACATGACAGCCGCCGATCGATCGCCCCAGACTTCGTTTCCTGCGGTCGCCGCAGCCGGCTGGCTCGTTGCCGGATGGGCGACCGCCTCGATCGCCGTCGTCACGGTGCTGGAGCACGCTGACCTCGCGGCGACGTTTGTCAGTCACGACCTGCGGCGGTCGCTGTTCGAGTTGATCGGCGGCGAGGTGAGGCTCCGGGGGCAGACGGTTCTGCTGGGGGCAGTCCCTTTTGTGCCGATTGCGGCTGCCGTGGGCGGCATGATGCTGGCGGGCTGGTTCGGCAGCGCATTTCTGAGCCGCGCCCTGAGCGGGAAGCCGCTGCGCGAGGCCCTCACCGTTGCCGCTGTCAACACAGGCCGCTGGGCGAGTGTCGCCGGTCTGTGGTTTCTGGTTTGGATAACGGCAATCGCCCTCGACAGCATGAAAACCGTCCTGTTCGTCGATGCGGTTGTGGACCTCTGGTGGGCCGTTGCAGCAGCCGGGTGGGTCGCGTCAACATGGAGGCTTTGCCGTCCATCCACTGCGATCTCGAATCGCTCCCTGTCCGAGACATCCGAAAACGTCGGTCGGCAGGCGTCTCGCCGCGGCTTGTGGTGGGTGTTGGCCGGCATCGCTCTTTACACGGTCGTCTACACGGCCATGAACTGGCAGATGTATCGGGGGCTGCTCGTGCCGCATGGCGATTCGGCCATGTACGAGGAGCATCTGTGGAACGTGCTGCACGGGAAAGGTTTTCGCAGCTATCTCGACCAGGGTCTGTTTCTGGGCGAGCACATTCAGTTCATTCATCTCGCTTTGATTCCGCTGTACGTCTTGTGGCCGTCGCATTTGTTGCTTGAAGGTTGCGAGTCATTCGCATTGGCGTTGACGGCCCTTCCGGTGTATTGGATCGCGCGGCGTCACACGCGGTCGGATCGAGCCGCCCTATGGATGTCCTTCGCCACGCTGCTCTATTTCCCGTTGCAGTACCTGGACATCGCCATCGACTTCAAGACGTTCCGTCCGATCAGCTTCGGCGTGCCGCTGTTAATGCTGGCCATCGACCAGATGGAGCGGAGGCGGTTCCGCACGATGGCGCTGTTGTTCGTCGCCACGCTGACGGCGAAGGAGGACTTCGCGATTGTCATTGCCCCGCTGGGCCTGTGGCTGTTCCTAACAACCTGGCGGTCGCAACGCCTCACAGAGCCCAAAGCGTTAGCGCCGGGTCCTTCGCCTGCACGTTCACAAGAACCGAAGCCGCAGCGCGAACTGTCGCGGTCGCAGCAAACCACAGAGCCCGAAGCGTTAGCGCCGGGTCCTTCGGGGACAGCATCGGCGGGCGTTTTGGGAACGACGACGACGCGGAAGGGACCCGTCGCTAACGCTCTGGGCTCTGGCGGCGCTCTGAGCGCTGATGGCGTTTTTGGCACTGATGCTGCGTTGCGAACGCGGGGCATGGCCTATGGCGCGGCGACCGCCGTGCTGGTGACGCTCTATCTGCTGCTGGCGGTAAAGGTGCTGATCCCGTGGTTCCGGGGCGGGGAGACGGTGCACTATGCGCGGTACTTCAGCCGCTTTGGGGAGACGCCGACGGAGATCGTCGGCAACATGCTGACGCAGCCGGGGCTGCTGCTGGGGGAACTGCTGACGGCGGGGACGATCGTCTATGCCCTGCGGCTGCTCGTGCCGCTGGGAGGCACGCCGCTGCTTTCTCCCACGCGACTGCTCGTCGGCGCACCGCTGTTCGTGCTGCTCTGTCTGAATGAGATCGCCCAAACGACGCCCGCGCCGGTTCATCATTTTCACGCACCGCTGGTGCCGATCGTCCTGTGGGCCGCGGCAGCCGGTCTTCCCAACAGGGGGCGCCTCATCCGGAAGGGAAGGGAGCGTGTGCTGCCGATCGCACGATTTGCCTGTTTCTGTGCGTTGTTCACCGGCGCGGTCGTTTCGTTTCATCCGTTGTCGATCCCGTTCTGGGATTCGGGCCGCGCGACCTATTGGGGGCGGCTGTTTGTGCCCGGTGAGCGCGCCCGGCAGTTTGCGAAAATCGAGTCGCTCATTCCCCCCGACGCCCGCGTGGCCTCCACAGACTTCGTCCATCCACGTTACACTCACTACCAACGCTCCTACGACTACAGCGGTTATCTCCGCGAAGTCGCCGGCTACGAGCACCGAGTCCCCGACGACACCGACTACATCGTCATCGACACGCAGCATCCTTACAGTACGATCAAACGCCCCGAAGACATCCGTGAACTCCGCGAACACCCCAACGATTGGGAACTGCTCCCTGATGAAACCGACGGGTATTTCATCGTGCTCAAACGCCGACAGGTGCAGAGTACCAGGCACTGAGTACTGAGTACTGGATTCCACCAAACTATTCGTCCCCTGATCCCCGCTCCCTGATCGCCGCCCCCTGACCATGACCGACCTCAACTGGAACAGCCGCAACCTTACGCATGGATGGCAGCGGGGCGTGACCGCCTTCTATTACGGGCTTGGATTTACGCCTGAAGACTTCGACCGTCCGCAAGTGGGCGTCGGGGTGCCGTTGCTGGAGGGGAACCTGTGCAACCAGCATGCGTACCGGCTCGGACAGGAGATCGTCGCCGGTTGCCGGGATGCGGGGCTAATCGGTTTCGCGTTCGGCACGCCCGGCGTGAGCGACAATATCACGCAGGGACAGCAGGGCGGCAATGCGTCGCTGCCGTCCCGCAACATCATCGCCAACTGTGCGGAGATGGTCGTCGGTGCGCACGGCTACGATGCAATGGTCGGCCTGCACTGCTGCGACAAAAACGGCCCCGGCTTCGCGATGGCTCTTGCCAGGCTCAACTTTCCGGGACTGATCGTCTCCGGCGGCAGCATCAAACCGGGCTGCCATCGGGGGCAGGACATCTCGATTTCTGACGTCTACGACGCCCAGGCGGCCGCGGCGGTGGGAGCCATGACACACGAAGAGGCGGACGAAATCCTCCGCACGGCGTGTCCCGGTGCCGGCGGCTGCGGCATCGCAGCGTCATTCAACACCTGGGGCATCGCCTGTGAGGCGCTCGGTATCATGCTCCCGTTCAGCAGTTCCATCCCCGCCGAGGGAGACGCCAAGCTCGAAGAATGCCGAAAGGTCGGAGCCGCGCTGCGGCTGGTCCTCGAACAAAACCTGCGGCCCCGCGACATCCTCACCCGCGACGCCTTCGCCAATGCGACTGCCGTCATTGCGGCTGCGGGCGGATCGACGAACGGAATCCTGCACCTGCTGGCCCTCGCCCGCGAAGCCGACGTCGACTTCACGCTCCGGGACATGCAGCCGATCCTCCGCGAGACGCCGGTCTACTGCAGTTTCGCCCCCCGCGGCCGAAAGACCATGTACGACCTGCACCATCTGGGCGGGACGCCCCTGCTGCTCAAACATCTCATGAAAATCGGCATCCTCAACGGAGAATGCCTCACCGCCACCGGCAAGACGCACGCAGAAAATCTCGCCGACGTGCCGGATGTTGCCGTCGGGGAGCAGGGGGCAGGGACCGGAGAGCAGGGGGCAGCGGCCAGCCAACAGCCAACAGCTAACAGTCCGTCGCCCAGCGACGAGGACGACCTTATTGCTCCGCCCCATGCTCCTTACAAGCCGCATGCGGACATGCAAATCTGCTTCGGCAATCTGGCCCCGGACGGCGTCGTGTACAAGGTCTCGAGCATGAAGGACTCCGCGTTTCGCGGGACGGCGGTTTGCTTTGAGGACGTCCGCGGCGTGGTCGCGGCGGTCGAAGACAAGAGCATTCAACCGGGGCACATCATCGTGCTGCGGAACCTCGGTCCGGTCGCTAGCGGGATGCCGGAGGTGCTCGTCGCGACGGCGGCGCTCGCCACGCCGGAGCTGGACGGCAAGGTCGCCTTCCTGTCCGACACCCGCGTGAGTGGCGTGAGCCACGGTGCCATCGGCGTTCACTGTGCCCCGGAAGCGGTCGTCGGCGGCCCGATCGCCTTCGTGGAAGACGGCGACGAAATCAGCTTCGACCTGCTCGCCGGCACGATCACGTTGCACGTTGACGATGCTGCGCTGGCCGAGCGAAAAGCCAACTGGCAGCGGTCGTCACCGTTCCCGTCACGGTCCCATCCCCGCGGCTATCTGGCCGACTTCGCCGCAACCGTCACCCAAGCCAACGAAGGCTGCGTGAGCCGCAGCGTCGAGTCATCGCTGGAACCGACACCCCGGACTGCCTAGGAACGTGCCCGAATGAACTTCCCGCTCTCAGGGTGGCTGGGGCGAGATTCGGGTCGCGCAATTGTCGAGAGCGTTTCGCCACTGGGGCGATGGGCGAGTTCCCTGGATCGCACACAGCCCCAGAAAACGAGCGTGAAAGGCCGCCCCTGCGCCAGAGCGCCCCAGCCACCCTCCGCTGCCTCGGCTCGTGATGGAAGCCGCCGACACGTCGGACCACTAGCGCCGACGGCGTTTGCGGACTGGGAGACGACCGCTGGCGGGGCTGGAGGGGACCCAGTTTTTCGGTCCGTCGGCTGCCTCGCGGACGTCTTCGACGCTGGGCGGGGCGTTCGTGCCGAACTTGAGCGACTTGGGACGGCGTCGCTCGGGGACATAGTCGTCGGAAAGCTCGCGCCTGCGGGAGCCGAAGATGCCCATCAATGTCGCGGAGGGCAGTTCCGTCCGCCTGAGGATCAGGGAGACCAATCCCAAAGCGGCCAGGATTCCCAGCACGGACCACGCGACCTCCGGGCTGCCGGGGTACGAGAGCAACACGAACGTCGAGCACACGACCATGCCCACTGTGAGCACGAAGTAGGCCGCGAGATAAGACCCCGAGCCCCTGTCGGACTTGAACTTCATGTTCTTCCACATGGAGGCTTCCTTTGAAGAACGACCATGCCGCCGCAGTACGGAATCGGCCCCCATGATACCACGGCGCGGCACCTTGTCCAGAACCGCGTCAGAATTGAGCCCGGGGCAGCCGATTGGTCAAATGGGAGGGACGGCCTGACGTCGGTCTGGAAACGTAATCACTTTTCTGCGAGATACCTGATGACTGCCCGAAAGCCGCCCGCCACCCCCTTCTCAGAAGCGCCCGGTCCGGTGCGGTCGTTGATTAGTGAGGCCCAGATTCAGGAAGCGGTCCGCCAGCTGGGACAGCAGATCTCTCAGGAATACGCGGGCAAGCCGCTGACGATCCTCGGCGTGCTGACCGGCAGCATCATGCTGGTCACTGATCTCATCCGCCAAATTGAACTGCCGCTCAAAGTGGGGCTGATCCAGGCTTCCAGTTACCGGGGCGAGGCGACCCGTCCGGGAGAACTGCACATCAATACGATCCTGGTCCCTGACGTCTCCGACAGGCATGTGCTGTTGGTCGATGACATTTTTGACACCGGCAGGACGATGCAAGGCCTGCTCAGCCGGCTGCAGGCATTTGAGCCCCGCAGCGTCAAGAGTGCCGTGCTCCTTTGGAAGAAGGTTCGCAGCACCGTCGACATCGAACCGGACTACCACTGTTTTCTGATCCCCGACGAATTCGTCGTCGGCTACGGCCTCGATTTCAACGACGAATTCCGGCACCTGCCCTACATCGGCGTGCTTGGGGGCGGCCACGAAGCATAGTGTCGAATTCGCTGGAGAGATCCGCCATGCGAAATGGAGACCGAAATCGTTTTCCGAAATCAGAGCCCCGAGAGGTTGTGAGTTTTTCGGGGAAAACACCCGGCGTCTCATGGTATCGAGAAACGTTGAGGACATGAGCCCCAAGAATGAGGCACTTCGCGTCCTTGCTGGTTCGAGACACCGGGTGTTTGGTCGCGCGGTGGGAAAAAATCACACCCGCCGGGCTCTGATGGCCTCGTCACCCGGTCACCCTGCCACTCGGACACGAACCAGCGGCTGCACCCATCTGCGGATGCGAGGTGCCGTACTGGTACACGTCTTCGCGGGGGGCTGCTATAATTGGAGAAGCCGTCGTGAGCCGGTTGGACGGTTCGAGATGCGGGGTAGGTTTTCGGTTTGTCGGACCGCCCCTGCTTCGGAGAGAAAGGGCCTTTTTTCACACGGTCTTTCGTCCCGCAGGCAAACGGGTCCACGAGGGAGAATCAGTCAATCGTCGGCTGCGCGCCATGTTGCGCGTGCCGCAGTCATACGGATGGTGCACTCATGCAGGTGTTGGTCGTGGGCCAGGGGGGCCGCGAGCATGTGCTGACGTGGAAGCTGGCCCAGTCTCCCCAAGTCAGTCGCGTGTTTTGCGCCCCGGGTAACGCCGGGACCGAGCAGGACGGGACGAACGTCGACATTGCGGCCGACGATATCGGGCGTCTGGTGAAGTTCGCGGAAGCCGAGAAGATCGCGTTGACTGTGGTCGGGCCGGAAGTTCCGCTCGTCGCCGGGATTGTCGATGCGTTTCAGGCAGCCGGTCTGCCGATCTTTGGCCCTTCGCAGGCAGCAGCCCAGTTGGAGGGCAGCAAGGTCTACGCCAAGGAGCTGATGCGGCAGGCGAATGTGCCAACGGCCGACTTCTGGGTGTTCGACGATTCGGAAGAAGCGGTCCGGTTTGTGAACGAGCGCGAAACCGGCCTGTTCGTCGTCAAGGCGGACGGATTGGCTGCGGGAAAAGGAGTCACGGTCTGCAGCACCAAAGGCGAGGCGATTCATGCGATTCGCGATGCGATGGTCCACGGAGCCTTTGGGGACGCGGGAAAGAGAATCCTCATCGAAGAACGGCTCGTGGGGCAGGAGGTAAGCATCCTCGCATTGGTGGATGGCCGCACGATCGTCACGTTGGAGACTTCGCAGGACCACAAGGCGGCGCGTGACGGCGATGAGGGCCCCAACACGGGCGGCATGGGGGCCTACAGCCCGGCGCCGGTCGCCACCGGCGAATTGATGGACGAGATCATTCAGAAAATCCTGATCCCCTCGGTCCACACGATGCGAAAACGGGGAACCGAATTTCGCGGCGTGTTGTACGCGGGCGTCATGCTGACTGCACAAGGCCCGAAGGTGCTGGAGTTCAACGTACGATTCGGCGATCCGGAAGCGCAGCCGGTGCTGATGCGATTGAAGACCGACCTGTTCGAACTGCTGCAAGCGGCTGCCAAGGGCCGTTTGTCGGATTTCCCCGAACTGGAATGGGACGAACGGCCCGCCGTGTGCGTCGTCATGGCCTCGGAGGGGTATCCTGGGTCCTACAAGAAAGGGCTGCCGATTCGCGGATTGGAAGACGCAGCCAAGTTGGCCGATACGAAGGTCTTTCATGCCGGGACCGTTCGCCATGGCGATCAGATCGTCACCGACGGCGGCCGCGTGCTGGGGGTGACCGGTTTGGGGACGAACATCGGTGCTGCCAAGAAACGGGCGTACGAGGCGGTGAAGTGCATTCGCTGGGATGGTGCCTGGTGTCGCAAGGACATCTCCGATAAGGCGCGGCTCATGCCGTGCGAGTGACTGTCGGCCCAGGGCCATTCAAAGTTTGACGTTAGAGAAGACCGACCGGGACGAGCTCAATCGTAACCCGAAGCGCTAGCGAGTAAGCGAATGTGAGTGAGCGATTCGTCCCTCGCTGACGCTTCGGGTTACAAGATTATCCAGATTCAATAGTTGATTCGCCCTGACTGTCGACCCGTGTTCTGGCGAAAGGATCTGATGTCCGGCGACTCCTTTGAAACTCTTCGGGAGGCGGTTCGGCGCTCGCCGGAGAACATCCCCTTGCGCCAACACTTGGCGGATTCGCTGCTGCAGCGGGGCCGCGCGGAAGAGGCGGAGCAGGAGTATCGGGCAGCGCTCGCGCTGTCACCGCACGAGGCCTCTTTGAAGGTCGGGCTGGCGCGCGCCTTTTCCGAACAGCAGAAGGACAGCGAGGCGTCCGTCGTGCTGGAAGAGTTGCTCAAGCACCGCGATGTGCCGCCCGAAGCGTACTTGCTCAACGCGAAATTGTTGTTCCGGGCGGGCGAAGTGGGACGCGCCGTCGCCCAGTACAAAGCGGCCGTTGACGATGACCCGTCGGTCGCCGACGAGGATTTTGCCAATCTGCTCGGCATCTCCAACGAAGAAGAGTTTGACGACGAGTTCGGCGAAGTCGTCGATGGCCGGATGCGGGTTCCCTGGGACGAGTCGGGCGACGACCTCGACCTTCAGCAGGAGCGGCCGACGATCCGCTTCAGCGACGTGGGCGGCATGGAGTCGCTCAAAGAGGAGATTCGGCTGAAGATCATCTATCCGCTCCAGCATGCGGAGATGTTCGCCGCCTACGGCAAGCCGGTCGGTGGCGGCATCCTGATGTACGGCGCCCCTGGCTGCGGGAAAACACATCTCGCCCGCGCCACGGCGGGAGAGATCAACGCCGCCTTTCTGTCTGTCGGCATCAACGACGTGCTCGACATGTGGATCGGCAACAGCGAACGCAACCTGCATGGTATCTTCGAGCAGGCCCGCCGGTCGCAGCCGTGCGTGCTGTTTTTCGACGAAGTCGACGCCCTGGGAGCCCGCCGTTCCGACATGCGTACCAGCGGCGGGCGGCATCTGATCAATCAGTTTCTCTCTGAACTGGATGGCGTGAACGCCTCCAACGACGGCCTGCTGATTCTGGCAGCGACGAACGCACCGTGGCATCTGGACCCCGCCTTCCGGCGGCCCGGCCGATTCGACCGCGTGCTCTTCGTCCCGCCGCCCGATCCGCTTGCGCGGGAGGACATCCTCAAGATTCTCTGCGAGGAGAAGCCGACCGACAGCATCGACTTCCGACAGGTCGCCAAAAAAACGAACACGTTTTCCGGAGCCGACCTCAAGGCCGTCGTTGACCTGGCGATCGAGAGCAAACTGCAGGAGGCCATGCGGGAAGGCACGATCAAACCGCTCACCACCAAGGACCTCGTCAAGGCCGCCAAACAACACCGGCCGACGACGGACGAATGGTTTTCCACTGCCCGCAATCACGCCCTGTACTCGAACCAGGGCGGGGTTTACGACGACATTTTGAAGTACTTGAAAATCTGACGATCGGGAACCTGACCGGCCAACGCCCCAGTCGCCCAACGAATCAACCATCGTGCTAATCCGCAAGCGTTGTCGGTATCCAGCGGCAAGTTCGGGAATCAAACCGACTCACCATCCCCAGACATGCCCCCTCCGTCGCCAATCAACTCATCAACTAATCAACTAACCCATGACTGCTCATCTCGCCCGTGGACATTTGCTCTTGCAGCAGTCGCGGCCCCGGCAGGCGATTGACGAATACCGTCAGCACCTTGTCGAGGAACCGAACGATCCGCAGGCGCATGCCCATTTGGCGCTCTGCCTCGCCGATCTGGAACAGTACCAGGAAGCGACGGAGCATGCACAGTTGGCGATCGGCCTCGCTCCCGATGCCGGTTTTTCCCACTTCGTGGCCGCGCACATTTTCGCCAAGCGGAACCGGCTCGACGAAGCGGCCAAAGCCGTTGATCAGGCGATCCAATTAGAACCGTACTTCCCCTCGTTCTTCTATCTGCGGGGGGCGATCGCCGGGGAACAACATCGTTGGGAGGACGCCTTGGCCGGGGCCGATGCCGGGCTCAAAATTGACCCGGAGGACACGGACTGTCTCAACCTCCGCACCAAATCCCTGATGAAGCTCGGGCGTCGGCAGGAGGCGGGCGAATCCATCGAAGCGGCCTTGCGACACGATCCGCACAACGCCCACACGCATGCGACACAAGGTTGGACACTGTTGGAGCAACGGCAGCCAAAGCAAGCGATGGAGCACTTCCGCGAGGCGTTGCGGCTCGAACCGGACTTCGAGTGGGCGCGGGCCGGCATCGTCGAGGCGATGAAGGCGAGGCACTTCCTGTATCGCGTTTTCCTGGGATACATCTTCTGGATGTCACGGATGTCGCCGCGGGCACGTTGGGGCATCGTGATCGGCGGTTATGTCGGATTTCGGCTGCTGAGCAACGTCTCCGCCACACACCCCGCCTGGAGCGCGCGGCTGCTGCCGTTGATGATCGCATACGTCGCGTTCGCCCTGCTGACTTGGCTCGCCGGGCCGCTGTTCAATCTGCTGCTGCGCGTCAGCCGGTTTGGCCGACTTGCCCTGTCGGTCGACCAGACCCGCGCGGCGAACCTGTTTGGTGCGATGTTGGTCACCTCGCTGGGGCTATTGGCCGCCGCATTTTATGTCGGCAACTCGTTGCTGTTGGTTGCCGCCCTCTACACGGGACTGCTCATGCTTCCCGCAACGGCGATGTTCACCTGCCCGAGGGGATGGCCCCGCTGGGCGATGATCGGAACGACGGTCGCACTGGCCATGGCCGCTGCGGTCAGTTTGTCGCAGACCGGCATCGTCGGAAATGCGCTCGTCACCACAGACATGGGGCAGTCCGCCGACACCCTGTTCCTGTACGGAATCATCGGCTCCCAGTTCCTGGCGAACTACCTGGCGAGCGTCCGCGTGCAACGGTGACAGCCAGTCAACAAGTGAGTGCCGCGGGTGTGCCAGCCGTGCCGCCGCAGAGTGGCAGCCGCTTGGCGTTGGGACGGCGATTGGTCGCCGGGAATTGGCCGCGCGCTCGCACTGCCGAGACGGCAGCGGCACACGACGCAATGGCACGAAGCAACGGCACACGGAATCGGGTTCTTCAAACCCGCTACCCTTACAGGCGTTTCTCACTAAGATGAGGCTTCGGACGTTCACACGCTTTCCTTCTCTCGCAGCCACCAGTATCCGCCATGCTCAACAAGTATTCATCGAAGATCACGCAACCCGCTTCCCAGGGCGCCTCGCAGGCCATGCTGTATGCCACCGGCTTGACCGAACAGGACATGCAGAAGGCACAAGTCGGCATCGGCTCAGTGTGGTACGAAGGCAACTCCTGCAACATGCACCTGCTGGGTCTCGCTGCCAAAGTCAAAGAGGGCGTCGAGAAGGCCGGCCTCATTGGCATGCGGTTCAACACCATTGGCGTCTCCGACGGTATCTCAATGGGCACCGACGGCATGAGCTACTCGCTGCAGTCGCGGGACCTGATCGCCGACTCAATGGAAACCATCATGGGCGCCCAGTGGTACGACGCGCTCATCGCTTTGCCCGGCTGCGACAAGAACATGCCCGGTTGCATCATGGCGATGGGCCGTCTCAACCGGCCGTCGATCATGATCTACGGCGGCACCATTAGGGCCGGCTGTTCAGCCAAGCTGGGCGGAGTCGAAGGGGTCGATGCGGACAAACTCGACATCGTCTCCGCCTTCCAGGCGTACGGACAGTACGTCGCGGGAAAGATCACCGACGAACAACGCCAGGAGATCGTCCGCCGGAGCTGTCCCGGTGCCGGTGCCTGCGGCGGCATGTACACCGCCAACACCATGTCCAGTGCCATTGAAGCGCTCGGCATGTCGCTCCCCTACTCGGCCAGCATCCCGGCCGAAGACCCCGACAAAATCGCGGAATGTCTCGGTGCCGGCGAGGCCATCAAGTTGCTCCTCAAACGGGACATCAAACCCAAAGACATCATGACGCGCGACGCTTTCGAGAACGCCATGACGATCGTCATCGCGCTCGGCGGCTCGACAAATGCGGTGCTGCATTTGATCGCCATCGCCCGCTCCGTCGGCATCGAACTGACCATCGACGATTTCCAGAAGGTCAGCGACCGCACACCCTATCTGGCCGACCTCAAGCCGTCCGGCAAGTTCGTCCAGGAGGACCTGCACTCCATCGGCGGAACCCCGGCCGTCATCAAATACTTGCTGGAAAAAGGATACCTCAACGGCGACTGCCTCACCTGCACCGGCCAAACGCTCGCGGAAAATGTCGCTGATCTCCCCGGCCTCAAGGAAGGACAGGCGATCGTGCATTCGGTCGAGGAGCCGGTCAAAAAGACCGGCCACATCCGCATCATGCGCGGCAACGTCTGCCCGGACGGTGCAGTCGCCAAAATTACCGGCAAGGAGGGCCTCACCTTCACCGGTCGGGCCCTCTGCTATGACAGCGAAGAAGATATGCTCCACGGCCTCGAACAGGGCCAGATCAAAGGGGGCGAAGTTATTATCATCCGCTACGAAGGACCGCAAGGCGGTCCCGGCATGCCGGAGATGCTGACACCCACCTCGGCCCTCATGGGCGCCGGTCTGGGCGATCAAGTGGCCCTCATCACCGACGGCCGTTTCAGCGGCGGCTCGCACGGCTTCATCATCGGCCACGTCACCCCCGAAGCCCAACTCGGCGGCCCCATCGCGCTGATCCAAAACGGCGATGAGATCACCATCGACGCCGAGTCGAACGAGATCAACGTCAACATCTCCGACGCCGACCTCGCCGCGAGGAAAGAGCAATGGCAAGCCCCCCCCTACAAATTCACCCGCGGCACACTCTCCAAGTACATCAAGACCGTGAAGAGCGCGAGTGAAGGATGTGTGACGGATGAATGATTCGAAAGAGCGGCTGATCGCGGAAATGATCCGTCACGAACACCAAAGATGGAATCAGTGGGCCATTGCCTTCTTCGGTGCGATCACTGGAGTGTTCATTCTCCGGGACAAAACAGATTCGCCGCTATGGGCCGCACACCTGATCGCGTCGTTCATCAGCGTGATGTGGACATTTTCTGCCATCGCTATCCGACGGTCGACACTCAGTTGGTGGCTCGTCGCTGAAGAAATCAGTAACAGAACGGACTGCGGCAATTCTCGGCGAACAGTCTTGGCTCTCTTCATGGAGAATAACAAGGGTTTTGAACCATGGAAAGATCTCAGGAATTGCATATTGCCCTTCGTTGTGGAAGAGGATACCTGTCGAACTACTTTGTTTAGTGTGACGGGTACGCTCGTGCGGGCCGGAGTGCTCTGCAGTCTTGCCTTCCTTCTGACTCCCACAGTCGCCTTCATTTACTTTCTCAAGGCGCTCCTATGCGGGTGAGGCGGACGCGTGTCGACCGATATAATGAAGCAGCACGCCGAACTTTTTAATCAGCTCGACCGACAGGTGGCTGGAGCGTTGAGAGTCATTGATGAATGAGCTGTGCCCTGATTCGCTGCAGACGTGTGTGAACCAGATGACATCCATTGCCCCAGTCGAATGCCTCACACGCTCTGGGGCTGTGACGATCGCTGGTGGCGCAACCTGATGAGGCATTTCCCTGCCTGCTGTCTGTTTTGCCTCCAAGAGCGCCCCAGCCACCCGTTGTTTCCTGCGGAAAAAGGGCCCGCCCCCCCACCTGTGAGCGCGTACGTTTGTGGGTCAATTCCACGGCGAACGCCGGGGCAGGCGCTACGGATTCCGCTCAAGACTCTTTTGCATTTGTTTTCGAAGGCGATCTCGGCGTTTCTGATCCCACGGCTCCAGCCGATCGCTGATTTCCCGAAGGATTTCCCGCTGTCGCAGGCTCTCCTTCCGATCGCCGATCCGACCGGACAATTGCGCGGCGACGCTGCGAAGTTCCCGTTGCGTCGGGTCGAGCCGCAGTCCACGCTCGGCAGCCTCCGCGGCGCCCTTCAAGTCACCGGACGCAGCCAACATTGCCGCGTAGGGGCCAAACATCGTGGGGTCCCATTTGTTGAGATTCAAGTAGGCTTCGTAGCTGCGAAGCCCCATGACGAACGAACGCGTTTGATAGGCCATCAAACCAAGGTTCTTGAGGCTGATCTCGTCGTGTGGATCGGCCTGCAAGGCAGCTTCAAAAAACTTCTTCGCGTTCACAGGATGGCCCGCGTAGCCGTACAAGAACGCCAGCGAACGCAACACGCTGACGTCGTTGGAGTCGCGTGCCAACACAGCCTCCAGCGCGACGATGGCCTGGCCCATGAGTCGTTGGTCCAGATCCTCGATCGCCTGATCGCACAACGCTAACGCTCGCGCGCGCTGCACCTCCCACTCCGGCAGACGCTGTTCGCTGTCGTCGAAGATCGGCCAGACCGCGCTCTGGTGTGAACGATCCGCCGTATTTGGATCGTTGAGAGGGTCCCGCAACACACGATGATCCGACTGCGATGCATGGGGAATGTCGCTCGATCCGGCCATCGGCATATGGCAGTGGATGCACGAATTGAGTATGGGTGGCGGTTCCCGTTCTTCGATCGGTAGCGAGCATCCGTGATCAGAATGACAACGATTACAGCGCTCTCGGTAGAACGCGGCCCGTTCGTCCGGATCGGGAGCCCGATGCGGATCGTGACAAGTGGTACACCGCATCCGCCCTTCGGCACCCTGAAAGCAAGCACTGGAATGCATCTGCTCGGCCTGACTTGTAAACGGGGCGGTCCCGTCTGCTTCAAACGGCGCGCGCGAAACAAACACCGTCCAAATGTCTTCGGTCGCCATGCCAGGTTGAAAATCGTGAAACGACTTGCCTTTTCGCAGGATGCGACGCTTCCCTTCCATGTGGCATTGGTAGCACACACTGTCCTCAAGGTGGCCGTCGAGATGAGCGGGATTGACGATGAGCATGTCCTCGGCGGTCCCATCTTCGGCGCCCCACTCATCCCCCTCGAACTTTTCGACGTGCCGCTTTCCCGGTCCGTGGCAGCGCTCGCAGCCGATTCCCAGTTCCAGAAACGGCCGTGCCTCGAAGCGGTTCGAGGTCCCGTCACCGGCGGGAGCTGCACGGCCCGAGTGACATTGGACGCAACCGTCATTCACACGACGATTGAATCGTTGACGCGGGTTTTCTTGGTATCCCGGCGAGAGGCCCCATTTCCGTTTGTCGACGTACCAGGTGATTGGGGATTCGAAGAGGATCCCGCCGCGGTCGATCAGATACGTCCTGGCGTTCCTTCCCGAACCGACGGCGTACTGCACTTCGACCGATTGCTCGTACAGCAGCTTGCCGGCGTTATCGGTCATGAACTCGGTGTGAATCATGCGGTCGCCAAGGCGTTCGACGCGGTAACGGCACCCCTGAGCCTCGAATTCGGCGGAATCGCCGTCAACCACTTCGATCGGAGAAGCGTCGGCAACCGCTGCCAGTGTGTTTGACATCGGGTGCTCCGAGTACGTTTCCGCGATATCGGAATGACACTCGCTGCAGGTTTGGCTGCCAACAAATTCGTTCGACTCCGAACGATGGTCTGGCTCTTTGGTCGCGAGATCCTGGGAATCCTCGATTCGCTCAGTCGGCTGAACCGCCGGTTCGCCACGGAAAGCCAGCGTGTAGGCCACCGCACCGGCCAACAGGCAAACAATTGTCGCAACGACAACGATTCGACGTACCGAACTTTGCTGATCGCGCTCGCGTGACGATTGCCGCTGCGAGCGATCAGCTTTGCGTTGAACAGTCATCAAGGGCGCCCGGACGGAAAATCGACGTGACAGACTTCCAGCTTACAGTACGCCGGAACGCGGACAAATCCACGCAGAGGAGTCTGCGGCCCAAAAAGCTGCGATCGTCGAATGAGGAACCGGTCAAAGATCGCTGGGTTCAGATGGCCTACGCACAATGAAGACAGCGTCGATGACCCTCATTTCCCCATAGTACGACATGGCTCGACTCATCCCACCGCCCGGATGGCCTGCTCCAACAAGCATTCCGCTTGATGCGACAGGTGCGAATCCACTTTCGCCAGCGTACTTGGATCGGCGTGTTCCAGCAAGACGGCGGCAGCCACCCGCAGGGCCGTTCAAAGATTGAAGCTGGGGAACCTCGTCACCCGAAGCGTCAGCGAGGGACGAATCGCTCACTCACGTTCGCTTCCTCGCTGACGCTTCGGGTGACCATTGAGCTTGTCCCGGCCGGTCTTCTCCCAAGTGAAACTTTGAATGGCCCTGCGGCCACCCTCCTCGCTCTGTGCGATGGCGGCAAAGGCTGGACGCACGTTCGGCGTCGGCAACGTTTGCGAGGCCCGCTCCTCCGCCGCGGCCGCCTCTGCACGGTCCCGGTTTGGAGAAGATACCAACCTTCATTTCCCGCCAACCGGTGATCGTATTCGCACAGACGCGGTCGGTGATGAACTCGACGTCGCCGTGCGCTTCACAAAATCTGGGGGCGGCTTCCGGTTCGCTCCTCATCCAGGCGTTGGCCGCCGTTCCCAGGGCGAACGCGTTTTTCACGATGGGGGGATTGTCGGCGATTCGCCGTCGGCGTCGCCTCCGGGCTAACAGGAATCATGGATTGGAGTTTGCCCGGAGCCAACGGCGGCGGCAGACGTCGCTGCGACGCCGCAATTTCAACAAAACGTTTGCCCTGCCGCTGTCCCAACAGCGCGGAGAGGCGAAGTCAGCACGCGACAATTGCACGTCACCCGCTGAATGCTTCAACGAGGGGGCTTTCAGAATGAAATGAGAATCTGATGAGCACAAGCGTTAAACTCATCAACTTCACTCAAGGAATCCGATAATCCCGATACGGGTGACACGCTTGTGGCGGGAGAGGGGTGCGCACTCGGCCACAAAACAAGATGGGTAGGATTGTCAATGCGAGGGGTTTGGCTTTCAGTTCTGCTGGCTGCGACCGGATGCCGGGCCGTTGCGGAGACCGGTTCTGGCAGCCGCGCCCCCAAGATTGCCCCACTGGCGACGCCGCTGCCCTCGGAGAGGACTGCGACAGCGCCCGATTCTGAAATCGTTCAGGCCGCATTTTCGCCTGAGCAGGCGGACGCCCTCCCCACAGACGGCGGCGATGCTTCGACGGTTGGTCCCCGGTGGGCGACGTCGCAGGACGGGGGGGCATCACAAGGCGAGCCTGTTGTGCCCGCGACGTCGATGTCCCTGACTCTCGAGGCTGCTGTCCGCACGGCGTTGGCCCGTAATCCCGATCTGACGGTCGTGCGATCGGGCGGTCCCGTGGCGCAGGCGATGTATCAGGTCGCGAAAACATACCCGTTCAATCCGCAGTTTCAGACGCAGGTTCTGCCGTTCACTCGCAACCGCAATGGCAAGGACGCGCCGGTCAGCCAGCAGCATGTGATTGTGCAGACCTTCGAGCTCGCGGGACAGCGGCGATTCCGGACCGGAGCGGCGGCAGCGAACTGGCAGCAAGTGCGCGGCACCATCCTTGCGGCGGAACTGTTGAGCGTGGCCCAGACGGAGCGGCTTTTCTTCGCTGCGCTCTATCAGCGGGATCTGCGCGACATCGCCAAACTGCTGGCCGAGCAAAACGAGGAACTGGTCGGTGTGACCGAGCGCCGCTTGAAAGCCGGACTCGCGCTTCGAGCCGACGCGGCGCTGGCCCGGCTTCAGGCGCAGTCCGCCCGTCGGCAGCAAAGCCTGGCAGAAGCGAACTACGAAACGGCGCTGATGGCGCTGCGAAACTTTCTGGCCCTTGAAGAAGATGCCGAATGGGAGCTTTCCGGCCAGTGGACCGGCTGGCAATGGCAATCCGTGGCAGACGTGCTGAGAGATGTGGACTACAATTCCCCTGATCACCAAGGCCCGGGCGCCTCAACCGACGAAGAGGACGCTGCCTTCTGGCTGTCGGTGAGGTCGCTTGTCGCCAGGCGTCCTGACGTGGCAGCCGCCCGGGCGGCCGTGGCGATGGCCCGCGAGAATCTGGCGCTGGCGGACGCCCTGCGCACTCCGAATTTGCAGATCGGCCCGATGTGGCAACGTGATGATTCCTCGACTCAGTTTTGGGGCGTTCAAGGGCAGATGGATATTCCTGTCGTCAATACGGGGAAGCCGCTCGTACAGCAGCGCTGGGCTGAGTTGCGACAACAACAGATGACAGCGGCGCGGCTCGAAGAAAAGGCGCTGTTGGAAGCACGGGCGGCGGTTCGGCGTTACGAACGTGCGAGGCGGCTGATCGAACAGTCTCAGGCAGAGTTTGCGTCAAACCTGCCGGACGCTTTTCAGCCTTTCGAAGAACAGTTCCAGGCCGGTCAAATTGACTTGTTGCAGGTGTTTGCGGCCCGTGCCGCACTCACCCAGTCGCGGCAGAGTTTTCTGGGCCTGCTGAACGAACTGACGTTGGCCGCCGCGGACGTGACGCAGGCGACGGGCCTGCCGGCACAATTCCTGATGACGGACCGCGCACCTCAGCCGATCCCGCGGGATGAGGTTCCGACGCCATGAGCATCGAACCGGCTGAACCGGACGACACCGGCTCAAAAGCCCACCATATTCTACGCTTCGGCAAGCCGATCCTTTTTCTGATCGCGGCGCTCTGCCTGGCGGGCGGCTACTCCGGGCTGACGATGCCCTCCTCCGTCTTCCCGCAGACCGACTTTCCGCGCGTCGTGATCCTCATCGATAACGGCGTCATGCCGGGTGATGAGATGATGGCGACTGTGACGCGTCCCGTCGAAGAAGCGATGAAGGACATCCCGGGCACGATCAACATCCGCTCGACCACGGGCCGTGGTTCCGCTGCGATCAACGTATTTTTCGACTGGTCCACGGACATGACCGAGGCGGAGCAGTACGTGCTCGGACGGCTGTCTCAGATTCGCACAACGCTGCCTCCAACCGCGGCGGTCCAGGTCCATCGCCTGACATTTTCGGCTTTCCCGATTCTCGGCATCAGCTTGACCAGTGACACGCGCGAGCCAACGGATTTATGGGAAACGGCCCGTTACGACATTTACCCGCGCTTCTTGCGAATCAAAGGCGTGGCGCGAATCAAACTCGTCGGCGGACGCGTGCCTGAGTATCACGTCGTCGTTGATCCCGCCCGGCTCGACGCGAACCAACTCAGCTTCGCACAGGTCACCAAAGCGTTGGCCGACACAAACCTGTTCACGTCTGCGGGAATGCACGAGGAGAACTATCAACTCTACCTGACCACCGTCGACAACCGATTGCGCAGCCGACAGGAGATCGAGGACGTCATCCTGGCATGGGTGAACCAGGCCCCGGTCCGGGTCCGCGACGTGGCCACAGTCCAGCGAGGTTCGGCGCCGCAATTCAACCGCGTCACCGCCGACGGCAAGGAAGCCGTGCTGCTGAACATCTACGGCCAGCCGGACTGCAACACGGTGCAAATCACCGAAGACCTGCAACGGAGTTTGGAGCAACTCAAGCGAGAGCTGCCGCCCGATATGCGGATGGCGTTCTTTTACGATCAATCGCAGTTCGTCCGTGAGGGCGTCCGCAGCGTTTGGGACGCCATCTTTCTCGGACTGGCCCTGTCCGTGGCTGTTTTGTTTCTCTTCCTGCGCAGTTGGCGGGCCACGGTCGTCGCCGCGCTGGTCATCCCCGTCACGGTGCTCTTGACGCTGATTGGCCTGAAACTGATGGGGATGAGCTTTAACCTGATGACACTGGGCGGCATCGCGGCGGTGGTCGGCATCGTCATCGATGATGCGATCGTGATGGTCGAAGCAATTTACGCGAAGGTCGAAGCCGGGTCCCCGCCGATGGGGGCCGTCACCGGGGCGATTCAAGAAGTCGGCCCGGCGCTGGTCGGCAGTACAATGACGCCGGTCGTGGTGTTCATTCCGCTGGCGTTTCTGGACGGCGTCACAGGCGTGTTTTTCCGGGCCCTGGCGACAACGATGGTGATCGCGCTGCTGATTTCCCTGTTGCTGGCCTTTACCTGGACGCCCGTTACCGCCGGACTGCTGATTCGCGCGAAGAAACCTCGTTGGTTCGGTGGAAGCACTGCGGGGCTCATGCGGAACCTGTGGCATAAATTGATTCTAAGAAGGCCGTCCGCTCCCAAGTGTGCGGCCGAAAACGCGATCGTGGATGGCACAGACACTCTGCAGAGCACGGCCGAGATGGACCAGGGCGGGCCGATCCTGCGCGGACTGATCGCCGTTTACGCCTGGCTGATGAGGCAACTCCTGCGTCGCCCCGCTGTATTGTTGCTCGGTGTCGCGGTCATTGCCGCCGGCGGCATCTGGCTGTATGGCCGATTGGAGTCTGATTTCCTCCCGGCGCAAGACGAAGGCGCGTTCATTATCGACTACTTTTCACGACCGGGAACGAGCCTGACTGAAACGAACCGCATGCTGATGCACGTGGAGGAGATTCTCCGGGCAATGCCCGAAGTCGAGAGTTTTTCGCGGCGCACCGGTGCTCGGCTCGCACTGGCCATCGCGGAACCCAACACGGGGGACTTTCTGGTCAAGCTGAAACAGAGTCGCATGCGCAGTACGGCACAAGTGATCGAGGAAGTGCGCAGCAAGGCCAACGCGGCTGAACCGGCGCTGCATTTTGCGTTCCCCGGGGTGCTCAGCGATCTGATCGGCGACTTGACATGGTCACCCAACCCGGTTGAAATCAAGATCTATGCGACCGACACGCAGTTGCTGAAAGCCAAAGCAGCCGAGATCGCCCAGACGATTGAGAGGATTCCCGGCGTCGTCGATGTGAACAACGGGTTGGTGGTGGCCGGTCCGACGATGCGGCTGAAAACGAACATTGCCGAGGCAGCCCGGACCGGATTGACACCGCGGACGTTGGGCAGCGAAATCCAGGCGACCATGATCGGCACGGTGTCGTCCTACGTGCTGCGAGGCGACCGAATCTATAACGTCCGTGTCATGGCAGCGCCTCAGTCGCATCGCAGCCAACAGGAACTGGCGACGATGCCATTGCGTACGATCTCCGGCGCCAATTTGACGGTTCGCGACGTCGCGCAGATTCAACACGAGCCGGGCATCCTGGAAATGCACCGTGAAGACCTGCGGCAACTGGTCGCCGTTTCGGCCCGCTTTGAGAATATCGACATGGGACACGGCATCAACGAAATCAAGCGAGAATTGGCCAAACAGGTGACCATTCCGCCGGAGGCATCCATCGAGTTCGGCGGGCTCTATCAACAGCAACAGGAATCGTTCCGCAACCTGTCGCTGGTGTTGCTGATGGCGCTGGTGCTCGTGTTCGCCGTGCTGACCCTGGAGTTCCGGGAGTTCCTCAAACCGCTGGCAATCCTGGCCGGCTCCGTGCTGGCGATGTTTGGAGTGGCGGCTGCGCTGTGGCTGACCGGTACCACGCTAAACATCATCTCGTTCCTGGGGGCGATCATCGGCATCGGCATCACGGCCAAGAACGGCATTCTCATGCTCGACTTCGTCGACCACCTGACGGCCCGCGGGTTGGCCCTTGGCGAAGCCCTGATCCAGTCCGGTCGCCGCCGGCTGCGACCCGTCTTGATGACGTCGCTGACCACTTTTCTCGGATTGCTGCCGCTCGCCTACGGCGTGGGAGCCGGCGCTGATATGTTGCGTCCAATGGCGATCGCGGTGATCGGCTCGCTGTTCATGTCGCTGGTTCTGTCGCTGATCGCCACGCCGATCTTCTATTATCTGTTGGTTCGGCTGCTGCATCGAAACTCACCACACAAATCGTCTTCCCTAGCCGCCCGATGAAATACCGCTTCGGGTGGCCGGGGCTGGACCAACGGGAAACTCCGGGGGACGGGGATTCGATGTTATTCCGCGGAAACCACCCTCACCGGGGCTTCGGACGTTGTCCTCCAGCCCCGGCCACCCCAGAGAATTCGTTTTTCAACGGACTGCAAGCCGCGTCTCACGACGGCGCGACTGTCCTCCCGACGGGAATGGAGCGGTGATGGCCACAAATCACACGGATGCGTTGGACCCCCAACCAGCCACGCCGGCACATGTCGGAGCGCACTGGGTGGCCGCGCTTGCCATTTCTCAACTCCTCACGGTCTTCGGATGTTCATCCAAGCCGCCGGGTGAGTCGCAGGCATCCGCCGCGGCCACGGAACACTCCGTTTCTGTGCAAGTGGCCCGCGCAGAAATCACCACTCTACGACCGATGCTTGATTTAGTCGGCGTCATTGCCGCCATTCCTGAAAGGACGGCGGTCGTCTCACCCCAACTGGGCGGCTGGGTTCGCGAATTGGAGGTCGTCGAGGGCCAGTCAGTTCGTGCCGATGACGAACTCGTTGTGTTGGATGCGCGTTCAGCCCAGGTGGCTGTGCAGCGGGCCCAGGCCATCGTCGCGGAAAAGGCGGCGGCGGTCGCGCGTTTGAAGAGCGGCTTTCTCCCTCAAGAAATCGCAGGCGCGCAGCAGGACGCCGACAAGGCGGCAGCCGTCGTCGACGGTTTGAAAAACGAACTGGCCGCCCTCAAAGAGTTGCTCGACCGGGGGGAATTCTCGAGTGTCGCTTACGAAACAAAAGCGAAGGCGCTCGAGTCCGCCGCAGCCGCACAGGCCGCCGCGGAAGAGCGGGTCAAGCTACTGAAGGCCGGCACGCGACCGGAGATGATCGACGAAGCCCAAGGTTTGCTCGACGCGGCGAAAGCTGACCTGGAGCAGGCGCAGCTCTATCTCCAGTGGTGCTCAATCGTCAGTCCGATCGACGGCGTGGTCGTCCAACTGTTGGCGCGGCGGGGGCAGTTCTTCGACCGGGCCATTTCCCTGGCCACCGTCATGGACTTGTCCGAAGTGTTCGTGCAGCTCCGGATTCCCAGCCGGGTCTTCGGGAAAGTTCGAATCGACACACCGCTCGACATCCAATTGACCTCGCTGCCGGACCGGGTTTTTCATGGACAAGTCACGCGAATCAGCGGCCAAGCCGATCCGTTGACAGGCAACGTGATCGTCTATGCACTGATCGACAACGCGGACCGTGTGCTGCGTCCCGGACTGAGCTGCCAGGCGCGCATCGGGCTGCCCCCTGCCACAGATGTTCTCGCCGTACCGCGGGCTGCCGTGGGCGACCATTCGGGCACGCCGGTGGTGACGGTCATCCGCGACGGCAAAGCGCACGAAGTCGAAGTCGAAACCGGCGTTGAGACTCGCGAACGGGTCGAGATCCTCAAAGGCCTTTCCCCCGGCGACACCGTCGCCACTGCGGGAGGATACGGCTTGCCCGACGGCTGCCCCGTGCAGATCGAGGCCGTCTCCCAGTCTGCCACAGACGAAGGCCGGTCATCCGCTCAGTGACCGCTCCCTCAAGATCTCGTGCGAATCCTCGCGTTCCCTGGTCTTAACAGCCCGCTGAAAAACGTGTGCCACGGCTGTGTTAGCCGTGCGGATGTCTGAAAACTTACTGGTTTCTCGCACTGCCGAGACGGCAGCGACGGGTGGCGGGGGCTCGTTGGGGTGCGGGACCATGATTCCCGATCCGAACCGGGGGCGACGAACGATCTCCACGACGGCCTCATCGCCCCCGTGATCGACGCGGCACGACGGTCGGACAACCTTGCCGTGCCCCCGCCACCCGTCGCTCTCCCGGAAAAACACGCCATTAGTTTCCGGATAGCCTCTGAGTTTTTCAACGGACTGTTAAGGGATTCCATCGAGCAAAGCATGGACCACGGCCGGTTTTCGAGGCAGAAAACTCCAAACACTGCGACCACACAGTGTGCCAACTCATCGGCAGCATCCCGCCGCGTCCCGATGTGAGATCAACACACAGTTCAGACGCAGCGGAGGCTGCTTTCGTTTGAAGCCGATGAGCAAGCCGGGCAATGGGCGCGGCCAAGCTGTGGCATCCAGTCGCTTCGCTCTCCCACGACCCGCGTTCTGGTGGTGTTGAAACTGTTTCCTCGTGGTCTCCGTGTCCAGGTGGCCGCCGAAGGGAAGGAGGAAGGGCACCCGTCGGGGGGAAAGTGTGCATCACCCCTTGGGGATACACGCCGGGGCGTGCGCTGAATACAATCTCGGTGAGAACGCTCTCCTCTTGAAAACGCCCAATCGACGGCCCCCGCGTTCATTGGTTGACGGATCGAAATCGGATGCCCGTTTTTTCATTCGCCTGTCCCCATTGCGCGGCCCCCTTGCGGCTGAAGGACCGCCATTGGATCGGGCGGACGATTGACTGTCCGGACTGCGGACAGCCGGTCGCAATCCGGGAGGACTCCGACTCCGGAGTCACTGGGCAGTGCGCAATGCGGCCCGACCCGATGCCCGATGCGACGAACCGCCGACCCGCGCATGACAACGATGCCGGTCCGACCGAAGGCAGACTCCGACTCGCCCGCTGGTTGCGGACGGTGACGTCACCTTTGGCCGTTGCCTGGATCGTTGCGGCGGGACTCTCTGTCGGGCTCGTCGGTTGGCTGGTCGGCTCGCCGGCTGCGCAGCCTCGGCAGGCGCCGGACGCTTCCACAAACAAGCCAGCGGCGCAGGCGACTGTGGACAACACGGCACTGCCGGAAGGCGATGAGGAGACACTCCTTCCCGGTCGCGCCGGAGGACGCATGCAGCCAGAGCGCGATCAGTCTGAGGGGGCCCGGCGAGAGACCGGTTCTGAGCCGGACGATGAGCCGGTGCAGGATGATGGGTCGATGCCGGACGGTCCATTGACGGCTCAGCGACCCGACCGAACAGCTCAAACGCCCGGACCGCAACCGGGAGATGCGCGCAGCGTCGTTCCCGTCGAGCCCTCCCCGGACGATCACGGCCCGAATGGCCCGCCCTCTGAGAATCCCTTTGGGGTTGTTGAGATCGCCCCCGAGGTTGCCGGCCCCGGCGACCGCCCGATTGAGGTTCCTTTGTTCAAGGAGCCGGCACCCGCGGACATTGAGGCGGCGTTGAATCAGCCGATTGCACGGTTCGACCAATCGGCGCCCGTGCCGGCTCGCCAACTGTTGCGGAGCATCGAGGAGATGGCAGCGGTCGAAATCGAAACGCTCGATTTGGCGGAAGAGGCCCGGTCCCGGCTTGATCGTCCGGTCCGCCTGGCGTTGACGCAGACGAGCGTGGGAGAAATCCTTGCCGCGGTTCTCGGCCAACTCGACCTCTCCTACGAGGTGCACCGTAACCGGATCATCGTTCGCGTCCCAGCCGACGCCGACTAACCGGGGCCGTCAGATGGCGCAGGAGCGTCGGCAGGTTCCGGGGCTGCCGGAAGAGGATCCGGTTCCAGCACAGGCGGCTCGCTGACGAATTTCACCGTGCGCAGGTACGGACGGGGAGCAACCCGGGGGTAAAGGCACGGACAGCAATAGTCATCC
>JAJDEI010000087.1 GCA_029259845.1 Planctomycetaceae bacterium | reverse complement strand
CCGATCGGTGCGACCCACATGGCCTCGCGAGCCGACTGGCCCTGCTACGCATCGACCCTCGACTATCTGCAGCCGCGGCGCGACGGCATTCCCAATGGCGTGATGCTGCCGACCTACTTGAACAATGGCTACGGATTCTCGGGGCAGGATGCCGGATTTCTCGGCGCCAGGCATGATCCGTGGCACGTCAAGCAAGATCCCAACGACCCAAAGTTCCGCGTCGAGAGCCTCAGCCTTCCGGTCGGCATGACACTCGATGCGCTCGGCGATCGGCGTCAGTTGCTGGCGCAGTTCAACGCTCAGTCGGCGAGTCTTGACCTCGCTCGCTCGGCGGCCGAATTCAGCAGCTATCAAGATCAGGCCATGTCGATCCTGACTGCTAGTTCGATCAGCCGCGCGTTCAACGTTGATCAGGAACCGGCCGCCGTCCGCGATCAATACGGACGACACTTGTTTGGCCAATCGTTGCTGTTATCGAGGCGGCTCGTGCAAGCCGGCGTTCCGATCGTCCAAGCCAACATGGGATCGATGAATAACTGGGACACGCACAACAGCAACTTCACCCAACTCAAGGACCGCCTGCTGCCGCCGCTCGATCAAGGGGTCTCGGCATTGCTGGATGATTTGGGTTCCTCTGGCCTGCTGGATGAAACACTCGTCGTGATGGTCGGCGAGTTTGGCCGCACTCCCAAACTCGGCGGCAACGTCGGCACGCCGAGCTACGTTCCCGACGGCCGCGACCATTGGGCTGGCGTCTTCTTCGCCCTCTTCGCCGGAGCTGGGGTCCGCGGTGGACAGGTCATCGGCAGCTCTGACAACATCGCCGCCTACCCTGCCACCAATCCGTATTACCCTTCAGACCTCGGTGCCACGATCTTCCATTCACTGGGCGTCGACCCGTGCAGCATCATCAAGGACCGAGTCAATCGCCCGATGCACGCCAGCGAAGGGGAGCCCATTGGGCCACTCTCCACGGGTTCAGCGAGTTAGATGGAGTGAAGATCGACAGAGTTTTGGAAAATGTGACCCTTTTTCGGTAGGACCACAAGCAAGGGAATTTGCATGCTCAGCATTCTGGGACAACCACTGTCGCGGTTTTGCGATGGCCATTCGCGGCGTCACTTTTTGAAGATCGGCGGTTTGGCTCTGGGCGGACTGACGCTGCCGCAGATTTTACGGGCGGAAGAGGCGTCGCCGGTGACTCGGGGGAAGAACCTGTCGCACAAGGCGATCATCATGATTTACTTGTCTGGCGGACCTTCTCATCAAGACATGTACGATTTAAAAATGGATGCGCCGATCGAGATTCGCGGCTCGTTCAAACCGATCTCCACCAACGTGCCGGGGATCGAAATCTGCGAGCACTTGCCGCGACTGGCCAAGATGATGGACAGGTTCGCCATCATCCGCTCACTGTACGGCTCACCCGATCAACATGCGTCGGATATGTGCCTTAGTGGCTACCCGATTGGTCCGAAGGGACGACAGGACAACCATCCCTCGCTGGGATCGGCAGTATCGAAGCTGCAAGGGCCGGTCGATCCGGCCGTCCCGCCGTTTGTGGGTCTGACAATCAAGACAGGACACGCTCCCTACTCGAATCCCGGCCTGCCGGGATTTTTGGGAATAGCCCATGCGCCGTTCCAGCCCAACGGCGAGGGAATGGCCAACATGCGGCTCAACGGGGTGACGCTTGATGAACTGCGGAATCGGCAGGTGCTTCTAGGGAGCCTCGATCAGTTTCGACGCCAGGTCGATGCCGTAGAGTCGTACCGCAGTGTCGATGGCTTGACACAAAAAGCATTCGACGTGCTGACGTCCAGTAGACTCGTCGAGGCGCTTGACCTGGAGAAAGAAGACCCGGCGCTGCGCGATCGGTACGGTCGCGGTAGCGCCGCTCCGGCGTTCGGCGAGGATGCCGGACCGCATTGGATGGACCAATTCCTGATGGCCCGGCGGCTCGTGGAAGCCGGCGTCCGCTGTGTGACACTGTCATTCGGCAGTTGGGATCGGCACGGTGGGAACTTTGAACGATTGCCAACTCAGCTCGCCCAATTCGATCAGGGGATCACAGCTCTGGTCGAGGATCTGCACGCGCGCGGTCTCAATGAAGACGTGAGCGTTGTGGCCTGGGGTGAATTCGGCCGCACGCCGCGGATCAATCCGGGTGGCGGTCGCGACCACTGGCCGCAAGCGTCGTGCGCCCTGCTCGCCGGCGGTGGCATGCGAATGGGGCAGGTCATCGGTTCAACAAATCGCCTGGGCGAAGTGCCTCAAGACCGTCCGATTCATTATCAGGACGTCTTCGCCACGCTCTATCGCCAGCTCGGCATTGATGTGAACACCGCCACGATTCCTGACAACAGCGGCCGTCCGCAGTATCTCGTTGATCGTCGTGAAACGGTCCGGGAATTGGTGTGAACCATTTCCGATGGACCGCGTGCAGTCAAATAAGTCGCCCGAGCTGAAAAGCTGGTTGTCGACGGCAGTAATCGGCATCGGGCGCGTGTGGTCAAAAAAGTCGGCCGACCTGAAAACCCGGTCGTAGACGGCAGTGATCGGCATCGGGCGGCCCCGAATTCGGACGCTTGATTTTCGGTGCGGTCGTACGCATGCTGGTCGATGTCCCGTTCAAGCATCGGCAAAGCCCATGACTATGATCCTCAAGCCCTGACACCTCGCAGTGGCGGCCCTCGCCAGCTGGGTGCATGATCAACAGCGGCAGATCATCTAGTTCCAGAATGATCAGATTGAGGCTCTGCTCCTGATGCAGGGCAGGAAACGAATTCTGCTGACCGACGACCAACGGCGGGTCCTGGCGGTCAAAGGGAAGGCGCTCGGGCGGAAGACACTGCGGGAACTGACGACGATTGTCACCCCCGACACGATCCTTCGCTGGCACCGGGAACTGGTGGCCCAAAAGTGGGATTACAGTGACCAACGAAAGGCCGTCGGCAGACCACGGATCCGCCAAGTCATCGTGGATCTGATTCTGCAGTTCGCCCGAGAGAATCCGACCTGGGGCTACGATCGCATTCAAGGCGCCTTGTCCAACGTCGGCTACCAGATCTCCGACACGACAGTCGGCAATGTCCTCAAAGCTCATGGGATCGAACCGGCCCCGGATCGACAACGGACCGGTGTGTGGAGTACGTTCCTCAAATCGCACTGGGACGTCCTGGCGGCCATCGACTTCACGACGATCGAGGTCTGGACCAAGGGAGGCCTGGTCACATATTACCTGCTGTTTGTGCTCGAACTGAAGACACGACGTGTTCACTTCGCCGGCTGCACACCGCATCCTGATGGTTATTGGATGCGGCAGATCGTCAGAAACCTCACCGATGCCGAAGACGGATTTCTGCTCGGAAAACAGTTCGTTCTCATGGATCGCGACGGCAAGTTCTCTTCGGCCTTCCGGCAGGTTCTGAACGACGCTGGCTGCGTCCCCCTGCGGTTACCGCCCCGCAGCCCCGACTTGAATTCCTACGTCGAGCGGTTCTTCAGAAGCCTCAAATCGGAAACCCTGGATCGGATGATCTTCTTCAGTGAGCGATCGCTCCGGCGTGCCGTCACGGCCTACCTTGAGCACTACCATGCGGAGCGGAATCATCAAGGGCTGAGCAACGAACTCATCGAGCCTGGTCCCGAAGTCAGAGCAGTTGTTGGTCAGATCGAGTGTCGTGAGCGGTTGGGCGGCATGCTGAGGTACTATCATCGTGGCGCCGCGTGAGGAAATTCAGCCGGAGTGAGTTGGGTTGCACTGGCGGTGTTCTGCGCGGCGTCCCTCACCCTCCGTGTTCGCCGAGTGAAGCAGTGGACATCACTTTCGGATTCGGCCGAGATCTGGCTCTTCGGAATCACAGAAGTACCGAGAAGAATGCCGTTTGAATGTCGTTTCAGTTATTTGACCGTACGAGCGTGTATTTCGGGATGGAGTGATTCGGCATTGCAGCACCTTCCTAAAAAAGTGGTAGTCCGGTGGTAGCCGGACGTGCTGCACTGCCGATGGCAGGTTGACGCAAGTGGCGTCACAACAAGGGGTTGTCAAAATCGGGGTGACAGGATTTGAACCTGCGACCTCTACGTCCCGAACGTAGCGCTCTAGCCAAGCTGAGCTACACCCCGTGGGGAGACATGCTGCTCGTCCCCACATTGTTGAGGGCGGTATTCTAGCACGCCACGCGGAGACAT
>JAJDEI010000086.1 GCA_029259845.1 Planctomycetaceae bacterium | reverse complement strand
CCGAGTTGCCGATCGTCCCGACCGTTTCGAACCCCGGCTGCGAAAGCGGAGGCCAAAGCACTACGCCTACCTCCGCAAACCTCGGCGGGTCATCAAAAGCGAAATGGCAAAAGGGATTACGATAATTTAAGTGCCATTCGGAGCATCGCCCTCCCATCCGGTGTCACAATTCAGGCGTCGAGTATCTGGACAGGCTCTGCGTGGGGCGGAACGGCGTTGGGTGTCGTTTCGCGGAACGGGCCTGTCGGCAGTATGATGAGAGAGGAGCTTCTCATCGCGGTCTTGGACGAGGACAGGCTATGGTCGGCGACGGCCCGAATCAGCAGCGGCGTGACGGCACGGGGACAGTCTTCCTGGTCGGGGCGGGACCGGGCGATCCCGGCCTGCTGACGTTGCGCGGACAGGAATGCCTCGCTGCGGCCGACGAAGTGCTCTACGACGGACTGGTCAATCCGCTCCTGCTTCGGCATACCTCGGCACACGCGGTGCGAACGTGCCGCGCTCCCGGACCGGACGGTCGGCGTCTCGATCAGGACGAGATTAATGAGCGGCTGGTCGCGCTGGCGCAAGCCGGGAAAACGGTCGTGCGGCTCAAAGGGGGCGATCCGTTCGTCTTCGGCCGGGGACCGGAAGAAGCGGAGGCGCTCACGCGGGCCGGCATCCCGTTTGAAGTCGTGCCCGGCATCACCGCCGCAACGGCAGCCGCCGAGTATGCGGGCATTGCGTTCACACATCGGGCCAGCGCGTCAGCCGTCGCTTACATCACCGGGCACGAAGATCCCCGCAAGCCGCAGTCGGCCCTCGATTACGAATCACTGGCGAGGTTTCCCGGCACGCTCGTGTTCTACATGGGCCTGCATCGGCTCCCGGCGATTGCCGACGCGCTGATGGCTGCCGGAATGCCGCCAACGACACCGGCGGCAGTCATCAGTCGTGGCTCGACGCCCCTGCAACGGACGGTCACCGGTCCCTTGGCCGAACTTCCGGACCGGGTGACGGCTGCCGGGCTGCGGGCACCGTCCCTGATCGTCGTCGGCTCGTGCGTCGAACGGCGCGAAGGCCTGAATTGGTTTGAATCCAGGCCGCTGCTCGGCAAGCGGATCGGCATTACCCGCCCCGAAGAACAGGCCGGTCCACAAATCGCCCGCGCTTTGGCACTGGGGGCCGAGCCGCTGCTGATGCCGACCATCAGAATCGAACCGGTCGACGATTGGACGACGGTCGATGCCGTGCTGTCGCGGATCGCCGGGTTCGACTGGATTGTCTGGACCAGCGTGAACGGCGTCCGGGCGTTTCTCGGCCGGCTCTGGGAGACCGGGGGGGACGTCCGACAGTTGGGCGGCGTGAAACTGGCTGCGATCGGCCCGTCGACGGCTGAGGCGATCGCCCGGTTCCATCTTCGCGCGGACGTCGTCCCGCACCAATACCGAGCGGAGTCGCTTGCAGAGTCGCTGCGGAGGGAGGTCTCCGGCCAACATGTGCTGTGGGCCCGCGCAAGCCGGGGGCGGGACGTGTTGCCACGCGAACTGATGGCAGCGGGTGCTGACGTCGAAGAGCTGGTCGTCTATCGCAACGAGGATGTTGCCCGTTTCCCGGAGTCGTCGGCCGCCGCGCTGGACGCCGGGGACATCGACTGGGTCGGACTGAGCAGCCCGTCGATCGCGCGGCAGTTCGCAGCCCTATTGTCTCCGTCCGCCCGGAAGCATCTGCGAGAACGAATGCGGCTGGCGGCCATCAGCCCGGTGACACAGCAGGCGGCCGAAGAGGCGGGCCTGCCGGTCGCCGTCACCGCCGAAACCTACACCTGGGACGGAATCTTCGACGCCATCCTCCGGGCGGAGCAATGACGGCCTCCGGCGGCGAGCGGGGTAACCCCCCGATGGGTTCATGTCCCCTCGACGACCGACTCGATCTCGGCGGGTGGCCCAGCCGGCGGTCGACGTTTAAGCAACGGCTAGCGTCAGTCGGCCTTCGGTTTACCGGGTCCGCCGGCCCGTCTGCGGGCCATCGCCTGTTTGAGTTCATCAGGCGATGCCTTGCCGTCGCCGTCCTGGTCGATCCGGTCGAAGTGCTGCTGCATCCGTTCGGGGGCTTCGTCCTTGCTGATGAAACCGTCCTGATCTGCGTCGAAGCGATCGAAGACCGCCTGCGGGTTTCGCCCCTTGCCCGGACCGTCGCCTTTTTTCCGCGTCTGTGCCGGGCTTCCTCGTCGCGGCGCGTCTCTCATCGCTTCGATTCGTTGCGGCCCGCGGGAGCTGCCGAAGATGTGGGTGATCTCGCGGGCGTCGAGCTGTCCGTTACCGTCCTGGTCGAAGTGGTCGAACTTGTTGCTCAGTTCGGCCAGTTCGTCGCGGCTGAGCCGTCCGTCCTGGTCGCTGTCGAGAAGGCGCACGATGTGTGCGGGCCCTTCAGCATCCATTGCCCCGGCTCCGGGGCGGCGTCCGTTCTTTCCGCCCGGCTTTCCTCCGGTCGTCTCGCCCGGTTTCCGGCCCGTGCCAGGGGCGGAGGATTTGCCGTCGCCGCCGGCTTTGGGACGTCCGCCGGTGAAGCGTTTTTTCAAGTTCTCAAAGTCCTCTTTGGTCAGTGCGTCACGGCCCAGACGCTCGAACACAGGACGCAACCGCGGCTGGAGCTTTTCCGGGAGTTCTTCGAGCGTGAGCTTTCCGTCGCCGTCCTTGTCTGCCCTGCGGAACAGCCGCTCCGCGTCGAATCCACCGCGTCCCCGCCGTGGTCCGGCATCGTCGTCGGGCAGAGAATCGGCCGGCTGTTCGGGTGCCAGCGCGGCCTGGTATTCCTGGTGGGTGAGTTCGCCGTTTTGATCCTTGTCGCCGACGCGCAACAGCCGCCCGAAGGCCTTCTTCTGAGCCGCTTCGATTTCGTCCGATTGCAGGATGCCGTTTCCGTCCTGATCAAGTTGCTTGAAGAGGGTGTCCTTTTCGCCGCTTTCAGGATCTGCCCCCGCATCGGTTGTGGCGGCAAGCGAAACGAAGAGACCCAAAACGAGACCAAAGGAGATGGTGCGCATGGCTGGTGCCCGAGTGGAAGGTGATGGCGGTTGTTCGTTGTGCTTCAGTACTTGCTCGTGTTTTCAACGAGCTGACAAGGAAGAAACACCGGTCCGCCGCCAAGGTTCCGCGCGGCTTTATGATTTTCTCGAACCGAATCCCGACAAAAAACCCACGGGTCGGTTCCCGTGGGTCGTGTCGGTTGTCCGTGTGATGCGGCTCCTTACCAGAGTCCGCCCACGTTGGTCCGTCAGTCGCTATGCAGGCCGAACTGAACGATCAGGGCACCGCCTTCTTCCGGCACCGCGTAGGAGCCGGCCAGGTTGAAGTAGTGCGATATCTGGTCGAATTCCGGCAGCTTGCTGAAGTCGACCTGCGGAAACACCGCGTCGAGTTGGCCCGAGCGGAACATCTCGTACACCGGCTTCAACTGGGCCGCCGGGCGCTGAAAGCCCATCATCGATGTCTCTGCGGGGATATGCGACGACACGCGGCGGTAATCGGACGACTCGGCGAGCGTCTCGTCGCCCCCGTCATCACGCAGATATGCTTCGAGCAGTTCGACATCCGTGGCGAAGAACAACTGGCCGCGGGCCACGGTCATGCCCATCGATTGTGGCGGTCCGCCCTGGAAGTTGGGAATCTCTGCCTCATAGATCTTCGCATCGCGGAACTCGCGCGTTTGCAGGTTGTCGTCCAGAGTTGCGGCGATCCGGTCCAACACGTCCGTCATGCCCGCTTCGTTGGACAGTTCGAGGGCAAACACCATCGGTTGCGCGGCAGCCTGGACATCGACATCGGAACGGGTTTCGCCGAGGGTTTGAATCCGCCCGGTCAGCGAGTCGATCACGTCGTCCTTGATGTGAACTTGCGGACCCACCTGTGCCAACTGGTCGATCATCGTGCCCAGCGTACCGGGCTTCTGGAAGAAGTCGACCAGGGCTTCGATCGCCTTGAAGGCTCCGTCGACATCCCAGTTGGTCGAGGAGTAGGCCGATGCGGTCGCGGGGACCCAGCGAGGCGGTTGCTGATTCGTCGCCGGGAATTCAAAGACCTTGAGAATGCCAGAGGCCGGTTGGTCGACCGCCAGGAAGGTACGGCTGACGGCATCAAAGTCGTCGGTCATCATGGTCGATGTGCCGCCCATCGCTTTGAGTTTGTCTAACCCCAGCACGGGCAGAAACCCCATGATCATGGCCGGCTGGATCGGCCCCTGCGATGCCTGCGGCAGAGAGACGACGCCACGGAACAGGTCGATTGGGCTGAAGTACCACCGCAACTGCGGATCGTCCGTGCTGTCGCCCTGGCATTTGAGCATCAAGGTGCTGTAGGCCTCTTCGTCGGCAAACGTGCGGTCGTGCTCGCCGTCCCAACGCAGCAGGATCTCTTCCAGAATGCCCGTGCTGCCATTTGCACCGGCGAACGCCAGGACGAAGGATTGGTCCTTGATGAAGTAGGACAGGGATCCGGTTCCGTTCCCCTCGTCTGACTCGTCGAACAGGTACGTGGTGACCTCCGTCTCCTGGATGGAATCGACCGACCGCTCGGCCTCCTCTTCCAACTCGCCGCTGGCTTTTTCCAGCAGGGTGTTGAGGGTCTCCCGGTTCTCGCCGAATCCGACCATCAGGACGGCACCCAGATCCTTGCCGGGCGGCTGAACGACGGCAAACGCCAACTCTCCATGCAGCAGACCCAGCAGCTCAGCTGGCGGGATGCCGAGGTCAGCCTCGGCTTCCTCAGAAGTCTCGTTCCACCATTCGACGATGTCCTCTCGGATGGGGTCGAAGGCCTCGTCCTGCAACATCTGGCCGAACGATGTTTTCGAGAACCGTTCGTGAAAGACAGCCGCATCCGGGACCGAAACGAAGACGGTCGTGCCGGGCGGAAGCCGGCGTTCGGCCGGGACGCCCTCGGCGGCGACGAGCAAGGTTTGTGCCCCCAACCCGAACAGGCACAGGGCGGTCATTGCCACGACGGGACGACGCTGCGAGATGAGCATCACGATGTTCCTATCTGTTAACTGTGAAACGGCCCCGCCAAAGGGCGGCGACCGCGGCTTCCTCCGCGAACAACTCAGAGCCGTTCGCTGTCTGTTGAATCCGACGGGATTGTAGCTGTCGACAGCGAGGCTGCCCAGCGGTGAACGCGGGCATTCGCGATCGTTCGCGGTTTCGCGGGGAGGGGGGGCTCGGCTGTCGGACCGTTCTGTGGACGGTCGCTCAACCAAAGATCATTTCAAAGGTGAGCGGTCGATCACAGATCGGCCCTCAGCGCGAAACCTACCCGACCGAAGGCGGACCTCCTACAATCTCATCTCGGTACGACCCCGCAAACGGCAATCCGGTGTCGCCGGATCATTGAAAATCTGGAGAAAGCCGGGCGAATTCGCCGGACAGCCCCCCTCTGTCGCCGGAAACAGGACAAACACAGTGAAAGACCCACGCATCGATAAGCTCGCACGGACGTTGCTCGACCACAGTTGCCAACTGCAGCCGGGGGAGAACGTGCTGATCGAGGCGTATGACCTGCCGGAGCCGGAACTCGTCTGCCGGCTGGTCGAAATGGCAGCCGACCGGGGAGCCGTGCCGTTCGTCAACTGGAAGTGCAACGCCGTGCTCCGCTCCCTGTACCGCACCGCCACCGAGAGCGGGATGACGCTCGCCGGTCAACACGAGTTGGCCCAGATGAAGCAGATGCAGGCCTACATCGGCATTCGCGGTGCCGCCAACTCCAGCGAACTAAGCGATGTGCCCGCCGACCAACTCGACCTGTACCAAAAGCATTGGTGGAAGCCGGTTACCGACGTCCGCGTGAATGATTCCAAGTGGGTCGTGCTCCGCTATCCGACCGCCTCGATGGCGCAGTCCGCCAAGATGAGTACGTCCGCCTTCGAGGACTTCTTCTTCGACGTTTGCACAGCTGATTACGCCCAAATGGAACGCGACCAGCAGCCGCTCCAGCGCCTGATGGAACAGACAAACGAAGTCCACATCGTCGGACCGGGGACCGACCTGGCATTTTCCATCAAGGACATCCCGGTCATCGCCTGTAACGGCGGACGCAACATCCCCGACGGCGAGGTTTTCACCGCTCCGGTCCGGGATAGCGTGAACGGCACGATCGCCTACAACACGCCGTCTCAATACCAGGGAACCGTCTTCGACGGCATCCGCTTCGAGTTTGAGCAGGGACGCATCGTCACGGCGGAGTCCAGCAACGAGACGGAGCGGCTCAACACCATCCTCGACAGCGACGAGGGAGCCCGCTTCATCGGCGAATGGTCGCTCGGCTGCAACAACCTCATTCATCACCCGATGCTCGATACGCTGTTCGACGAAAAGATCGGCGGCTCGCTGCACCTCACGCCGGGACAAGCCTACGAGACCGCCGACAACGGCAACCGCAGCCGCGTCCACTGGGACCTCGTGCTCATTCAAACTCCCGAATACGGCGGCGGGGAGATTTACTTCGACGGTCAACTGATCCGCAAGGACGGGCGTTTCCTCCCCGAAGCCCTGCAACCGCTCAACGTCGGGCTGCCGGCGAATTGACTTTCGCGGGGCGGGCTGCGACGACAACTGCGCATCGGATGATTCGGTCGTCGGCCCGTTTGGCCGCGGAACGGATGTCCAGTCCGCCGCAGGCATGAGATACCAAACAGGTTGAAAACCTGCCCCACGACCGTGACAATCAAAGTCGCCACGCGCCGATGATTCTTGCTTCTGCGTCGGATGCCACTGGCTTTGCCGGCGCACCGGGACAACCAAGACGCCGTAATGGGAAGTCACCTCGCCAATCGTTTAGTGAAGGACTGGCTCCCCGCAATCGCGTGGCATCGGTTGGAGCAAGCCGTGCGACCCCTCTTTCATTGAAAGGTGACGTCTTATGAAAGTGGCACATGCCATCGTCGTCCTGACATCAGCGCTGCTGCTGGGTGGTGGCGACAAATCACAGGGGCAGACGTGGGATTTCGAAGACGCAACCGTTGGCAAGCTGCCCTCTGGCTGGTCGAGCGCCAAGACCGGACAGGGCCCGGGCAGCGTCTGGAAAGTGCTGGAAGACCACTCGTCACCCCGCGGTGCCAACGTGTTGGCGCAAACGTCGTCCGATGGGCCGAACCGGTTGTTCAACCTCTGTGTGGCCGACGACACGAGCTTCCAAGATGTCAGCCTGAGCGTTTCCTTCAAGGCCAACACAGGCCGGATTGACCGGGGAGGCGGGCCGGTATGGCGTTACCAGGACGCCGACAATTACTACGTCTGCCGCATGAATCCGCTCGAGGACAACTTTCGGATTTACAAGGTCATCGCCGGCAAGCGGTCTCAGCTTGCCAGCCTGGACATTAGAGCGCCCGCCGGCAAGTGGCACACGATTCGGGTCTCCATGCGCGGCGATGAGATGGTCTGTTCGGTCAACGGAAAGAAGCTCAGCGTCCGCGACCGGGCGATCGACAAGCCCGGCAAGATCGGCTTGTGGACGAAGGCCGATGCCGTGACGAGCTTCGACAACCTTGTCGCCTCGGTGCCCAAGTAGTCAGGCCGGCGGTGCGAAACATCCGAGCGTTCCCCACGTCGATACTGCTCACGGAGCCGCAGCCAATGTTGTTGGACGGATCGAACGGGAATGGGTTGGGTCGGAAGACCCTCTTCGCCGCCGTCTGCCGCACCGTGATTGCGGCGGGCTTGGGACTGTTCGCCGCCGGATGCAATGAGTCGGATCGGGCCGCGACGAACAAGCCCGTCGTGGTTTATACTTCGGTGGACGACGTGTTCGCCCGGCCGATTTGCGAACAATTTGAGCAAGAGACGGGGATCAAGGTGCTGTTGGTGCCGGACACGGAAGAGACCAAGAGCACCGGCCTGCTCAACCGGCTGATCGCCGAGGAGCAGCGCCCCCAGGCGGACGTATTCTGGAGCGGTGATCCGGTGCGGGCCGCCATTCTGAAATCGAAAGGGGTCTCGGCCGTTTACCGCTCGCCCCGCGCCGAAGGCATGCCGGCGGAGTACTCGGACCCCGAAGGGCATTGGACCGGGTTCTCGGCGCGCGCCCGGGTGCTTCTGTACAACACCGATCTGGTGCCCGACGATCAGAAGCCGCAGTCTGTCGACGATCTGGCCGATGCCCGCTTCAAGGGCAAGGCGTGCCTGGCGAACCCGCTGTTCGGCACCACCTCGATGCACGCAGCCGCGCTGTTTCAAGTGTTGGGTGACGACGATGCGCGAAGGTTCTTTCAGTCTCTAACCGAGAACGATGTGACGATCCTCTCGTCAAACGGTGAAGTGCGGCGTCGTGTGGCGGCTGGCGAGTTTGCGATCGGGCTGACGGATACCGACGACGCGCACGTGGCCGTTCAGGAAGGCAAGCCGGTCGGCATCGTTTATCCGGACGCGGATGGCCTGGGAACATTGGTCGTCCCCAACGCGGCGGTGCTGATTGCCGGCGGGCCGAACCCGGACAACGGCCGCCGGTTCATCGACTACCTGCTGCGGTCGGAGACGGAGTTGGCGCTGGCCGAAAGCGAGGCTGCCCAGATGCCGCTTCGCCCCGGTGTCACGCCGCCGGAGGGGGTGACACCGATCGGATCGATCCATGCCATGCACGTCGATTCTCAGAAGCTGGCGGACAAGCTGGAAGAACTCACGCGGGGCTTTCTCAAAGAGTGGGCGGATCAGAACAAGTGAGGATCGGCGTACCAATAACCGCCGCATGTTCAGCCTCGCTTCTGGGCGGAAGTTGGGGAACGCCGGGTGGGACAAAGTCGAATATTGAAATCAGAATGACGAAGGAAATCCGAATCCCGAAAATCCGAACCTGAGCGGCGGGCCGTCCATTAGGCGTGAGGCTGTTGCAAGACCCGATTTCCGCGTGGGTGGCTGGCGTCGAGGCTTTTCGATCCCCCAGAAACATCGGGTCTGGGGGCTCCCTTCGGTCGATCCCAGCCACCCGGATCAAGTTTTGAAACAGCCTCGTGTCATCACGTTTTTGTGCGACGAGCCAAGGATTTCCGTTCGTACGGTTCCGGCCTGTTCGTGCTTCCGAATTCGGATTTCCCTCGTCATTCGGGCTTCGTCAGTCGAGTTGGACAAAGTTCCTTTTTCCCCACGAACACTTGGCAACGAGAGGATCTCCGGCACTTGTTTCTGCGTCGTTCCTGAGTGCTCATGACAACGCAACGTCCCATGTTCCTGTGGCGCAAGGCCGTTGTGGTCGGCGTGCTGGCAATGGCGATCGCTCCCACGATCCCGCTCGTCGTCGTGGGAGTGACCGCCTCAACTGATGCCACACTTTGGAGCCGTTCGTTCGTCGAGGCGCTGTTGGCCAGCCTACTGCTCGCCGCGAGTGTGGCGGTGCTGTGCCTGGCGGTTGGGTTCCCGCTGGGGCTGTTGGCGGGGCTGTATCGATTTCGGTTGCGCGAGTTTCTGATTCTGCTTCAAGTGCTACCGTTGCTGTTGCCGTCGTTTCTGTTGGCGATCGGCTGGTCGAGCTTGGCCAGCCTGTCCTGGCTGCCGCGGTTTTTCATTCCGGCGGGATTCTGGGGAACTGCAATGGTGCTCGGAATGCAGTCGGTCCCGTTGGTATTTTTCACAACGCTGGCCGCGTGCCGAAATCTGACCGCCACGCAAATTGACGCTGCCCGATTGCACGGAGGCGAGCCGACGGTGCTGCGGTCGTCCGCGGGGGCGTGTTGCCTCCCGGCGGTGCTGGCGGCGATCCTGGCCGGCGTGCTCAGCCTGTCCGATCCGGGTGCTGCGCTGATTCTGGGTGGACGTGTGGTGGCGGTTGAGATCCTGACCAGTTTCTCGTCGTTGTTCGACTTTTCGCTGGCCGCACGACAATGCCTGCTGCTTGCCGGACTGGTGATCCTGTTGGTTCTGCCGTTGCTCGTCTTGGGATTGCGCGCGTTCGCAGTCGCCGTTCTGGCTCGACAGACGCGCGCACCGGCTCCGTATGTCCACCGTGGTCTGGGGCGAGTGACCGTCTTTGCGCTCATGGCCGCGCTGTTTATCGTGCTGGGAATCCCGGCTGTCGGTTTGTGTCTGCCGGCGGTCAACAACCCGATGCTCGGTCGCGCCAGCCAGGAGATCGAACGGACTATCGGGCAGACGATCGTCTACTCCGGGGTGGCGGCGCTGATCGCCGTGACCCTGGCGACCGGTCTGGCGTTGGCCGTGCGGGAGTCCGTAAGTTGGCGGTTGGCGACCGTGGGAGTTTTGCTGGCGTTGTTCACGCTGCCGCCCGCGCTGGGCGCATTGGGAGTGGTTCAGACCGCCACGAACGGTCCTCCGCAGATGGATTGGCTGACCCGCAGCCAGTTCACGGTCTCGCTCGTGCTGGGGCTGCGTTTCCTGCCGATTGCCACGTTGGCCATGATGCGCGCCGTGGGGTCTCTGTCGACGACCTGGACAGACGCCGCGCGGCTGCATGGCGTCCCCGCGGCCAGATTCCTGGGGCGCGTGATTCTGCCGATTCTGAAGCCGTCCTTGTTGGTCAGTTTCGTGCTGGTGGTTGTGCTCTCCAGTGCCGATGTCACAACCGTGCTGCTGCTGCATCCGCCCGGTCGCATGTCGCTGCCGGTCGCCCTGTTCACGGTGATGGCGAACAGTCCGGAAGGACTCGTCGCATCGCTCTGTCTGTTGTATCTCGGCGGAGTCACGCTGCTCATTCTCGTCTTGTCGCTATCCCTCAAGTGGCTACCCGGGAGGGTGCGATGAGGCCTCTGGTGACCTGTCGCAATCTGGTCTGGCACAGCGGTGACCATCAGGTTCTGGACCGGTTGGATTTGGATTTAGAGGGAGGCGAATCGCTCGCGTTGCTCGGCAGTTCCGGCAGCGGCAAGTCGACCTTGCTACGGATCATCGCCGGACTGGAAATGCCCGAACGGGGCGAGGTTCTTGTGGACGGTCAGCTTGTCACACAGGGGGCCCGGCTCGTGGTGCCTCCGCATCGACGACAACTGGCCATGTTGTTTCAGGATTTGGCGCTGTGGCCCAATCTCACTGCCGCCGGCAACGTTGCCTTGGGCCTTGCGGGACTTCGCCTGTCGCGGCGAGAAACTCGCACGCGCATCGGCGACATGCTGGCCTGGTGTGACATCCCGGAGTTGGCGAACCGCCTGCCGGGCACGCTATCCGGCGGGCAGCAACAGCGTGTCGCCCTGGCCCGTGCCCTGTCGATGCGACCGCGGCTGCTGCTCCTGGATGAGCCGTTTGGGGGGCTGGACCTGGTCACCAAAAACTCGGTGATCCACGAAGTCGCCAAGCTGAAGCGGGAACTCAGTTTCGCGCTGGTCCTGGTGACGCACGATCCGGCCGAAGTGCGGTCTCTGTGTGATTCACTGGCGGTCCTGGACGCCGGCCGCATTGCCGACCGGGGACGGTTGGATGACCTGTCGGCCGCCACGCTCCGAAGCACACTCGGACAGGCATTCACCAAGCTCCTCGCCCATTCGTGAGATCGGTGGTTGTCGGAAGACCACGGATGGGCACCGATGCGCGCGGATAAGCTCGCGTGGCACGCAACGCGGGTAACGATTTTAACTGAGTGAAAAGGAGGTCTTGATGTGGCCAGCCTTTCGGCTGTTCAATGCGTGTGATAACCCATTCGCATCGGCACAGAAAGGATTCTGGCAGGCCACATCAAGATCAACA
>JAJDEI010000085.1 GCA_029259845.1 Planctomycetaceae bacterium | reverse complement strand
CTGAAAGATCGCGAGGAATTCGCCCGCCGCAGCCGCCACCTCGGTCACGTCGATTTCGTCGGCCGGCCGGCAGAGGACGGTGCGGAGCATCCATGCGGCCCGCGACCGGGCATCGTCGCATCGCTTGATCGCATTCTCGGCAAGGTGGCGGGCGGCCTCCACAAACTGAGGGTCGTTCATCATCACCAGCGCCTGCAGCGGTGTGTTGGTGCGTTCGCGGCGAACGGTGCATTGTTCCCGAGTGGGCGCATTGAAGGCGGACATCGAAGGCGGAGGTGATGTGCGTTTCCAAAACGTATACAGGCCGCGGCGGTAGAGTGCAGGGCCGGAGTCGCGCTGGAAAACACGCGTGTTGCTGCCGGTGATGGCCACCACGGACCACAATCCGGTGGGCTGGTACGGTTTCACGCTCGGTCCGCCGACCTGCCCCTGCAACAAACCGCTGACCGCCAACGCCTGATCGCGGAGGACCTCTGCAGCAAGCCGCACCCTCGGCCCGCGGGCGAGGAACCGGTTCTCCGGATCAGCCGCTCGTTTTTCGGGCGTGGCAATGCAGCTTTGCCGATACGTCGCCGAGGTCAGCATCAGCTTGAGCATGTGGTTGACGTCCCATCCCGATTCGACGAACTCGACCGCCAGCCAGTCCAGCAGTTCCGGATGGCTGGGGCGGTCTCCCATCACACCGAAATCCTCCGCCGTCTTCACCAAACCGGCGCCGAAAACCGATTGCCACAGCCGGTTGACTGTCACGCGAGCGGTCAGTGGGTGATTGGGATGCACGAGCCATTCGGCCAATCCCAGCCGATTGCCGGGGGCGTCCTCGGGTAAGGGCGGCAGCATGGCAGGCACACCCGTCGCCACCTCGTCGAGCCGCTGGTCATACTCGCCTCGTTCGAGCACCCAAGCGCGCGGGGGTGTGGAGCGCTCTTGCATGACGAGCGTGGTTGTGGAACGCGAGTAGATATCGTCTCGGCGGCGTTGTGTGTCTGCCAGTTCCCGCGAACGTGCCCGGTAGTCTTTGTTGAGCGCCTCCCGGTGGTAGCGCGCGAGCCGGTCTTGGTCCTTCGGATCGAGATCGTTCCAGGCGGTCTCAGAATTCATCAGTTTCCTCAGCACGCCGTCGTCGGCCAGCAATTGCACTTCATTGTCGTTCACCCAGCGGCGCAGAATGCGCACGTCGCTCATCCCCGCTGTCGGCAAACTGCCGGCGATCTTGAGCGGTGTCTCGGCCAACGCGGCGGCCTCGACGTGCTCTTCCGTCGAGTTCCGCAGCGCGATCATCCTTCCATTGACGAGGATGCTGATCGACGACGTCGACTGTCCGCCCGAGTACCTCACACAAACGTGCTGCCAGACGCGCGGCTTCAAGGCGTCGTTGTCGGGCAATCGGCCGCCGATTTTATTGCCGGACCGATCACGGAGCTCAAAGTTGAGCGTGCCGGCGGTGCCGCTGGTGATTTTCCAACCCACCGTCACCTCAGCCGGCTTGTCCTTCTTCGGTTCGCCATTGGTGGCTTCTGCCTTCGCGACGGTTTGCGTCTGATCGAACAACGTCGTCGAGATCAAACGGTCCGGAGTACGGAACCAGAAGCTGACCGTGAGCGGCTCGTCACTCCGCAATTGTGGGAGATCGGCACGAAACTCGCTGTCGTCGCCGAACCGAATGCCGCGGGAACCAAAGGGGTGCTCCGTGGCCCATGTGACAGAAGCGGGGACTTCAACTGTGTTCCCTTCCCCGTCGGTGAGCGACAGCCACAACAGGAGTTCGTCGGCGGCAATGGGGTGCTGCAACTCTCGTTCGCGCGTCGGCCACCATGCGCTGGCGTCGTCCGGCCAGTCATGCAATTCCTGTCGCAGCTCGCGCCGTTGCTTCTGCAGCCGGCCCCACTCCTCCTCGAATTCCGCTGCCGGGAGCACGACCACGGGAGGCGTGTCCTTTTGGTTGCCGTCCATTGCAGGCTGCGTCGTGTTGTTGAAGTATGCCCCCAGTTGATAGAACTCGCGCTGGGTAAGCGGGTCGAACTTGTGGTCATGACAGACGGCACACCCGGCTGTCAGTCCGAGGAAGACCGTTGCCATCGTCTCCACGCGATCCACCATGTACCGCACGTCCAACTCTTCCGGGATCGCTCCCCCTTCGGACGTTGTGATGTTGCAGCGGCTGAAGCCGGTGGCGATCTGCTGGTCGAGCGACGGGTCGGACAGCAGGTCGCCGGCGATCTGTTCGACCACGAACCGGTCGAACGGCATGTTGCTATTGAAGGCGTTGATGACCCAGTCCCGGTACGGCCAGATTTCGCGGTAATTGTCGACGTGCATCCCGTGTGTGTCGCCGTACCGCGCCGCGTCGAGCCAGTACCGCGCCCGATGTTCACCCGCGTGTTCCGATGCCAGCAAGGTCTCGACGTATCGCTCGTACGCATTTTCATCCGGGTTCGCATCGGGAGCATCCCTTTCGTCCAACGGGAAGAATTCCTCCAACAAATCGGCTGTCGGCGGCAGTCCGGTGATGGCGAGCGCCGCCCGCCGCGCCAGCCGGCGGGGGTCTTCCGGACCGTTCGGTTGCAATCCCAATTCGTCCAACTTCGCCAGCACGAAATGGTCGATCGCGTTGTTCGCCCAATCGGCGGCTCGGGCAGGAACCGGCAGTTCGCGCCGCTGCGGCTTGATGAACGCCCAGTGAGGTTGCCAGACGGCGCCCGCATCAACCCATCTCCGCAGAAGCTCCTTCTCTTCCGTGAAGACCGTCTTGCCGGAATCGGGCGGCGGCATCACGACGTCCGGATCATCGCTGAAGATCCGCGCGATCAACTCAGAGTCCCCAGCATCACCGGGCGAGATCACGCCGCTTTCGATCGCGCTCTCGCGAACGTCCAACCGCAGGTCCGCCTGGCGGCTCCCCGAGTCCGGACCGTGGCAGGCGAAACAGTATTCCGAGAGAATCGGTCGAATGTGGTCGTTGAAGCGGATTTCCGGATGCGTGTCATCGGCACCGGCGTCTTTGGCCCCGGTGCCCGCGGTCTCAGCCGCAAGCGAATGATTGGCGAGCGTCCACAAACAGAGGAATGTCAGCGAGGCAATCTTCATCATCGAATCCGCAGTCGACTTTGTTGACAGGGTTGTCTCAAGTCTAACACAACTGTTTTCGACCGAGAACCAGCGCGACGTGAAGCGGAGGCGATTCGCTTGGTGGTGGAGGCCTATTTGCCGGTATGAAGTGTTTTCGGATCGCGGCGGATGGGGCGGTGTCTTTACGTCTATGCGCCACCGAGAGGGGATTGACCCGGCACTAACAGCCCGTTGAAAAACTCACTTCCGCGTGCCGCTGCCGTCTCGGCAGTGCGAGAAACCAGTCCGTTTTCAGACATTTGCACGGCTGACACAGCCGTGGCACACGTTTTTCAACGGGCTGCTAACGCTTCGGGCTCTGAGTAACGCTTCGAGCCCTCAGGGGGATCCGCGGCCGTTTCCTCACCGCCGACGTAGCATGAACAGTCGGCCTACGGCAAACCGGCACACGATCTCGCCGCGATTCACACGTCTGCATACGCATTCGTCGGAGGAACCGTTTATACTCGATCAAACGCAGCGCCCGTCGGCCTGATGTTGCTCACGCCGGCAGGCATGGCCATACAACCAAGAGACAACGTCAGAGAAAGAGCGGCTTCCCTCATGCGGCGAACACTGGTCGCGTTTTCTCTGCTGGCTTGTGTGCCCCCGATGGCACGTGCGGCGGAGCCGATTGAGGTTGGCTCGCGGCGGGAGTTGTTTGTTGACGATTTTCTGATCGAACAGATGGACGGTGCTGAACTGCGGTTGCATCAGCCAGTGCCGCGCGAGGTCGCGATCGTCCACGACGAACCCTGGGAAGGCAACTCCTGCGGCTACCATACGATCTTCCGGGACGGCGATCTCTACCGCATGTACTACAAAGCGGTTTCTCAGGTGTTGAAAGGGGAGCCGGCTTCGCATGGAGTGCTCGCGTGCTACGCCGAGAGCACAGACGGCATCCACTGGAAGAAACCAGCGTTGGGCCAGTTCGAATTCCAGGGATCGCGAAAGAACAACATTGTCTGGGACGGACTGGGTGCACACGATTTTACGCCCTTCAAGGATCCCAATCCGGACTGCTCGCCGGATGCCGCCTACAAGGCCGTGGGGAATGCCGCCGGCGGCGAACCACTTGAAGGGTTCTCAGGAAGGGTTCTCAGGGGATGACTGCGATGACATCTTCGGGGGCTCGTTCGAACAGGATGTCACTTGGAAAGGCAGTGACGACGTCAGCCGGCTCGCCGGCAAACCGGTGCGGCTCCGTTTCCTCCTGCAGGATGCGGATCTGTACTCGATGCAATTTCAAGACTCATCCGAGACAAGAACCAGTACGTCGGAGTGACCACGCCCTGGAGGTTGTCGCGAACAAGCCCTTTTTTCGCGGCGGGTCCTCCCAATCATCGCGCACGACCCTATGATTGGTGCATGGGCCTTCCTGCAGATCCGATCCGGCGGCCAAGCAGCGACGCGCTTTCGACCGGGCCCGTTCCATTGGAATCGTTGAATGAAGCTAACAGCACTTCAGCGCAAGACGCTTGAGCAGTACCGGGGCTTTCATGACGCACCGCCTACCGTGGGCGGGTTGGTGGCACTCGCGGCGGGTCGTCATCTCTTGCTTGTCCTGCTCTTCGGGATTGGCGTGGTCATGGTGCTCGCTGTTGAGATTCCATCGGCTGCGTTCATTCTTGTGGGTATGGTAATCGGGGCGATCAGCCGCGATTGGGGAACGTTTCGCAGGTTTGTGCGAGTCTGGCCGGTCCTTTCGAACGTGCTCGACTGGGCACGTATCGACGGCATGCTTGCCGACGGCGGCGGTCAGTTGTGAAGCGACGTTCGACATCCCGATTTCTTAGCCTCTTGTTCAACGAAACGTCCGCGACCGCGGGAAGAATGAGAGATCGGTCCGACAGCGAAGGAGCCATCCCCATGTGCCAACCGGGAATTCAATCCTCACCGTCCATTTGGCGGCGCGTTTTCGTAGCGAGCGCGTTGGTGTTGCTCGTGGGACTGTCTGGGTCCGAGTGCTGTGCCGGCGGTGCCGCGCCGAATCAAGGCTCGCTGCGGATCGCGACGTTTCAATGCGACAGCACCCCGCCCGTGGGAGAGCCGGTCGGGTTGGGATTCATCCCGTTGCCGGAGACGGTTGAGCATCCGCTGCTGGCCAAGGGCGTGGTGCTCAGCGATGCGGGGGGAACCTATGTGATGTGCACGATCGATTGGATGGAAGTGCACAACGAGTCGTACGATTTCCTGCGGAAGCAGATCGCCGCCGCCGCCGGTACGTCGGTGGCGCGTGTGGCGGTGCATTGCCTGCATCAGCACACGGCTCCGGCGATTGATTCGTCCGCACAACAAATCCAACTCCCGGACGACAACCCGCGGCGGCTCGCCACAATCGCCTACGAGCGTGACACCGCCGCGAAGCTCGTCGCGCAGATCCACAAAGCGCTCAAGCAAAACCAACCGGTCACCCACATCGGCACGAGCAAAGCCAAAGTCGACCGGGTGGCGTCCAATCGCCGTGTCGAACAGCCCGACGGAACAATCCGGGTTCGCTACAGCAGCACCAAGGACCCCGCGTTGCAGGCGGCTCCGGAGGGACTCATCGACCCCTGGCTGCGGACGCTTTCGTTCTCTCGCGACGGGACGCCGCTCGCCCAAATCCATTACTACGCCACCCACCCGCAGAGTTTTTACGGCGATGCGCGGATCAGCTACGACACCGTGGGCATCGCCCGCGAGCGGTTGCAGCAAGAGTCCGGCGTCTTTCAAATGTACTTCACCGCGTGCGGCGGGGATATCGGCATGGGGAAATACAACGACGGCACCCGTGAAGCACGCACGGCTCTGACGAGCCGCATCCTCGACGCCATGAAAGGCAGCATCGCCGACATCAAACTCGAAGCCGCCGCACCGGTCCGATGGCAGACGCTTCCCCTTCACTTCCCGCCGCGCCGCGACCCCGCATTCGCCGAACAGGCCAATCGCCAATTGCTGGCCGATAATGCAACAAACGATGCCGCCCGGCTGAAACCGGCGATCCACCTGGCGTGGATCGACCGGATGAAAGCCAACGGCCAGGTGCAGCTCAGTTGCCTGACGATCGGCTCCGTCCGTCTGCTGCATCTGCCCGGGGAACCGTTCGTCCAGTATCAGCTCGCCGCCCAGCGGATGCAGCCGGAGTCATTTGTCCTGGTCGCCGGGTACGGTGATTGCGGGATGGGCTACATCGGCGGCGACCGCATCTACACCGACCGCGGCGGCTACGAACAAAGCTACGCCTTCTCCGGCCCCTGCGAGCACCTGCTCCTGTCGGCGATTGAGACGTTGCTGGCCGGGCGGGGGGAAGAATCGGCCCCGGAAGAACCGCAAACAGAATGACCGGGAAGCAGAACGGCTGGCAGGGAGTACGGCCTGTCCCGGTGAGTGATGAGTTTTGACAAGTGAGCAGAACATCCAGCGCACGTCTTGTCCGATTGTCGAGAGGCACTGTTTGCTTCTGACGCACAGCCGACGTGTCTTGAATTTGGTTTGGAGTGCAGCATGAGAACACCTCGACCTGCTTTTATTTCGGCCTTCCTTGTTGTTTTCGGATTTGCGAGCGCCATTCCCATTGGTGCGGCGAAAGCTGACGACGCAGTTGGCGTCACAATCGCCACGTTTGATGTGGACGCGACGCCGCCAGTGGGCTCGTCGATGGCCTATGACCCGGTGAAACGCGTCGGTGAACTGTCACTTCGCTGCCGCGGCATCGTGTTGCTCGGCGGCGGGCAGCCAATCGTCCTGTGTGCCGTGGACTGGATCGGCATCGGCAACGAAGGGCACGATGTGTTTCGCGAGGCGTTGGCCCAGGCGGCGGGAACGACGCCTGAGTTCGTGGCGGTTCACACGCTGCATCAACACGATGCTCCCAGTTGTGACTTCACGGCTGAGCGGATCCTTCGCGAGTTGGGCGTGGCGAAGTTGGGCCGATTTGAAGGCGCGTTCCATCGGCAGGTGATCCAGCGGGCGGCGAAGGCGGTTCGGTCCTCGTTGTCGTCGGCTCAGCCGGTCACGCATTATGGCTGGGGCGTGGCGGACGTCAAAAAAATCGCCTCCAATCGTCGCATTATGGGACCGGACGGACGGGTCCGGGCAGTCCGCTGGACGACGACCACGGACCCGGCTTTGCGAGCTGAGCCGGAAGGCGTGATCGATCCGCAGGTGTCGCTGCTGTCGTTCTGGAACGGCGAGAAGCCAGTCGCCGTGCTGAGCTACTACGCCTGCCATCCGCAGAGCTATTACCGGACCGGCATTCCCAGTCCCGACTTTCCCGGCATCGCACGCTTCATGCGCGGACAATCGGTCCCCGAAGCGTTGCACGTCCACTTCAACGGTGCGGGCGGCAACATCGGTGCGGGCAAATATAACGACGGCGCCAAGGAAAACCGGATCAAGCTTGCCTTGCGAATGGCTGAAGGGATGCGGCAGGCGTGGACGGCAACGGAGAGGTTCCCGCTGGCCCTTGCGGATGTCGGCTGGCAGACGGTGCCCGTGCAGTTGCCGGTCGCCGCACACCTGAGCGAGCAGGAACTCGTTAGGGCCTTGAAAGCAGACTCTCCACGGGGCGAGTACATTGCCGGGGCGGACAAACTCGCATGGCTCAAGCGCTGCGAGGCGGCCCACGCGATCGGCATCGGATGTCTGCGGGTCGGCGATGCGCGCGTGCTGCACATGCCGGGCGAACTGTTTGTCGAGTACCAACTCGCCGCCAAGGCCATGCGTCCCGACCTGCACGTCGCGATGGCGGCTTACGGAGATTACGGCCCCGCGTACATCGGCACCGCCGTCGCCTATGCCGAGGGAGGGTACGAGACGAGTCCGGGCGCCAGTTTCGTCGCGCCGGAAGTCGAGCCGGTTCTCGCCAGCGCTGTGAAGCAATTGCTCCAGCCGGAGCCGGTCAGTCTGCGCGTCAAGCCTCTCGAACCGGACGCAGCAGCGGCGTCTTTCGAGGTTTTGGATGGCTTTCAGATGCAACTCGTCGCCAGCGAGCCGGACGTGACCGAGCCAATCGTCCTCACCTATGACGAAAACGGACAGATGTATGTTGCGGAGTATTTGAAGTTTCCCGCGAAGGGGGGCAAGAGCGACGGGCCGGACGGTCGCATTCGATTGCTCCGCGATGACGATGGCGACGGTCGCTACGAACACAGCCACGTCTTCGCAGGCGGGCTCGCCTGGCCGACCGGCATTTGTCCCTGGAACGGAGGCGTGTATGTGATCGCCGCGCCGGACCTGTGGTATCTCAAGGACACCGACGGTGACGGCAAGGCGGACGTCCGGAAGAAAGTGTTCACTGGGTTCGGCTTCATCACCGAAGAGGGGAGCGCCAACAATCTGATCTGGGGGTTGGATCGCTGGATCTACGGCGCCGGGTCGAACAGCGGCGGCGAAGTCCGGCCGGCAGACGTTCCGAATGCCAGAGCCGTCTCGTTGCGGGGCCGCGACTTTCGTTTTCATCCGGCCACCGGCCGGTTCGAAGCCATCTCCGGATCGGAGCAGTTCGGCAACACTTTCGACGATTGGGGCAACCGCTTCATCTGCCAAAACTCGAAGCCGGCCGTGCACGTCATCCTGCCCGCCCATTACCTGTCGCGGAATCCGTATCTGCCCGTCCCGGCGGTGCGGCGAAACATCTGGTCGGGGGGCGACCGCGTCTACCGCGCCAGTGCAACGGAACCGTGGCGGCTGGCGCGGTCGAAGATTCGTTTGGCGCAGAACCGCAATTGGAACCCAAGCTATGTCGCCCACGATGTCTTCACCGCCTGCACAGCAGTGACCATTTATCGGGGTGCGGCCTATCCCCCCAAGTACCGCGGCAACCTGTTCGTCGGGGAAGTGCAAAGCAATCTCGTTCATCGCCGCACGATGCGGCCAAGCGGCGTGAGCTTCGAATCCTTGCGGGCCGACGCAGAGACCGAAATGGTCCGCTCGAAGGACAACTGGTTCCGCCCGGCCAACATGACCAACGCCCCGGACGGGACACTGCACATCGTGGACATGTACCGCGAGGTGATCGAAACCCCCGACTCGCTGCCCGAGGAGATCATCGCCCGGATCGATCTGCACAGCGGCCACAACCGCGGGCGCATCTATCGGCTGGCACCGCCCGGCTTCAAGGTCCCCAAGCTGCCGCAACTTGGTTCCGCTTCGACCGAAGAACTGGTCCGCGAGCTGGCCAACGCCAACGGCTGGTGGCGCGACACAGCGAGCCGGTTGCTTTTTGAACGACAGGACCGTGCCACCGTCGGCCCGCTCAAGACGATGCTCCGCGAGACGGCGTCGGAACTGGCACAACTCCACGTGCTTTATGCCCTTGGGGGACTCAACGCCCTGGACGATGAAGACCTTGCTCTCGCGCTGAACAACGCGTCGGCGGGCGTGCGAGAACATGCCGTGCGGCTCGCGGAGCCACGCTTGCAGGCCAGTGAACCGTTGCTCAATCAGGTCGTTGCGCTGGCCGACGATGAGAACCCGCGCGTGCGGTTTCAAGTCGCGTTCAGCCTGGGGGAGACGGACGACCGCCGTGCGGCTGCGGCACTGGCGAACATCGCGCGCCGGGATGCGGGAGACACCTGGATGCGGACGGCTGTCCTCAGTTCGTCGCTCAAGCTGTCCGCAGGAATGCTCGAATCGCTGCTGGCCGACACCGACTTCGCGGCAAGTGCTTCCGGCCAACAGTTTCTGCGGCACCTGGCGTTGGTGGTCGGCGGCCGCAACCGAAAACCGGAAGTCCTGGGCGTGCTCAAGCTGATCGAAACCAGCCCCGGTGCGAAACCTGCGGCTGTCCGCCAGACTGTACTGCTTGGCCTTGGCGACGGGCTGCGCCGCTCCCGCTCCAGCCTGAGCCGGTATGTGAGTGAGTCACCGGCGGTCGCCGAAACGCTATCTGGCCTGATCGATGCGGCGCGGCAAACAGTGGCGAACTCCTCGTCAACAGCCGAGCAGCGCCAGCAGGCAATTGAAATGTTGGCTCACGGCCGCTTGGACGAAGTGAGTGATGTGCTCGTCGAAATGCTGGACTCGCGTGAGGCACCGGCAGTTCAACTGGCCGCCGTGCAGGCGCTCAGCACCTTTGCGTCCCCGCACATTCCTGCCGCGCTGATTGGCGCCTGGCAAGGCCTTTCCCCATCCGTGCGCGGCGAAGTTGTCGAAACCCTGCTCGGCCGCCACGACTGGATCAACGCCCTGCTCGACGCCATCGAAGAAGGAGAAGTCTCGCCTGCGTACATCGCGCCGGTGCGCAAGATGCGACTGGTCCGGCACCCCGATGCAGCCATTCGTTCCCGCGCAGAAAAACTGTTCGGCACCGAAGGACCCAATCCGCGCAAGAGCGTTGTCGACAGCTATCATTCTGCGTTGTCATTGGCCGGTGACGCCCAGCGCGGCCAGAAGGTCTTTGAACAAAACTGCATGACGTGCCACAAGGTTGGTGGCCGAGGCCACGACGTCGGGCCGAATCTCGCAACGATTCAAAACCGGACACCCGAAGCCTTGATGGTTCAGATTCTCGATCCCAACCGGGAAGTGTTGGCGAACTACACGCAATACGTGATTGTGCTGGACAGCGGCCGGGTCGTGACCGGGCTGATCGCCAGCGAATCGCCCACCAGCCTCACGCTCAAGCGGGCGGAAGACGTGCAGGAGACCGTCCTGCGACAGAACATCGAAGAAATCATCGGATCGGGAAAATCACTCATGCCCGAAGGGCTGGAGCAGAAGATCAACCAACAACAAGTCAGCGACTTGATCGCGTTTCTGTTAGATCTGCGGAAATGAAGGACGGCGGTCTTCGTCCGCGGCGGCGGTCGCAGGCCGGGCAGGGATCGTGGGAGGGGATCCGTCAGCGGGATTCCTGGGCCGGCACCTTCTGAAGCCGATCGGCGAGTTGCGGAATGGCAGCGGCCAGGACGTCTTCAATCCGTTCGGCCAACACAAATTCGATCTCCTCCCGGACATGCGGCGGAAGGTCGGTGAGATCCTGCTCGTTACTCTGCGGCAGGATGACCCGCTTGATCCCCGCCCTGCGGGCGGCGAGCACCTTTTCCTTGATGCCTCCGACCGGCAGAACGAGTCCGCTGAGCGTAATCTCACCAGTCATTGCCGTATCGGCCCGCACGGGGATTTCCGCATACAGCGAGGCCATCGCCACGGCGATCGTGACGCCCGCTGACGGCCCGTCTTTGGGGACGGCACCGGCCGGCACATGCAGATGCACGCCCGATGTGTGGTCCTCCAGTCCCAGGTCGCCGGCGTGCGCGAGCAGGTAGCTCTGTGCGGCCTGAGCCGACTCCTGCATCACCGATCCCAACTGCCCGGTGATGCGAAGTTTTTCGCCATCGGGCAGGCGGATCGCTTCAATGTAGAGCACGTCTCCGCCGAACGGGGTCCATGCCAGGCCGGTGGCCACTCCGGCCGGCAGCTTCTGGCGGGCCTCTTCCATGAAGAAGCGTTCTTTCCCTAACAGGTTTCGCAGGCCGTCCACGTGGACGGTTGCCGATGGTGCCTCGCCCTCCGCCACGCGCCGGGCCATTTTACGCGCCAGACTGCCGAGCACCCGTTCCAGTTCGCGAACCCCGCTCTCGCGCGTATAGCGGTTGATGATGTGCATCATTGTCTCATCAGGGACAACGAGTTGTTCCTCAGTGAGGCCCGCCTCGGAACGGCGGCGGGGCAGCAGGTACCGTTGGGCGATCTCCCGTTTTTCTTCATCGGTATAGCCGGAGATGCGAATCAGTTCGACCCGGTCCAACAGAGGCCGCGGGATCGAGTCGGTCGTGTTGGCCGTCAGGATGAAGAACACCTTCGAGAGGTCGAACGGCAGGTCGAGGTAGTTGTCGCGAAACGTGTCGTTCTGAGCCGGATCGAGGATTTCCAGCAAGGCGGCTGCCGGGTCACCCCGAAAATCGTGCCCCAGTTTGTCGACTTCGTCCAGCATCAGCAGGGGATTCCGCGCCCCGGCACGACGCATGGATTGGATGATGCGGCCCGGCATGGCCCCAATGTACGTGCGTCGGTGGCCCCGCAGTTCCGCCTCGTCATGCAGGCCCCCCAGGCTGAACCGCTCGAACTTGCGGCCCAACGCCCGCGCGATCGACTTTCCCAGCGACGTTTTGCCGACGCCGGGCGGCCCAACAAAGCACAGAATGGGCGCATGTGCGTGCGGGTTGAGCTTCATCACGGCCAAATGCTCGATGATCCGTTCTTTGATCTTGTCCAAGCCGTAGTGGTCCTCGTCCAGAATCTGCTGAGCCCGTTTGAGATCGAGATGGTCTTCCGTCAGGGTATTCCAGGGGAGTTCGGGCACAAGCTCCAGATAGCTCCGGACGACTTGGTGTTCCGGCGAGGCGGAAGGGATCATTTCCAGTCGCGTTAATTGCCGGTCACATTCCTGGCGGACCTCATCGGGAAGCTCAGCCTGTCGAATCTGCTCCTTGAGCTCCTGAGTGACCGCGGTCTCCGGATCGCTCTCGCCGAGTTCTTCCTGGATGGCTCGCAATTGCTGACGCAGGAAGTACTCCCGCTGATCGCGGCTGATTTCCGACTTTGCCTGAGTCACGATCTTGCTTTGCAGCTCCAGGATCAGCACCTCGTGCTGCAGGTTCTCATGTAGCCGCTTCATCGCCTCCAGATGGGACGGGGCTTCCAGGATCGCTTCCGCTTTCTCCAAATCAAGACTGACGAAGGAAGCCAGGAGATAGACCAGTTGCAGCGGGTTGTCGAGTTGCTGCACGAGACTGTTGAAGTCGATCAGCCTGGCCGACTGGGACAGCTCCTGGATCTTCGCACCCAACTCGAGCAACTGGCGTTGCAGCGCTTCCACCTCCGGCCCTTCGTCGGGCACCAACGGCTTTGGCTCGACTTCGGCCTTCAGGTAGGGCTCGGTTTCCAGAACGCGGCTCAAAGCAACTCGTTCGACACCTTGCACGATGAGTTGAATCCCGTCACCGTCCCGCACCATGCGCTTGATGACGGCTCGCGTGCCAAAAGGAAACAACCCGTCGGCCGCCGGGGCATCCTGGCTCGCATCACGTTGGGCGAATACCGCGAGTTCTTTCTCTTCGCTGGTCGCGGCCGCTTCGATGGCCTGCACTGAGATCACTCGGCTCGCCGCAAGGGGGGCGATGGTGTGCGGATACAGAACCGCATTTTTCAATGGGAGCACGGGCAGCGTCTGCAGGTTGCTCATGGCCGATTGCCCTCTTGCCGGATCCGGATGATCAGCATGCCGTCGGAATAATCCGTGTCGACACTGGCCGTTGACAGATCGATGGGAAACTCGAAACGCCGCTCGAACTCGTCATAGATGATCTCCAGCGATTGGCATTCCCCCGTGTCACGAATCTGCCAGTCGCGGCGCCGGCCGCGCAGGACAAGATGCCGGCCGGCCAACTCGAGCTGGAATTCGTTGTGCCGCACTCCGGCCAGCTCAACCTTCACAAGCCAGCCGTCCTGCATGCGGTAGACGTCAGCGGCCGGTTGCCAACGCGTGGCATAGGACTGCCGCGGCAACAGCGTTTCCAAGCGGCGCATCGGGTTTCTCATCAGTCCTGGCCTTTTCGTTTGCCGGAGCGTGTGTGTCCCCATACTCTCCGCAACAGCCGTGCCGATTACTAGTCTGGACGGGCAAGCAGTCTGGGCAAACGTTTTGTTGAAGTTGGGGTGTTTCACCGACGTCGGCCGTCGCCGTTGGCTCCGGGCTAACTTCAATCCGTGACACCTGTTAGCCAGGAGGCATCGCCGACCGCGAAACGCCGGCAATTCCCCTATTGTGAAAAACACGTTTGCCCTGGCCAAGCAGGGGCACCGAAATCCGCGCGTGCATCCATGATGATCGGCCTCGACTTTTTGAGATCGCTTGGCAAGCCGTTTGCACTAACAGTCCGCGCACACAATGTGCAGGATTGCACTGGCAAGACTGAGCAGTCACTTACGAGGCCCAACCTTGGGACAATGACGCACAGGTGTGCGACAGGGGCCATGACTGTCGGAGCGTCATGCTTCGCCGACGGCGGGATTTCGATCGCAGAACAACCATGACCCGGGCAGGGCGGCTCGGCGGTCGTCTGAGGAAGAGAGGAAGACGCTCACCAGCTTCGCAACCGGGAGAATCCTGTGCCCACGAAAACCGTTTCGACGAACGATCGGAGTCCCAAGGTCACCCACCGAGACTTGCGGCCATCCAACGGTGGTCCGACCCCTGCGGCTGAATCCTCGGTCGCCTCGTCGGCACTGGAACGACGGTTTCTGAGGCGCGCCCTCCAAGCCATCGGAAATCCCCCGATCGAGGTGGAATTGTGGGATGGCGAATCTGTGAGCACACAGCCGGACTTGGTGAAATACCGTGTCCATGTGGCCGGTCGCCGCACGCTGTGGAAACTCTTCGTTCAGCCGGATTTCGAGTTTGCGGACGGCTACGTGGAAGGACGGATCACGACCGACAGCGACCTCACCGAGTTGATCCAAACAGTGTTTGCGGCGATGGCCGATCGGTTGCCGCGTCCTCGGCTGGAGAGATTCCTCTCCTGGGCCACCGGACATGCACGCTCGCTCAAAGCATCCCGCGAGAACATCCATCACCATTACGACCTGGGCAACGACTTTTACCAGCTTTGGCTGGACGAGCAACTGCTTTATACGTGTGCCTATTTCGAGTCGGAGGAGATGTCGCTCGAAGCAGCACAGGTCGCCAAGATGGACTACATCTGCCGAAAACTGTGCCTCAAGCCGGGCGACCGCGTCATTGAGGCGGGTTGCGGATGGGGTTCGTTTGCTTTGCATATGGCGCGGAATTACGGTGCGCGGGTGACCGCCTACAACATTTCCCGCGAGCAACTCGCCTTTGCGCGAGCACGGGCGACGGCAGAAGGGCTTGGCGACGCCGTCACGTTCGTCGAGGCGGATTGGAGGCAGATCCGCGGAGAGTGCGACGTGTTTGTTTCCGTGGGCATGCTCGAACATGTCGGTCCCGAGCATTACCGAAAGCTCGGGAAGATCATCAAGAGCTGCCTCGCGCCCCAGGGGCGAGGACTGATCCATTCGATCGGTCTCAACCGGCCGCGGCCGATCGACCGCTGGACCGAGCAGCGAATCTTCCCCGGGGGGCAGCCACCGGCCCTCAGTGAGGCGATGGCGATCTTTGAGCCGTCCGGAATGAGTGTCCTCGACGTCGAAAACCTGCGATTGCACTATGCAAAGACGCTCCGTCACTGGTTGAAACGCTTCGAGCAGTCCTCCGACGCCGTTCGCGAAATGTTCGACGAGAAATTCGTCCGCATGTGGCGGCTTTACCTTGCCGCGTCCGTCGCCACATTTGAGGCCGGCGGCCTGCAGTTGTTCCAGATCCTGTTTGCACCGGCAATCAATAACGACTTGCCGCGAACCCGCGACCATCTTTATCCGTTGCGTCCTGGCCCGTCATGAACCGGCCGCAGGGAGCGGACAACCCGTCCGGCTTTGCTTTCTGTTCGTCCAGTCCGCATGGCTGTCACTTCGCAGGAGTCCGATCATGCAGCATGTCGATGTGTTGATCGTCGGAGGGGGCCCTGCCGGCTCGTCGTGCGCATGGTCACTCAGGGCATCGGGCCTCGATGTCGCCGTCATGGACCGACGCGAGTTTCCGCGGGACAAGACATGTGCCGGTTGGATCACTCCCCCGGTGCTCAACCTGTTGCAGATCGACGCCGATGAGTATGCGGACGGTCGCACGATGCAACCGATCACCGGTTTTCGCACCGGTCTGCTGGGGGCGGCGCAGGTCGAGACGCACTACGGACAACTCGTCAGTTACGGCATCCGGCGGTGTGAGTTCGACCACTACCTGTTGAATCGCTGCGCCGCTCGGTTGCTGACCGGACAGCCCGTGCAAGTCATCGAACGCAAAGGCGACCGCTGGGTCGTCAATGGTGAGATAAGTGCTCGGATGCTTGTCGGTGCGGGCGGGCACTTCTGCCCGGTCGCGCGGCTGACCGGGTTTCCAGACCAATCCGGCTCACCGCTCGTCGCCGCACAGGAGATCGAGTTTGAAGTCAGCGAAGCGGAGCTTGCCCGGGGGACGGTCGACGCCCAGACCCCGGAGCTGTTGTTTTGCCCGGACCTCAACGGTTACGGATGGTGCTTCCGTAAGGGGAACTTTCTCAACATCGGCTTGGGACACACCGATTCGCACCGATTGAAACAGGACATCCGTGATCTCCGCAGGATCCTACAAGATCAAGGGAAGGTTTGCTGTGAGATTCCGATGCGGCTGCATGGGCATGCCTACCGGCTCTACGATGGGGCACGTCGTCCTCTGCTGCAGGAGGGTGTGCTGCTCGTTGGCGATTCAGCCGGCCTGGCGGATGCCCGTAGCGGTGAGGGCATTCGCCCGGCAATCGAGTCTGGCATCATGGCGGGGCGGACGATCGCCCTCTGCCACGGCGACTTCCGCGCTCTCAAACTTGAGCCCTACGAGCGGTGGATCCTGAAGCGGTTTGGCGAACCCCGGGGAATGGGGCGTCCGGGAACGTTGGCGGCCATGCTGCGGCATTTGATGGCCCGCGCCCTGCTGAGGTCGCGCAGGTTCACGCGACAAATCCTGCTCGACCGATGGTTCCTCCATCGCGAGTCTGCAAACTCGCCGATTCTGAGCCCGATGTAGCGCGGCTGCGACGGCATCGCAAAGCGACCTCGAATGTTGGCTGACGGCCTCATCGGCTCGCGGGACGGTCCGAAGTTTGCAGGAGTTTGACTGCAGACGGCCGGCGACGCATTGGTCGGGAAGACCGGTATGCTCCGTATTCAGATCCCGCACTCAGATGCCGCCGGCGTGCTCGGAGCAGATTTTGTCGACTTGTCGTTGAAAACATCTGTGCGGCTTGGCGCGCTCTGTCGGCAAGAACACAACCCGCAGAAGCCCAAGCGGACGATTCGAGAACACGTTCACGTCAACGCGTCTTTCCATCTCTCGGACGTTTGCAAGAAGGATGTGATTGGCGGTGACGAGCGCTCACCGAACAGAACCTTCAGAAGTCAGACGCCTATCCCTGAAATCTCTGATCCAAAGTCGAAACGAGTTATACGAAGGCCGTAATCATGCAACGAGTAAACTTTGAAGTCCAACGGGAACGGCTCATTGAAAGCGAGTTACGCAATCTGGGTGTTCGTGACGAAGTGGTGTTGCGTGCGATGCGCGTCGTTCCTCGCGAAGAGTTTGTGACCGAGGAACTGCGCGAGTTTGCCTATCGCAATGCCCCGCTTCCGATCGGTTCCGGGCAGACGATCTCGCAGCCGCTGATTGTGGCGCACATGGCCGAAGCGCTCGACCTGAAACCGACTGATCGCGTCCTCGAAGTCGGTGCCGGTTCGGGGTATGCGGCTGCCGTCCTGTCGCGAATCGCCAACGAGGTCTACGCGATTGAACGGCACGCGGATTTGGCGGAGGCCGCCGCTGAAAGACTCCAACGGCTGGGCTACGACAACGTGCACATCCTGTGCGGAGACGGCACACGTGGCTGGCCTGAGCACGCTCCGTTCGACGCGATCCTGGTGTCAGCGGGTGGCCCAGGCGTCCCGCAGGCACTGCTCCAGCAACTGCGCATCGGGGGGCGGCTGGTGATCCCGGTCGGGGCGGAGAAAGATTCCCAACAGCTCCTGCGCGTGACACGCCACGGAGACGATCAGTTCGAGCGCGAAGAGTTGGGGCCGGTCCGTTTCGTTCCCTTGATCGGCGAGGCGGGCTGGCAGGAAGAGGACGAGCAGGCTCTCCCGGCAATGTCGACGGCCGAGGCTAAGGCGCGGCTGAGCTTGCCGGAGATGATTCGAGAGGCAGCGGAACCGTTCTCGTCGATCGACACTGCTGATTTGCAGCCTCTGTTGAAACGGATCGGCGATGCCCGCATCGTCCTGATCGGCGAAGCGAGCCACGGAACCTCAGAGTTCTACCGCATGCGGGCCGAGATCACCAAGGCGCTGCTGGAACAAAAGGGATTTGATTTTGTCGCCGTCGAGGCGGACTGGCCCGACGCCTACCGAATTCACGATTTCGTCACTCACCGTCAGCGCGACGAGCCGCACGACTGGGAAGCCTTCGCCCGCTTTCCAACCTGGATGTGGCGGAACCACGAAGTGCTCGACTTCATTCACTGGCTGCGGGATTTCAATCTCGATCAGCGGTCCCCTGAGCGGCGGGCCGGGTTCTACGGTCTCGATCTTTACAGCCTGTTCACTTCGATTCACTGCGTGTTGGACTATCTCGACCGCGTCGATCCGGCCGCAGCGGCGGTGGCGCGGGAACGCTATGGTTGCCTCACCCCCTGGGAAGGGGATCCGGCCACGTATGGCAGGGCGGCTTTGAGCGGACAGTACCGCAGTTGCGAAACCGAAGTGGTCCAGATGCTCCGCGATATGGCCCAACGCCGCGCGGAAGCGGCGGTCAAGAACGGCGAAGACCTGTTCGATGCCCAACTGAATGCCCAACTCGTGGCCGATGCGGAGCGGTACTATCGCCTCATGTACTACGGATCGGACGAATCGTGGAATCACCGCGACACCCACATGTTCGACACTCTCAAGCGGCTGCTGGACCGTTACGGGAGCGGAAGCAAGGCGGTCGTCTGGGAGCACAACTCCCATTTGGGGAATGCCGCCGCGACTCAGTTCGGCATTCGGGGACAACTCAACGTGGGACAACTGTGCCGCGAGGAATTCGGTGACGCGGTGTATGCGATCGGCCAGGGCACGGACCACGGCACCGTGGCCGCTGCCTCGGAATGGGAAGCGCCGATGCAGGTCAAACAAGTGCGCCCGTCGATCCCTGACAGTTACGAGCGGCTGATGCATCTGGCCGAAATGGATGCGTTTTTCCTGCCGCTGACCAAGTCAAAGAAACCGTCACTCAAATCGGCGCTGGAGCCCGCGCGGCTGGAACGGGCGATCGGCGTGATCTATCGCCCCGACACGGAACGCCAAAGCCACTACTTTCATGCGTCCCTGCCCCACCAGTTCGACGAATGGATCTGGTTCGACGAGACGGCGGCGGTCGACCCGCTCACCACGCAGCAATCCGCCGAGCACGAACCGCCGCATCCCTTCGCGGTCGTGGACCGATGATCGAATCGCCGGGCGGATGTCCTCGTTGTCCTCGATCCCAAACTCCGTTTGGGATCGCACATTCTCGAAACTCCGTTTCGCGGACTGCAGAGCACGGATTTGCAGGACATGTATTTGCAAACGAGCGTTTGGGAACAAGCTGAGAGGCTCTCGAACAGCCTGCCATGAAAAGTAACCTCGCCCAATCCTTAATGCTCGAATTCGCCGACGCGACCGGTCTGTCGGGAAGGGCGCCGCCGCGCCGCTACCTCTGGACAGATGCGTTCGCCGTCTGCAACTTCCTCGGCCTGTTTCGACAGACCGGTGAGGACCGCTTTCTCAGGCTGGCGCGAAACCTGGTCGATCAGGTGCACCACGTGCTCGGCCGGCACCGCAACGACGACCCGCGGCAAGGCTGGATCAGCGGGCTTTCGGACGACGAAGGGGAGCGTCATCCGACGAGTGGCGGCTTGCGGATCGGCAAGAAACTGAATGAGCGCCGCCCCGACGAGCCGCCCGATTCGCAACTCGAATGGGACCAGGACGGCCAATACTTCCACTATCTCACCAAGTGGGTGCATGCTTTGTCCTGCATGAGCCGTGAGACGGGCGAGTTGCACTACCTGCGCTGGGCGATTGAACTGGCGGAGACCGCACACCGCGCGTTTACCGACCCGCTGTCTCCCGGCGGCCCCCAACGGATGGTCTGGAAAATGAGCATCGACCTGACGCGGCCGTTGGTCCCGTCGATGGGGCACCACGACCCGCTCGACGGACTCGTCTCCTCCCTGGAGTTGCAGACGGACAAACGGTTCGATGCGTGCGATGGTCCGGACCTCTCCACCGCCATCACGGATTTCACCAGGATGTGTGAGCAATCCGCCTGGGCGACCGAAGACCCGCTCGGCCTTGGCGGACTATTGGATGACGCGGCCCGTCTCGCCGACATGGTCTTCGACCGCGGGCTCGACCGTCATGGTCTGCTGTACCGATTGCTGGCTGAAGCCGACCTGAGCCTGCGGGCCTTCTCCCGTTCACCACAACTCACTCACCCCGCAGAGCATCGACTCGCGTTTCGCGAACTCGGCCTGTCGATCGGCATCCGGGGCGTGGAACGCATCCGCAGCCATGTCGAGTCCGACCGAGACGTCGCCGCCATGATGGACCACCTTCTCCAACACGGCCCGCTTGCCGATACGATCCAGTCCTTCTGGTCCGACCCGCTCCATCGCCTCAATGAGACGTGGACGGACCACCACGACATCAACAGCGTGATGCTCGCCACAAGCATCGCTCCCGAGGGCTATTTTCCTTTCGATGCAACCGTCAATCGAGATCGCTGACCGGAATCGTGCTGCGGCCCGGCCGGTTTCATTCTGTGCTGACGTGGACGTGGGCTGCCAACTGCCGGTGGTCGCGTCAGCTCATCTCGTACAACTCGTAGGGATGGTTGCAAGGCGTCCCGCGGCTGACCCACATGCGGCGTTCGTCCGGTTCGATAATCACCGAGAAGACCGTGCTCCAAAACCCGTGCTCGGTGTCATCATTCGGGTGGCGGCAGATGGAACGCGGGTAATTCTGGTGATCGCTCAGCCCTCGCTGCACCTGCGAAACAGAAACGTCCTCGCCACCCGAACCGACAAGCTGTCCGATTCGGCCAAGCCGGGCATGCGACTGGATCAGTTCCGGAAACTGATCATTGATCGGCAGCAGATCCGAGTGCAGACAGTGATTCGTATGCGTGACGAGACCGCGCGCGTCGCCGGTGAGCACACGCATGTCATCAATGGTGACCTCCAAGTCGGTCGGACCTTGCGGCGTCATCAGCATGATGTTCGCCGGAATGGCCCGCTCGGCACGGCGGACCGCCGCGACAGCTTCATCAAGCGAGCGGACCTCATAGATGCCGCGCACCACAAGATAGTGCGGCACGCCCAGCCGGCGGCTGGGAGCCGGCAACGAATTCAGGCACAGCCCGATACCCGCCTCATTGAACCCGATATATGCGATCAGCCCCGCCTGCCCCACCGTCGTGAACGATGGCTTCCCGTCCGGCTTGCGCGTCAGCACGACCGTGAACTCATCCAGCGCCGGGTCGTTGTCCCAGTTTTGGGCGACAATTCTCGCTCCTCTACCAACCGCCGACAACGACGTGCATCCGTCGGTCGGCTCCGGCTGAAGCTGATTGCGAATCTGCAGCAGCATGATCTCATCGGGCGAGACACCGGCCCCTTCCGCGACGCCTCGCAACTCCTCGGCCATGTCCGGGGAGTACGCTTCCGCGAAGCTCCAGCTCTCGTGTGCCACCATCATGGCGGACTCGCGTGAGACGCGCACGGTCCGGTTGGCCTGCTCCATCGCCATCGCGCAAAAGCCACGAATCTGCTCCCCCGCCGCCTCGCCGATCTGTCGCCCGAGGCTCCTCGGTCCTCCCGAAACCTCGATCTCAGGATAGCGAGTCGAATCAGTCATTGGCTCACCCGTTCAACTGTCGGCGAAACGGCCGTGGAAATCGATCTCACGTATCCCCAACAGACCCGTCCGGCCACTTCAGGATTCCACGTGTGTCAATAAACGGCCGCCCCGGACGCTTCTTCGCCGCCTCCTCATTAATGTCAATTCCCAGGCCCGGCCCGGGCGGCAGCGCCGCATATCCGTCGGCGTAATCAATGTGAATCCCTCCGTACAGGTCCTCTTCCCACGGTTGGTAACTGCGGGCCTGGTTGAACTCATGGATCACACAGTTCGTCGTGCACGCGTTCACATGCAGTCCCGCCAAGGTCATCACCGGGCTCTGCGCGTTGTGCAGGGCAACATTGACCTGATGCGCCTCTGCCATCGCCGCCAGCTTCTTGCATTCCGAAATCCCGCCCGCGTGAATCACATCGGGGTTGATATAGCTGATCAAGTGGCGATCGACCATTTCCTGGAACCCAAACTTGGTGAACTGGCTCTCGCCCTGACAGAGCGGAACATTCACGCGGTCCGCCAGCCACTTCATCTTCCCGAGATCCGATGTGAGCATCGGCTCTTCGACAAAAAACGGACGCACCCGCTCGATCCCGCGGCACAACTCCAGCGACATCTCCGGCGTCAATGTGGTATGGGCGTCGTACAGGATGTCGAAGTCCGACCCGCCCACATCACGCATCGCCTCGAGACGTTCGATCTCCGACTTGAGATCCCAAGGCTGCCGCAAGACTCCCTCCACAGACACGTGCGGCCCGGTCTTGCACGCATTGAACCCCAACTCCTTCGCGCGGCGGACCCCGTCAGCCGACCCCGCTCCCACATACAGCCGGATCTTGTCCTTGGCAGCCCCTCCCAACAGTTGGTAGATCGGCGCATCCAGAACTTTGCCGGCGATGTCCCACAAGGCGATTTCGACCGCACTCACGGCGCTGTTGAGGATCGGTCCGCCCCGCCACCGCGGCCAACGATACATCGCCTGCCAGTGTTTTTCGATTTGCAGCGGGTTCTTGCCGACGAGGTACCGCTCATGCTCCTGGATGGCGGCCATCATCGTGCCGGCCCGCCCCCGGATGCCCCCCTCTCCCACACCGGTCACGCCTTCGTTCGTAAACAGCTTGACGAACACATACGTCATCGAGCCGGTCCACACCGGAATGACCTTCAGAGCGGTGATTTTGAGGTTCTTCGGAAGCTCCGCATGCACGTCTTGCGGAAAGAGTGCAAAGTGGCCCAACGCCTGAGCCACCCCTGACAGAAGTGTCGTTTCAAGAAATGACCGTCTGTGCATGAGATGCTCCACGCTCAAAGTTTGGGGGAAACCAAGCGTCCCGGTGGGAGTTGCGGCCTGCGGCGGCTTGGCGAACGAATCCACAATTCGTGCCAAGCTCAGTGTAAGCGGCCCCATTCGGACGATCAACGTGAGCGTGCCTGCTGCGACCCGGCCGCCATGCTGCTTGATCGGCGCGTGTGGCGACGACGTTGTTCGTCAGCTCGGCGTCGCGGTATTTCGCCTCGAACCGCCGACCGGAATCGGGCCGGAACGACAATCCGGCCCCTGGAAGAAACTCGCCCTTGACATATTTGCCGACCGGCCTAACATAGGGGTAGGGAGTATAACTAAGGAGCTGGGCGATGGCGAAACACGCGGACTTACCGATTTACGGCGAACAGGCACAGGCCAACCTGCAAAAGCGACTCACGCGCATTGAAGGACAGGTGCGAGGCGTTGCGAGAATGCTGGAACAGCAGCGTCCATGCATCGAGGTTTTGCAGCAGTTGGCGAGCGTCCAGGCCGCCATGAAGGGCGTTACGAAGTCCGTGCTGCGCAATTACCTGGAGCGATGCGCGACCGACGCGATCCGATCAGGTGATGATGGCGTTTACGACGAACTGATGGACGCGATATTCAAGTATGCGAAGTGAGTGTTTCCTGGTTTCCTTAAGAAAGGACAGAGTGATGAGCAGAAAGTGGATTGGAACAGTCCTCGTAGCGCTGCCATTGGCAATCAGCGGATTGGCATACGCCGCCTCGCACTCGGCGACCGACTCGCCGTCAGCAAGCGCTGGCGGTTTCGTTTGCCCGGTGACCGGTGAAGAACTGCGGTGCGAGAAGTGCTGTCCGTTGAACAACTGAGCTGTTGCACGACCATCACAGCGAGCAAACCTTCAGTGGCCATTCACTGAAGGTTTGTTTTGCGCTGGTAACGCGTCGCCGATGACCAATCGGTAGTCACCACGCGGCTTGGCACAGCGTGTCGTGGCGAAATCGCAATATACGGGAGGGGTGGACTCTTGCCTCCGTCTTTTTCGGTCGATCCTAGCGTTACGTCAACGAAAAGCCGCCCGGAAGGACGAGCCTTCCGGGCGGCTGGTACATGCAATGGTTGGTGACCCGAGAGTCGGTTTGACATGTCAGAGCGGCTGACCCGGTGGTCGAACTGCCCCACGGACGAACTGACGAACGGCGGGTTTCCACAACGCCCGCCGCTCTCCCCCGGGCAACGAAAGGAACGCACCGACGCCGTCGGCAGATCACCAGAATCTCTCGCCGGCAGCCGGAATTCAGGGCAACATCATCGTCGCAGCGATTTCGCGGACGGCATTGGCAGCCGCGTCGATCTGTTCTGGAGTCGTGAATGGTCCGGCGCTCATGCGGACGGTTCCCCCCAAAGCGGTCGTGCCCAGGTCTTCGTGGACCATCGGAGCACAGTGGAATCCGGAGCGGACTTCGATGCCGAAATTCTGGTCGAGAATGGTCGCCGCCTCCTGCGGCGGCAGCCCATCGATATTGAAACTGACGACGCCGACCCGCTCCGCATCCGCCGGCGGGCCGTAGACCGTGACGCCGGACAGCCCGTGCAATCCCTCCAGCAGCTTCGTGGTGAGACTGTGTTCGTGGGCTTGCAGGGCTTCGACCGTCTGCTCCTCGATCCACGCCAAAGCCGCGTCGAGTCCCACGAGCCCCGGCGCGTTGTGATTGCCCGCCTCGTAACGGTCCGGCATGGTCGTCGGCTGGGTCGGCTGCTCACTTTGCGTGCCGGTGCCCCCCTGCCGCAGCGGGACAAGCCGTTCCTCAAGACCGGGCCGCACATAGAGCAGTCCCGTGCCGAGCGGTCCCAGTAATCCCTTGTGGCCCGGGCAGGCGAGCAGATCGACCGGCAGCGAGCCGAGGCCGATCGGGAAATGGCCGGCCGTTTGCGCCGCATCGAGGACGAACAGGGAACCGTTCTGATGCGCCAATTTGCCGACCTCCGCAACCGGCTGCACCGCTCCGGTGACATTGGACGCATGCGTCATCACGACGAGAGCCGTGTCCGGCCTCAGGGCGTCGCGAACGGCGGCCGGATCGACCGTTCCCTGCCGGTTTGGGCGGACATACGTCACCTCGCACCCCGTCTGTGAGAGCGGTCGCAACACCGAGTTATGCTCGACACGCGACGTAACGACATGGCGAACCGGCTGCGAACGAGGGCCGATGAATGGACCAATCAGCCCGTGGATCGCCTGATTGAGTCCGTCGGTCCCATTGAAGGTAAAGACGATCCGCTCCGGACTCTCCGCCCCCAACAGCCGCGCGGCCCGCTCCCGGCAGCGGTCAACGACCGCCTGCAACCCCACCGCCGCCCGCGTCGCTCCCCGCCCCACCGGGACACCGATCTCGCGCTGATAGTCATCAACCGCATCATAGACCGCCTCCGGCTTCGGAAAGCTCGTCGCGGCGTTGTCGAGGTAGGTACGGGGCAGGCTAGGAGACACGCGAACGATTCCGTTCCATCGTGAGATGAAATATGGGGGAATTGGTCAATCGTCAGAACACGATCGTGCCGACCGATTTCATTTCGGGGAATACCGATACAAGTCTCGTCGGTTGAGGCAACGCACGAAGATGACGGTCCCTTCTTCCAACCGAAGACCGATCCGGTAGTCACCGATTCGCAGGCGATAATAGCCGTCGCTTCCGCTCAATTTTTTCAGGCCGGCAATGTCTCCAGGACCGTTTGCCGCCTCAACAGCCTCAACTACTGTCTGCACGCGATCCAGAACGGCCTGATCCTTGAGCTTCTTCAAATCGCGAGGAAAGCTCTTAAGGAACGCCGTTCTCATGACGTCTTCCGGAGCAACTGCATGACCTCCTCGCGATCGACCGGCTTTGTCTCCTCACCTTCTCGGATCGCGGCCGCCAGCGAGAAATCTTCAATCGCCTCGGCGAAGATCTCATAGAACATCTCGCGCTGCTCATGGAGCGTTTCGATAACGGTTTCCTTCAGCATCTGCTTGAGGACACTGTCGGGAGTGACCGAGTCGGACATCTGTCGAACTTCCTGAGATCGTGAGAAAACGGGGTACGTGCAGCTTGGCGTGCTGGGCCCTCACCATCGAAATACTGCAAAGACGACGAAACGTTTCAATCGAATTATCTCACGAACGAACACCGCCGTCATCCCCCGATGGAGTGCATCGGGCGTGCGGGTTGGATGAAGCGGGCCGTGTTGATTTCGTGGCCTTCTTTCTTGGCGGCGATGCTGCCTCGGACTGCCTGAATGATGTCGCCATCTGGAGCATGGCCCCGCAGAAGGGACTTGATGTCGGTCTCTTCGAGGCTGAACAGACAGTTTCGCAGTTTGCCATCGGCGGTCAGGCGGAAGCGGTTGCAGCTCATGCAGAATGGCCGGCTGACGGATGCAATCAGGCCGATGCGGCCGATGCCGTCATCGAACTCGTATGCCGTTGCCGGGGCGCGGGAGTCTTGGGTCGCCAACGGGACGAGCGGTCGAATCTCCTGGGAGAGGGTGTCGATGATTTCCTCGGCAAAGAGCACTTTGTCGCGTTCCCAGGCGGCGTCTGCATCGAGGGGCATGTATTCGATGAACCGCACTTCGCAGCCGGTCTCGCGGGCGAAATGGCCGAAGCCGACGAGCTCGCTTTCGGTGATCCCGCGAATCGCGACGGCGTTGATCTTCACCGGGTCAAACCCGGCATCTTGGGCGGCATGAATCCCTGCGATCACCTTTTCGTAGCCGTCGCGGCGGGTGATTTCGCGGAACTTGTCGGCATCCAGTGCGTCGAGACTGACGTTCAGCCGCCGCAGACCGGCTCCATACAGCGACTCGGCCTGTTCTGCAAGGAGGATACCATTGGTCGTCAGTCCGACGTCGCGGATACCGTCGATCGACGCCAGTTTTTCGACGAGCACCGGCAGGTCCCGGCGGACGAGCGGTTCGCCCCCGGTCAGCCGCAGCTTGTCGACCCCCAGCGGCACCATCAGCCGCACGAACCGCTCGATTTCCTCGAAGCTCAACAGGTCGGCCCGCGGCATGAACTCGACATTCTCAGCCGGCATGCAATAGAAGCAGCGGATATTGCAGCGGTCAGTCACGCTGATCCGCAGGTTGTTGTGCGTCCGTCCAAAGCTGTCGATGAGTGGTTGCATAAGATTCACATGACGCCCACGGGCTGCGACCCGTGGGCTTGTTGGCGGTGCTTATTCCGCAATGAGGCCGCCGTCCGGGTGGACCCATTCGGTCGTTCCATCGTCCCAGTTCTCCTGCTTCCAGACAGGCACGACCTCCTTGAGCCGGTCAATCAGAAAACGGCCCGCCTCGAAGGCATCGGTACGGTGCGGACAACTGACGGCGACCGCGACGCTGATGTCTCCCAGTTCCAGATGCCCCAGCCGATGCACGATCGCTGCATGGGTGACCGGCCAGCGGGCGAACGCCTCGGCGTGCAGTTCCTCCATCTTGGCGACCGCCATTTCCGGATACGCCTCGTAGTCGAGCGCTACTGTGCGGCGACCGTCGGTCATTTCGCGGACCGTCCCCAGAAACAGCACGACCGCCCCTGCCTGCGGCGAACGGACCTGTTCGGTCAGAGCGGTGAAGTCGATCGATTCGTGAGTAAGTCGCACCATAGCAGAAACCGGCGTTACAAGACTGCTTTGAATGGAGGTCAACGGGACTTCGTTCCCAAACTCCGTCGTTCCCAGTTTTGGCAACGACGATGGATTTCTGAAACGCGAACACGCCGACGGCGTTCAACACCGCAGCCCAGGGTCAGCGGCGGCGCCGCGCCACCCTGGGGATTTGTGGAAGACAGTAGCTCGAACCCTGTAAGGGCTTCACAACACGAACGCACGGTGCTTCCCGACGAATTGACGATTGTTCAACCCTTTCCGGGTTGTGGATTCATTCATGGCTCCCTCTCCCAGGGTGCGCTCACTTTGTTCGCGACCCTGGGCTGTGCTGTCGAACGCCTTCGGCGTAGAAGACTTGCGTCGCACGATATTTAACAGCCAAAGGGAGGGGCGGGGCGACCAAAACTCCGTTCGGGTTTAACCTCGTTCCCAAGCCGGAGCTTGGGAACAAGTGATGTTTCTCAAGGGGGGCTGTCATCCTTCGTTGAAACTCAACCGCCACTCACGGGGGGAAAGCAGGCGACGTCTGCGGTTTCGTCGAGCGGCGTCTCGTCCGTGGCGTAGTCGGTCCCCACGGCAACCAGCAGTTGGGGCAACAAGGACCCCAGTGGGGGACATTGTTCGTGCATTTGCTCTTTGAGTTGTCCTACCGTCGCCGGTTCGGAAAGCTGAACGTCCAGCCGGTCAGCTCCGGCAAGATCACGAGCGCGGGCGAACAATCGCACGGAGATTCTCATGTGACGACTAAGCGTTTCGTGTTCGGTTGGAGCGTTTTCGCCAATTCGGGCATCAGGCCGTACGCCATTGCCATCAGCTTGAGGGGGTGAACCGTCGGAGTGGTCGTCTGTTGCTGCATCTGCAGCTTGCAACTGCTGCACTCCGTCACGCCCAGTTGCAGATCCGGGTCCCCCATCCGCTCCATCAGCCGGGCCCCGATTGCCAGAGACGTCTCAAAGTGGCGTTCCGTCAAACCAAACGCACCAGCCATCCCCGAGCAGCCTGCTTCGATTGTACGCAGAGTCAGTCCGGGGATCAAACTGAGCAACTCGGCAAAGGGAGTCCCGTGCTCCAGGGCTCTGGTATGGCACGGCGTGTGGTAGGCGGCGACAAGGTCTAGCGCGGCAAAGTCGGTTTTCAATCGTCCGTTCGCGTGCAACTCCCCCAAATAGGCCCCCGCCTCGTGAACGTGGGAGGCGACCAGTTCGACGTCCGGATGGTCGATCAGCCGAGGATACTCCTGCCGGAGACACAGGGCGGCGGCTGGTTCCGTGCAAACGATCGCATATCCTTCCCGCACGAACTCACACAGCCCTCGCAGGTTTCGCTCGGCCAGTTCGCGAGCCGCATCGAGATCACCGGCGGAAATCATGGCCATACCGGAAGCGGTTTGCTCCTGCGGGACCAGGACCTCAATCCCGTTGTGTTCGAAAATGGCCAACAGCGCGCGACCGATGTCCGGGTCGTGATAGTTGGAATAGGCGTCGACGAAATAGACGACTCGTCCCCTCGTTTCCTGGCTGGCGGCCGTCCGTTCCACGTTGTGGTGTCCGAACTTCCGCAGAAAGGTTCGCCTCGCAAAGGTCGGCAACTTTCGATAGCGCGAGATGCCGAGCAGTTTTTCGATGAACCAACGCGCCGACCGGTTGTTGAGCACCCAGTTGGAAATCGGAGCCGTGCGGCATCCCAACCGGCCAAACGAGTGCGCCCGCGACAGCGTCCAGTCGGTCCGGCTGAGCCCGTTGGCCGCTGCGTAGGCCGCTTTCGCTTCAATCATCAAATGCGGAATGTTGACGCGCGACGGACATTCCAGTTCGCACTGCTTGCAGTTGAAGCACAGGTCGGCCAGTTCCTTCATCTGGTCCGACGAGACTTCCTCGGCGTCCAGCTTTCCCGCGGCCAGGTCGCGCATGACGACCGCTTTTGCCCGCGGGCTCGCTGCCTCGGCAGGGTCGTGATGAAACAGCGGGCACATCCGCTGTCCGTTGGTCGAAGAACGACACGTGCCGCAACCGGTGCAGCGTTCCGCCGCGTCGGCGAATTCATCCGCCGACCATCGAAGCTGTAACGGCGTCAGCTCGGGAGACGAACTCACCGCTGTTCTCAGGCGGCGCACCGTTACGTGGTCGTCATCGCTGATAATTTTGCCGGGGTTCAGCAGGTTGTGCGGATCGAAGATGTCCTTGATTTCACGGAACGCTCGATACAACGGTCCGTACTGCGAGCGAATGAAGGCCGTGCGAGACAGCCCGTCCCCGTGTTCGCCGCTGATGGTGCCCCCCACACTGAAGACGACTTCGTAAAGGTCCCGGGCGGTTGCCTCCAAGCGTTGTGCGTCCTCAGCGGTCGGCTGCGGAAGGAATGGTCGCAAATGCAACTGCCCCGAAGCCGCGTGGGCGTAAAGCGATGCCGTCAGTTCGTGCTTTTGCAGCACCCGCTGCGCTTTGACGAGAAACTCGCCCAGCACCTCCGGCGGGACGGCGATGTCTTCCACAAACGGCAGTGGACGCACGTCCCCGGTTAAGCGAGAGAGGAGCGGCACAACCCGCGCGGGCAGCGACCACAGAAACTCCACATCGTCGGCAGAGTACGCCTCGCGGGCCACAACGACGGACCGCTCACGCCCCCGCGCGGCGGAGATCGCCATGCGGATCCGGTCGCGGGACTGACGCTCGTTGTATCCGGTTTGTTCAACCAGAATGCCCGCCTCCGCCGTCTTGGGAATCCACGCTTCGAAACGCTCGTCCGCTTCCCGTCCCAAGGACAACAGCCGCCGGTCGAGCAGATCACATGCGCTCGGTTGCAGCGGAGCAATCGCATGCACGGCGGAAAGGGCCGCTTCCAGATTGCCAAACAGCAGCAACGCGACACCCCGGTAGGCCGGTAGCGGCGAGGTGTGCAACGTCGCTTCGGTGAACATGCCGAGTGTCCCCTCCGATCCGACCAGCAGTCGCGGCAGATGCAACCGGTCGGACGTCAACACGCCGCGCAGGTGGTACCCGCAACAGTTCCTCAGCAATTGTGGTTGCCGCTCGTCGATCAGGTCGGCGTACTCCATGAGGACGTGACGGAGCCGGCTGACGATGCGGCGTCGCACCGCCGCTTCGCTCAGCCGCACCCCCGGATCCGACAAGGCGTCGAGCCCCGAGGGGTCGCTGCGTCCCAACTCGTCGAGACTTTCGTTAGACAGATCGAGGCGAGTCCCGTTCGACAGCACGACCTCCAGGCGGAGCACATGGTCCCGGGTCGACCCCACCCGCACGGCATGCGACCCCGCCGCGTCCACGCCCAGCATGCCGCCGAGTGTCGTCACAGCGGTATTGGAGGGGTCCGGCGCAAAGTACCGCCCCATCGGCCGTAGCGCGGCATTCAATTCATCACGAACAACCCCCGGCTGCACCCGCGCCGTATACTCGTCGACCTTCAGGATGCTCCGCATGTGACGCGAGAAATCGACGATCAGCCCGCTGCCGATGGCCGCCCCGGTGACCTGTGTCCCGGCTCCGCGCGGCACCAGGGCGAGGTTTCGTTCGCAGGCATAGCGGGCCAGCGTCAGGACATCGTCGCTGTCCAACGGAAACACGACCCCCAGCGGCTGCTCCTGATACAGGCTGCCGTCGGTGGAATAGACGGAGCGGGTGACCGCATCGAACCGCAGTTCGCCCCGGAACTCACCCGTCAGGTCTTCCAGAATTTGCTGCTGCAGATCGTCCACGGATCGTGCGATCGACCGACCGCGAAATGGCTTGAGAAAAGGGAGCCCGGATGCGGACCAGTCTATGTTCTCCCTGCCCGCACAACCATGCACTCGCTGCTCCGTGCAGGAAGATTCGGCCGGGCCGGAGCCGCGACAGTCAGAGCCGCGCCCGTCAGGAAGCGGCCGATCACACGTGCTGTGTGATTCCCAAAGCGTCCCGTCCCGATCCGCGGCCGCTTCCTCAAGGGCGCGGCCCCGATTCCATTCCCCAAAACCTGGCTCGACCGGGACGGAGACTCGAACCTTTCTGGCGATGACGATACGCTGGAGACAATGGCTCCTCATCGCGGCACGCTTTGGCGCAGGTCGCTTGATCTGCGAACAGCGGGCTGATCCCACCTATTTCGTCGAGGATACGACCATGCGACGATTTTCGGCTTTGTTAGGCCTCCTGTTGGCGATTTGTGCCGGACCCGCGGTTGCCCATGCCGGTCCACCGCGAGCACTCCCGCAAGGGCAGCAGCCGCAGGACGCGCGATTGGGCGAACTGCGGACGCTGAATTCCTACTTCCCGTTTCAACCAGTCGCCAGCGCTGAGGCATGGCCCGCGCGGCAGGCGGAGATTCGCCGCCGCATTCTTGTGTCGCAGGGCCTCTGGCCCCTGCCGAGCAAGGCACCGCTCAATCCGGTCGTCCACGGTCGCGTGGAACGGGAGGACTATGTCGTCGACTGCGTGTTCTTCGAATCGGTCCCCGGACACTTTGTCACCGGCAGCCTGTACCGTCCAAAGGACAAACCGGGCCCCTTCCCGGCCATTCTTTCGCCGCATGGACACTGGGCCAACGGTCGCTTCTTCGATCACGGCGAGAAAAAACTCCGCCAGCAGATCGCGATCGGAGCGGAGCGGTTCGATCCGGGAGGGCGGTCTCCCCTCCAGGCACGGTCGGTTCAGCTCGCACGCATGGGGTGCGTCGTTTTCCTGTACGACATGACCGGATACGCCGACTCCATCCAGATCAAACATCGCCCGGACGACTGGTCGCATCTCGATCGCCCCCAGGACTGGGGATTCATGAGTGTCCAAGCCGAGCTGCGGCTGCAAAACACGATGGGCCTGCAAACCTGGAACTCGATCCGGGCGCTCGATTTCCTGCTCAATTTGGACGACGTCGACACCACTCGCGTCGGCGTCACCGGCGCCAGCGGAGGGGGGACGCAGTCAATGGTCATCGCGGCCATCGACGACCGCATCACCGCCGCCATGCCCTGCGTGATGGTCTCGACCGCCATGCAGGGCGGCTGTACGTGTGAGAACGCCCCGCTGCTTCGTATCGATCAGGGCAACATCGATATCGCCGCCGCCGTTGCTCCGCGGCCCCTCGGACTGACCGCCGCCGACGACTGGACCGTCGAATTGCAGACGAAGGGGTATCCCGGCCTCGAGAACCTGTACCAGATGCTGGGCCATCCCGACCGGCTGACCGCCGCGTTTCACACGGAGTTCAAGCACAACTACAATCAGGTCAACCGCACGGTGATGTACGGCTTCTTCAATCGGCATTTCGGCCTCGGCTACGAAGAACCGGTGCTGGAACGAAACTTCGTCCCCCTCAGCCGCGACGAAGCAACCGTCTGGACGGAGGAGCATCCGGCCCCGTCTGGCGATCTGGTGGGCGACACGCACGAAGTCGCCTTGCTCCGGCTCGCCACCGACGATGCCGAACAGAAGATCAACGAACTGATCCCCCACACCGAACATCAGCTCGCGGCCTATCGTGAGATCGTCGGCGGTGCGTGGGAAACGATCCTCAGCCGACGGCTGGACGACGTCGGCAACGTCGAGTTTCACGAGACATTCAAAGAGGACTGCGACAGCTATGGCCTCCGGGCGGGAATTGTCGAACACACCGAAGCAGGCGAGCAGCTTCCCGCCCTGTTCCTTCATCCGAAGGAAGACTGGAACGGACAGGTCGTGCTGTGGCTGACCGACGACGGCAAAAACGGGCTGTTCGAGAGAGACGAGTTGGTCGCACCAGTCGGGAAACTTCTCGCCGCCGGCAGCGCGGTCCTGTCAGCTGACCTGTTCGGGCAGGGGGAGTTCAACCCGGACGGCAAGCCGCTGGCTCAGCAGCCCATGTGGATTCAGCGAGGCGGAACTGTCGGTTGGCATCGGTTCGCCGGCTACACCTTCGGCTACAACCATCCGCTCTTCGTCCGCCGGACACACGACGTCCTCACCTTGCTGGCGCTGGCCCGTCGTCATGAGAAAAAACCGACGGCCATCGTCCTCGTGGGTCTCGGCGAGTCGACCGGGCCGGTCGTCGCCGCAGCCCTCACACAGGCGGGCGACGCTGTGTTTCACACATTCGTCGACATTGGCGACTTCGAGAAACTTACCCGTTTCGACGATCCGATGTTCGTCCCCGGCGCCGTCAAATATCTGGGCATCGACGGACTGCTCAGCCTTGTGCCCACTCAAGAAATTACCGTCTCCGCGGATCGGTCGTTCCCCGTAGCACAGGAGGTTGCAGCCGTTGCAAGCAAACGAACGAACGGCGGCAAACCGGGACCGTTTCAGGTACCGGCCACCGATCAGTTACAGGAGCGAATCGTCCAGCAACTGACAAAGTCGCAACCGGCCAATTGAGACGCGTCGGTCAAGCGGGAGCCTGACCCACCGGATCTTCGTGCCTTTGTGGCTTATTTGACCACAAAGACACAAAGGCACGAAGACAAGAGGAGAGCGGATCAACACGGCCCACCCCAGCCGTAAGCTCCTTCCCGGCGACCACTAGCAGCCCGTTGAAGAACTGGTGACATCGTAACCCGAAGCGTG
>JAJDEI010000084.1 GCA_029259845.1 Planctomycetaceae bacterium | reverse complement strand
TTGGCACCTCGATGTCGGCTCATCACATCCTGGGGGTGAAGAAGCTCCCAAGGGTTCGGCTGTTCGCCGATTAAAGTGGTACGTGAGCTGGGTTTAAACCGTCGTGAGACAGGTTGGTCCCTATCTGCTGTGGGCGCACGAGACTTGAGGGGTTTTCTCTTTAGTACGAGAGGATTTAGAGGGACGTACCTCTGGTGTTCCTGTTGTCACGCTCGTGGCAGCGCAGGGTAGCTAAGTACGGCACGGATAAACGCTGAAAGCATCTAAGCGTGAAGCCTTTCCCAAGATGAGGTCTCGTTTGAGTCCCCAGGAAGACGACCTGGTTGATAGGCCGGCTGTGTAAGGTGAGCAATCATCTCAGCTGACCGGTACTAACGGACGAACGCTTGATCACTTTCGTTTCTGGCTCGCTGACGCGAGCCGGAGACGACAATTCGGTCAGGCCAATTTCCAAGAGCAACACGCTTGCTTCTACCATTGTAATTTCGCGGCAGGCGAGCCGACCCGCTCGTCTGTCGAATTCCGGTGAACTTACCTGGAAGGTCACACTCGTTCCCATTCCGAACACGACCGTTAAGCTTTCAGGGCCGATGATAGTGCCGCAAGGTGCGAAAGCAGGTCATCGCCGGATCTTTTTCCCCGCGTCCTCACGGACGCGGGGTTTTTTTATGCGCTGATGCTTAAATGAGCGGGCAGATCGTGTCCCCCCATCGCGGGGCGCCCATGTGAGTCATTTGTGGAGGCGGCGAACGGTGTAGGCGGCCACAAACAGGGCGATTGCCCCAAGCGTGACAACTACTTACCGGAAAAGCCGACTTCCTCGTTTCGGCGTTGAACCTCCAGTTCCGCTGGCGCGACCTCTCTAGGGGATGCGATGGGCTAACATGACGCCGTGGAAAGGCCGGTTATCAATGTGACTGCTTTGCATGACGATACTGAGCGATTGCACGAGCGTGTCCTGGTGCTGCGGGCCAAAGTCGGAGATCGGGCAGCGTTCCATGAACTGGTCACGCTCTATCAGGAACGTCTGGCCTATTATGTTCATCGGCTCGTGCACAATTCGCACCAGTCGGGTGATATCTTGCAACAGATATGGCTTGATGCGTTTCGCGCGATCGGGAAGTTGCAGTCACCGGGTGCTTTTCGGGTCTGGTTGTATCGGATCGCTCATGACCGCGTCGTCACCAACATCCGACGCCAAATCGTGGATGCAGACGCTCGCGAGCAGCTTGCCCTGGACGCGAGCGAAACTGAGCCCTGGAACGACCTTGACCTGCTGGAGAACGCCGAGCTTGTCCACTTTGCACTGAATCAACTGTCGGTCGTCCACCGCGAGGTAATGACGCTGCGATTCCTGGAGGAGATGGATGTCAAGGAAATTGCCCGCGTGATGGAATGCAGCGAGGGCACGGCGAAATCGCGACTGCATTACGCGAAGAACGCAATGCGACGCATCATCAGTGAGGAACGAGGCCATGCCTGAGCGCGAGCCAGATCAACTGTGGGTCGAGAAGCTGTTGGCCCAGGATCCAGATATCAACGACACTCAATTGAAGGAGTTTCGCATGCAACTCGAACAGTCGATCGAATCGCTTGAAGAAAAGTCGAAAAGAACCCGCCGCCGTGTTTTGATTGGCCTGGCGGTGTATCTCGTGGGAACGGTTATCTGCTATTCCTTCGTTCTGTTCTGGATCAAACCCGGCCCCAACGACGCAGCGATGCTCGTGAAAGGGCTAATCTATTGGCTGTTTCTCATTACGACGCTGGCGGCGGCTTTCACCGGGATCTGGGCGGTTGCCCTGTACGTGTTCAAGTACGCGCCCCAACTGAACCGTGCCCGATTCGATGTGCAAACATCGATGATGCTTGAACTCCAGCAGCAGGTGAAGCAACTGCACGAGAGCATGGAGCGGCGGGACCAGTAGCTGGACTTGAGCACGTGACATCCCGCGCGTCGGTCAACCCCAACATCGCTTCGTCGTTCTCCTACTTCTTCGAGAAGCCATTGGGCAGTTGATGCGATTGATCTTGAGCAGGAGTCATATGTGGGTCAGTGTTGACGCAAACTCGTGTCTCGCTAACATGTTGTTGCGTGGCTTGGGGGCCCGATAAGCTATTGCCTTCAGGCACCGTGGGGTTACCCCACGGGAGAATCGTTGTTCCCATCTCGTCGCGTGAATTGCCGCCGCGGAAAGACCTTTTTCCGCAGCAGCAATTCGCCACAGGATCCGTTGTCCGGCCCGCAGGCCACGCGCTTCTTCAATTCCTCGTCAGCACAAAGATGCGGCATGGGGCTGTTTGACTTCCTCCGCAGTCTGTTTGGGGGACAGCCTCGCCCTCCGGTTGAGTCAATGCCCCCGGAGAGGCAGCAGCGCGCGGAAGGGGCCGGCAGCGAGGTTTCTTCTCCGACTTCCGGATCGCGGCCTGTCGTGCGACTGGAGCCGCTGCGGTATCGTTCGAGCCTTTCGCCGACGGATGCCGCGACCGAGCGGGTTTCTGATGCGCCGTACCGCTTCGCGCATCTGGCGGTCGATGGCAACGGGTATCTCGATCTGGGGACAGACGCGGACCATCGGTGGCTGGATTATTTCGAATTGCCCCCGCTGAAGACGCCGGAGGATTTGGCGTCCTTTCTGGAGTTGCCGCTGGGGAAAGTGGCGTGGCTGACGCATCGTTTCGACGAAGGATCGAGGCCGCCCGGGATTCGCGAGGCTCATTACCATTATCATTGGCTGAGCAAGAAATCGGGCGGGCATCGGCTGATCGAGGCGCCCAAGTTGACCTTGAAGGGGGTCCAACGCACAATCCTCGGGCGGATTTTGTCACGCATTCCTGCCCATCCGGCGGCTCACGGCTTCGTCACCGGACGTTCGATCCGGACCAATGCGGAGCCTCACGTCGGGCAGCGGGTGGTCGTCAAATTCGATTTGCAAAACTTCTATCCGACCGTGCGGTACTCCCGCGTGGTGGCCATCTTTCGCAGCGTCGGCTACTCGCGGGAAGTGGCGCTCTGGCTGGCGCGGCTGACAACTTCGGCGATCCCGGCGAGCCTCTCCTTTCCTGCGGGAAATCCGTCTGCCCTGCGGACGTACTATCCGCGACATCTGCCCCAAGGGGCCCCCACCTCCCCTGCCCTGGCGAATCTGTCGGCGTTCGGCCTGGATGTCCGCCTCGCCGGCTTGGCGAGGGCCTATGATGTTCGGTACACGCGGTATGCGGACGACCTCACGTTTTCCGGCTCGGGTCGATTGGGGGCGGCGCTGTCGGAGTTTGTCCCGCTGGTCACGCAGATTATCAAAGCGGAGCGATTTCTGATCCACCGCTCGAAGCGGAAGGTGCTTCGGAGCGGGCAACGGCAGAGCGTGACCGGCGTGGTGGTGAATACGAAGCTCAACGTCTCCCGGGACGAATTCGACCGGTTGAAGGCGGTGTTGTTCAACTGTGTCATGCAGGGGCCGGCCTCGCAGAATCATGCGGAACATCCGGAATTCTCGGCTCACCTCCTGGGGAGGGTGGCCCATGTGGCCCATTTGAACCCGGCGCGCGGGGCCAAGCTGCGGGCGCTCTACGAACGGATTGACTGGTCACGGTGATTGACAGGTCGCATGCCGGAGGATGGGGCTTCTGTGGCCCCCGCTTCATTCTGTTCGGGTAACCTTGTGCGACCATTGTTGTTAGGCCGAATTCTTCACCGGGGTCTCGCGGTGACACGGAGACTTGGCACATCACGAAGGCGTTTCCATGAGACGTCGCTTTGGTATTCGGAGACGAAAGAAAAGGCTATGAAGCTGCGGCGACGTCCATGTCTGGCGTAATGCGTTTGCTCCTTCGCCTCCGTGTCTCCGTGCTGATATCCTTCGTGGAAAACCAGGCCGTGTTGACATTCAAGCGGTCTGATTTCAAAGGGATTGCCGGGCAGCACCGGTTGTCCCAACCGGTGCCGCGCAGCGGCGGGAAGCGTGTCATTCACCGGACGATTCACGCAAAGGCTTCTTGTCGCGGGGCGACACGGGTTGGGACAACCCGTGCTACCCCTTCTTGAATGTCAACACGACCTAGGGATACGGATGATGGCGCTCGGTGTCGCTGCGATGCCAAGATCCGAGCCGGGCGTGGTTCCGTTTTCTGCGGCTTGAATCCGTTTGCATTCTTGACGATCGGTCCCATGGGACAATTCCTGCGCGCGTTTCTGCTACCGTTTCTCAAGCCGGCGTCGCGGCTTCTGGCCGGGCTGATCGCCATTCCGGCATTTCGGCTGTTGCGGCGGCGCGTGGTGCGGGTCCAGGACCTCGATGAGGAACTGGAGAAGGACATTGATGAATGGTTTCGCGGGGCGCTGCTGCTGGTTCTGTCGACGGCCAACTTTGAGCGGTGGGTGGATGCGTGGTTTGTGGAGCACTATTCGTGGGACATCAACCTGTGGTGGCTGACGGGGGGGCGGATTCTGCTGGCGATCGGAGTCATCGAGGCCATGCCGGATCAGGAGCTGTTTTCCCTGATTCATCCCGGTCCGCCGGCACCCCGGTATGACCGTGACGTCGGCTTGTGGGAGAGCATCAAGCAGCAGGCGCGACCGATCACGAAAGGGCTGATCTGCCAGTACCTGAACCGATCGTCGCCGGTCTTCGCCATCATGGCGGCTATTTTTACCGGGACGACCGGGTGGGTCTGTTACTGGCTGGCCATCCTGCAGTATCTGATTATTGGGTTGGTGACGTCGCGGGACCTGGCTTTGGACGTGCTCAGCGAGTTTGACCGCAACGTGGCGGAGCGCCGCCGCGAGCTGATCGACGAGTTTCACATTGACGAGACGAAGACGTCCGCTCCGCTGGTTCCCGCGTCGATGGCGGCGACGCACTCATCACGGCCTGAGAACGAATAAGCAACAGCAGGAAGAGTAAACGCCGTGGAAGCAGTTGCCGAGCTGATTGTTGCCATTCTCGCGGGATTTGTCGGACTCGTTGCGGTCTTGGCAGAGGCCGCTGTGATGCTGCTGTTTGCCATCCTACATCTGCTGTTCATTCTCGTGACCCAGGGTGTCAGGGCGGCCAGTGAGGACTGGGGCAAGTCCAAGGAACAGATCAAGTCCAAGCGGTCACAACGTGCAGCGAATGCCAAAGCGGCTGATGCCAACCAACAAGCCCGAATTGAACCAAGGGAGATGATTGTCGGAGGGACTGTCCTGCTGGCGATGATCACCACAGTTCTTGGCCTGTGGGTGAAGCAGCGTGTGAACGAGCGAAGACGCAAGGAGGCGGAGAGCATCGTCGCCAAGTGTGTGGATGGCATCGAAGAAAACTGGGGATCACCTCCACCGCATGTCGATCCCGCTGAGGGGCCTCTCGATGTGATCGACAATTGGGACCGGCCGCTAGAACTATTTGTCGACGAGTACCTGCTCGGCACCCTGTTGACCGTTCGATCTGCAGGAGCGGATGGCAAGTCGGGAACGATTGACGACGTTCTGTCCGTCCGTCTCAAACGAGCTAAGGCAGTCGATGTGGGCCGTGAATTGGGGCATCGGGTAGTCGACAAGACGAAAGACGAGCTTGGCGACTTGAAGGAGCGGTTCGGTGAAAAGGCCGATGAAATGAAAGAGAAGCTGGCAGCGGTTATCAAACGGCACCCGGAAGACTCTGGACCAACTGACGATCAACGGTCGGGAGAAATCGCCCCGGACACGTCGACAGAAAAGTAGGGTGGCTGCTGGCAGCCCCGCTTCTTCAACAGCTTGCACGGCGTGTCCTCGTGGCGGTTGGGAGCCCTCCTCTCTTCCCTCGCAGAGACGCAGAGGGGAAACGTTGTCATCCCATGCGATGATTTGAACCACAGAACACACGGACGTGACGGTAGGAGTTTGATCACCGAATCCGCCAGGTCTGTGGGAACGATTCGCCCCATTCGTAAGATTCGCGGTCAAGAAGAGAAAACCGCGAATGGGACGAATGCGGCGAAGGTCACAAAGTTCGGGTGGTTGCGATCCCCCTCGACCTTCTCTCGGTGTCTCTGCGCGAGAGGATTCCGTCGAAAACCGAAAAAGGGTACCGACGTCCCGGCGTGCTGTGATCCGTCACCGCCTGTTGCATTTTCGGGGTGGGGCCAGTATTCCTGAATGGTACACGGCTACGTAACCGGCAGAGAAGTTTTGCCACTTGGACGGACGTCATGACGCTTCACACGGATGTTTCCTCTCGAATTCAGCCGCTCTCGGCGTCGCTGGTGAACAAGATCGCTGCCGGCGAGGTGATTGAGCGGCCGGCGAACGTTGTGAAAGAACTGCTGGAAAACAGCGTGGATGCGCTGGCGAGCCGCATTGAGGTCGACATTGAGCAGGGGGGAAGCGAGCTGATCCGGCTGACGGACGACGGCGAGGGCATCCATCCGGACGATCTGGTGCTGGCCGTTTCGAGCCACGCGACGAGCAAGCTGCGGGGGGCGGAGGATCTGTTTCGCGTGCAGACGATGGGGTTTCGGGGGGAGGCGCTGGCGTCGGTCGCGGAGGTGAGCCGGTTGCGGCTGCGGTCACGCTTGGCGGAGTCGCTGGAAGGATATGAGCTCACGGTGGATGCGGGGGAGCGGTCGGAGCCGCGGCCTTGCGGGTGTCCGGTGGGGACGCAGATCGAGGTGCGTCAGTTGTTTCTGAACACGCCGGTGCGGCGGAAGTTTCTCAAGACGCAAGCGACGGAGTTCGGTCACATTGGGGAGCAGTTCACGCGCGTGGCGTTGGCGCATCCGCAGCTCTCGATGACCCTGCGGCACAACGGCAAGACGGTTTATGAGTTGCCGGCGACGTTCGGTCTTCTGGAGCGGCTGGAGATGTTTTATGGCCGGCAGTTGGCGGAACAACTGATCGAGATCGAAGCGGAGCACGGAGGGGTGCGGCTGTGGGGATATGTGGCCCATCCGAGCCAAAGCAAGGCGACCCGCAAGTCGCAGTATTTGTTTCTCAACGGGCGCTGGATTCAGGACCGGTCGCTGCAGCATGCGCTGGGAGAGGCGTACCGGGGCCTGCTGATGGTGGGCCGCTATCCGATTGCGTTTCTGTTTCTGGAAGTCCCCGCCGGCGATGTGGATGTTAACGTGCATCCGACGAAGAGCGAGGTCCGTTTTCGAGACTCCCAACAGTTGTACCGGCTGGTGCTCTCGACGTTGCGGAACCGGTTTCTGGGAATGGATCTGGATTCGGTGCTCGACGTGAACCGGGGCCATGCGAAACCGCCAGCGGCGGTCGACCCGGCCTATCAGCAGCAGGTGCAGCAGGAGTTGGTGGCGTGGGCGAAGGATGAGTTGAGTGGCAGAGTGGCAGAGTGGCGGAGTGACGGAGGGGCGATTGTTGAGAGTCGAGAGTTGAAAGACGGCGAGCTGGTTTCGCGACCAACGGACGAACCGGCCGCTGAGGTGCCTCCCTTTGTCCCGTTTCCCTCCCACTCCCCTGCCCCATCACACGATCACTCCCCCACCCCGTCACTCGCCCAATCCGCGGACGGCGTCGTTCACGTTGAGACGCCGGATGCGGCAGAGCGCCCTGCGTCACAGGCGGCCGAACTGCGGGCCATGCAGGTGCATGATTGTTATCTGGTCGTGGCGACCGGGAACGGGCTGACGGTGGTCGATCAGCACGCGCTGCACGAGCGGATTCTGTATGAGCGGTTGCGGAACCGGGTGCTGGCGGGAGATGTCGAGGTGCAGCGGCTGCTGGTGCCGGTGACGGTTGAATTGAGCGCCCGCGAGGCGGCGCTGCTGGAAGAACATCAGGAATTACTGGGGGAGATCGGACTGCTGGTGGAACCGTTCGGCGGGACAACGGTGGCGCTCAAGGGACTGCCGTCGCTGATGCAGCGGGCGTCTCCAGATGAACTGGTGCGGGCGGTTGTCGATCTGCTGGAGGAGCGTGGGGCCAACACGTCGCGTCGGGATGTGTTGGATTCGTTGCTGCACATGATGTCCTGCAAGGCGGCGATCAAGGCGGGGCAACGCTTGGCGGCGGAGGAGATCCACGCCCTGCTCTCGCAGCGGCATCTGGTCGAAGACGCGCATCACTGCCCCCACGGACGGCCGACAGCGCTGACGCTGTCCCGCGACGCGCTGGATCGGCAATTTGGCCGGCTCGGTTGAGGGGGGGGAACATTGCAAATTGCGAAGTAGGAATTGCAAATTGGTGGTTCGCGTTTGTTCCCCATCGCTGATCGTGATCTCACTGCTGTGAATCGCTGCTTTGCCGGGAGAGGTGTCTGGGAGTGAACAGATCGGGACACTTCCTGTTCCGGTGTAAAGCGGAGCTTCGAGGCCACGTGAGTACGCAGGCCGCTTCATGGTCGCAGCACACGCGGCTCTTCCGCCAATTTACGATTGAACTTTTGCAATTTGCAATTTGCAATTCCCTTCCCCGATTGAGGTTGCTTCTGCCGACACGGTACACTGGGAGCCGGTCTGAGTGTCCCCACCTTCGAAACAATGTTACCCGATGATTTGCGTGACTCTGGGGCGAACCCGGCACAAAATGGTGATTGCCGAGCATCGGGCCCTCGCTGAGCAGGGAGCCCGGCTGGTCGAGTTGCGTCTCGACTGGCTCAAACGGATGCCGGAGATTCATCGGTTGCTCGACGAGCGGCCGACGCCGGTGATTGTCACCTGCCGGCGGCGGCAGGAGACCGGCAAGTGGCGGGGGGACGAGGACCAGCGGCTGGCGCTGCTGCGTCAGGCGATCGTGTCGGGGGCGGATTACGTCGACGTCGAAACCGACGTGGCGGAGCAAGTCCCCCGCTATGGAGACACGAAGCGGATCATCAGTTACCACAACTTCAAGGAGACGCCGGACGACCTCGAAGACATCTTCGCGGACATGCAGCGATTGGACGGGGACTACCTCAAGCTGGCGACGATGGCCAACACGCCGGAGGACAACGTCCGCATGCTGCGATTGGTCTCCGAGGCGGACGTGCCGACGATCGGATTCTGCATGGGCGAGTTGGGGATTCCCAGTCGCATCCTGTGTGGAAAATACGGATCGCCGTGGACGTACGCGACATTCAGCAGCGACCGGGTGCTCGCTCCCGGGCAATTGTCGTTCGAGGAAATGCGGGACGTTTATCATTACGATGAGATCGATGCGGAGACGCGGGTCTTCGGCGTGCTGGGGGATCCGGTGGGGCACAGTTACAGTCCGCTGCTGCACAACGCGGCGTTTCGCCATGAAGGCCTGAACTGCGTGTATCTGCCGCTGCGCGTTCCCCGGGACGTGCTGCTTTCGACGCTGAAGGAGTTTGAAGCCCTCGAAATCGAAGGCTACAGCGTAACGATCCCGCACAAGGAACACGTGTTGGAGTATGCCCCTTATCTCCACGAAACGGTGACCGATTGTGGGGCGGCCAATACGCTGTATCGCAACGAGCAGGGGAAGTGGTTTGCAACGAATACCGATTACCCGGCCGCTCTCCAGGCCCTGCGGCGGGGATTGGAACTGCTGCATCCGGACGATGCGGACTTGGACAGCAAGAAGGTGCTGCTGCTGGGAGCGGGCGGAGTGGCGAAGGCGATTGGGCTGGGGGTGATCCGTGCGGGAGCCGGATTGACGGTCGCCAACCGGACGAACAAGCGCGGCAAGGAACTGGCCGGGCAGCTCAATTGCCAACATGTCAACTGGGAGAATCGTGGCAGCGTGCTGGCGGATGTGCTCATCAACTGCACGCCGGTCGGCATGTATCCGAACATGGAGGAGACTCCTTTCCCGCAGCACTGGCTGCGGGACGGGATGCTGGTCTTCGACACGATTTACAATCCGGAGAACACGCTGCTACTCAAACAGGCCCGCGAGCACGAATGCTACACGATCAGCGGGCTGGAGATGTTCGTCCTGCAAGCGGCTGAGCAGTTCGACTGTTTTGTCCGTCGGCCGGCCCCGGTCGAGGTCATGCGGGAGACGCTGCGGCAGGGGATTTCGCCAGTGAGGCTCAATTAAGGTTGAAGGCCGATGGTTGCATGTTGAAGGCCGTCTGATCGGCATGACGCAGGAACCTTGAGCCCGCATTTCGGTTTAATCATCTCGTCTGCTTTCCACCGTCAACCTTCCCGCCCTCAACTTTCATGGTCATCACGCTCATCGGTTATCGGGGGACGGGAAAGACGTCGGTCGCGGACCCGCTGGCAGGGCGGCTGGGGTGGCAGTGGTCGGATGCTGATGATGCGATTCAAACGCGGGCCGGCAAATCGATCCGGGAGATCTTTGCGGAGGATGGCGAGGACGTGTTCCGCTCACACGAACGAGAGGCCATGAAGGCTCTTTTGAATCGCAACGACATCGTGATTGCTGCCGGCGGCGGTGCGGTGCTCAACGCGCAGACCCGTCGTGAAATACGGTTAGCCGGACCGGTTGTCTGGCTGACAGCCTCTGTCGAGACGATTGTCGCTCGCATTGGCGGAGATCTAACGACGTCCGGCCAACGGCCGAATCTCACCGCTTCCGGCGGACGGCAGGAAGTCGAGCAGTTGCTGGCGGTCCGCGAACCGCTGTATCGCGAATGTGCCGACGCGACGGTCGAGACAGACTGGCGAGCTCCGGAAGAGATTGCCGAGGAGATCATCACCAAACTGGAGCCGCGGCTGCGGGAAGGAGCGGCTGGGTGACCGCGTTTGATCTTCCGCCGGGAATTGTCTACGGATATCTGTTCGTCGTCGGCTCGGTTGTCGGCAGCTTTCTGAACGTCTGCATCTACCGCATCCCCCAGCACGAGCGGCTGTGGGACTCGCTGCGCGGCCTCGGAAATCCGCCGTCCTCCTGTCCGCGATGCGGCCACCGCATCCGCTGGCAGGACAACATTCCTCTGATCGGCTGGTTGCGGCTGGGGGGGCGTTGCCGCGACTGCCGCATGAGGATTTCCGCCCGTTATCCGGCCATCGAACTGCTCAACGGGTTGCTATGGGTCGCGCTCTACTGGCTAGAAGTGCCCGCCGGGTGGAACGCGCCGATGAGCGCGAGCGGCTTGTTCACGGAGCTGGGCCCGCAGGGGAGCGGATTCTCTGGTTGGCTGTCGCCGGCGGCGGTTGTGCATTGGCGGTATTTCTACCATCTGGTGCTGGTCGAAGCCCTGCTGGTGGCGACGTTCATCGACCTCGACCTGTGGATCATTCCCGACGGCGTGACCGTTCCGGCGATGGCCGTTGGATTTGCCGGGAGCCTGGTGGGACAGGTGTATCTGGTGCCGGTCTGGTTCCAGAGCCCGCGGCTCATGCAGGATATCAACGTCATCCGCAACGTGACCGACGTCGGTTCGTTGTTGTTTCCCGCGTGGATGGATCCGCTGTTTGCCGGCCCTCCCGTGCCGGAATGGGTCGCGTCGCATTCCCACTGGCACGGACTGGCGGTGAGCGTGGCCGGATTCGTGGTGGGGGGCGGGATCGTCTGGGCCGTACGGATCATCGGAGCGTGGATTCTGCGCCGGGAGGCGATGGGGTTCGGTGATGTGATTCTGATGGCGATGATCGGCACCTTCCTCGGCTGGCAACCGGCGGTGATGGTGTTTCTGCTGGCGCCGGCCTGTGCGCTGCTGTTTGTGACCAGTTCGGTTGTTCTGCACCGGCAGCGCGAATTTCCCTACGGGCCGTATCTGGCGCTGGCGACATTGGTGGTGCTGTTCGGCTGGCAGTGGTTGTGGCCTCGGACTGAGCGTGTGTTTCAGATGGGGCCGCTGGTGATCGTCGCCGCCTTCCTCATGATGGTGATGCTGGCCGCGATCTTGTACCTGTTGCAGGGAGTCAAGCGGCTGTTGGGGATGGAAGTCTACCCGCCGGAGCCGCCGGACGTGTGGACCGCCGCCGATCAGAACCACTTCCGGGAGGGAGAACAGACCGACCCGCAGCAAGGTCAGTGGCCGCGCACGGTGTGGCCCGGTATGCTCAGCGGACGCGGGCAAGGACAGTGGCACAACTGGCGGTGGCCGCTGCGCTGAATGCGCAGGGGGCGGGGATCAGGGACCGGGGGGGGGCCGGGAAGAGCCGACCCCCAACTGTGACAAGCGAATCAACATTCAACCTTCGACATTCAACCGGCAACGTTCCCGTGATTCACATCGTCGACTACGGCATGGGCAACCTTCGCAGTGTGCAGAAGGCGTTTGAGCGACTGGGCGTGGAGGCGGTGATCGCCGAGAAGCCGCTGGAACTGACCGACGCGGCTGCGATGGTGCTGCCGGGCGTGGGGGCGTTTCGGGATGCGATCGCCGCAATTCGGCAGCACGATCTGGCGGGCCCGATCCGGGATCACATTGCCGCCGACAAACCGTTTCTGGGCATCTGTCTCGGCCTGCAGTTGCTGTTCGACGTGAGTTACGAGGAGGGCGAATTTGAGGGGCTGGGAATTGTCCCGGGTGAGGTGGTTCGTTTCCGGTCGCAGCCGGGACTCCGCATTCCGCACATGGGGTGGAACGAAGTGCGGTGGCCATCAGCCATCAGCCATCAGCCATCAGTCTGTTCGACGGAATCCCGGAGGACTCGCACTTTTACTTCGTTCACAGTTATCATGTGGTCCCGAAGGATGAGACGGTCATCGCCGGCGTGACGGATCACGGGGCGGAGTTCGTCTCGGTCATTGCCCGCGGCCGGATGGCTGCGACGCAGTTTCACCCCGAGAAAAGCCAGACCCACGGACTGAATCTGCTCAAGAATTTTTCCAGTCAGTTGAAGGCCGAAGGTTGCCGCTGATGGCAGTGGGCTGTTCGCTGCGGCGAAGGATTCTCCACGGACCACTCACGGCTCACCGCCGGCCTGATCCATTTTGTCGAAGAACAGAGGTGCTCTGATGCGTCCCCGTTGCCTGTGGTTGATGTTGGTGCTGTTTTGTCTGCCGAGCGCGGTGCTTGCACACCCCGGTCATGGAACAACGGCTCCGGAGACGGTTTCGCACTACGTCGCCGAGCCGGTGCACGTGGCTCCGCTGCTGGCGATTGTCGTGATTATCGTGGCCGGGATCAGCCTGCTGGTGGCACGGCTTCGTCGTTGCCGTTGATGCCCCGTTTCGGTGCGGACTCAGTTTGTCCCCGGGGCAGCTTTCCAAGCTGCTGCAGACATCGCCTGTGCGAAACGGGCGTCTTCAGCGGATTTCACAGGACTTGGCGCAGTCCTGCTCCCCGCCAGCCTTGTTCCTATCTACCATATCAAGGGTGTTCCCAAGGCATTGCGCCTGGGCGAGCGGCCGCAACCAGGTTGACGGCTCGCGATTGCGACTTCCGAAAATCCACAGGGACTTGAACTGTTTTGCCCGGAGAAGACTCGTCGATGCAGCGCGCGTGCTTTGTTTCTGACCTGCACCTGTTTGCGAACCGTTCCCGCGCGAACGGTTACCTGCACACCATTCAGCAAGCGGCCGACACGGCCGATGTGTGCATCCTGGGCGGGGATATCTTCGATTTCCGCTGGTCGACGCTGCCCTCCACCGAGGCGACTGTTGAGGCGGCGGTTGCCTGGTTGCACGATCTGTGCCAGTTCGCCCCGCAGACGAACATCCAGTTCCTGCTGGGGAACCACGATTATCATGCCGCGCTGATCGAGCGGTTGCCCGCTCTGGCGGAAGACGTGCACAATTTCGAATGGCATCGGTTTTACATTCGCATGGGGGACACGGTCTTTCTGCACGGCGACGTCGCGGATCGCAAGATGACGACAGAGCAACTCGAACAGCGACGTGAGCGGGGTTCGCGTCACGGACAAAAAAGCCAGTACCACAGCCGCGCGTACGATCTGGTGGTCAAGAGCCGCGTTCATCTGCTTGTTCCCCGTGCCGTCTATCCCCGTCGCATCGTGGCCCGTCGCATCGTGTCGTACCTGGATCACATTGGACATGGCCGGGACAAGGGTGTCCGGCAGGTCTGCTTCGGGCACACGCACCGTCCCTTGCAGGAGTACCAGTACGCGGGGCTGCTGTTTCACAACGGGGGAGCCCCGATCGGGACCGACCACTTTCGCATTCTCGACGTGGAAATCGCAGAGACACCGAAGCGGGCAACCGAACTGTGAGCGAAGGCATGAACCTGACGGTCATGGCGGCTGTCGCGGTTGGGAAAGGCGGGCGGACACGCGTTCTCCCAATCAGAAATCTCGCCCGCTTCCGCGTCGAATCAACGACAACTGCGTGATCGCTGAGATTCTCAGGAAGTTTGCGAGAAGATCAAGCCGACGACGAAAGTAGCGGGTCACCCGTTTGGCCGAGTCCGCGGGCTTTGTCGATCCGCTGCGCGTGGTGGCCGGTTCCGATGTCTTGAATCTGATTGTCACCGTTGTGAATGACTGATGTGGGCCAATCAGCCAATCCGGGACTGGATCGATGCCGCCTGCCGGCAGTATTCCCGCGTGATGGGGCGCTCGCTGACGTTCGATGCTCACCTTGCCGACGGCACACCGCGCCGCGCCCACGCAGCGGCGGGCTCTGGTGAGCAGTGGCGGGCCACGATTTGTGACGGAACTCAGCCGGTTGGCACTTTGCGGTTGCGCAGCCGCTGCGGGCAAGGACGCGACGCGGAATTCCTGAAGGCGTGCGAAACGGCCGAGCTGGCCGCGCAGTTGATTGAACGAGCAGTGACCACCCGCGCCGCCGAAGAATTCGGCGCATGGGATCCCGTTCGTCCGAGAGCAATCATCGGCCAAGCGCGACCGTCAGCGACCGAGGCAGCGTCGGACGAAAAGAACGAACCGTTGTCCGCCGCGGAGAGAATCGAGCGGCTGCTGGACACCCTTCGCCGACTGACCGGATTTCCCGCCGCCGCTCTGCTGGTCCACGACCCGGAGTCTGACAAAGAGCCGTTGGTGACGATCAGGACAGCCGGCTCGGTCGAGATTCCGGCGGAGTCGCTCATTCGTTGTCATGCCGCCCTTGCCGGCACGCACCCGGCCGACCGCATTACCGTCCTTCGCCGCAGTGCCGAGCCGGACGGGCTGCTCACGTTTTTTCCCGAGAGCGAGGAGATTGCCACCGGGGCCGTTCAGCGAATGGGAGGACCGAACACCGCACAAGGGACGGTTTGGTTGTTTGACCGACGCGACAGGCGGCTGACGCATCGGGACCGCCACGTGCTCGGCCTTGTCGCGGCGCGGCTGCAGCAACTTGCCGACCGGGCAACGTTGTTGGGCGAGAGTTCCGACAATCGAGAACTCAAGGTCGAGATCAAAGTCGCCTCACGGGCACAACCCTCTTCGCCGGCCCACTTTGTCGGACGCGACGGGTGGTGCGAGATCGCCGGATGCATGCAGAGTGTCCGGGGAATCGGAGGCGATCTGTTGGAACTGATTCCGCTGGCGAACGACCGGGTGTTTGTGGCGATTGGAGACGCAGCGGGCCATAGCATCCCGGCGGCGTTGGTGATGGCCAGTGTGCGAGGCGCGGTGCGGGCACTGTTCGACAGCTCTCCCCACGCGGAAGGACAACCGACCGGGCGTCCGCCTCATGAGGTCGTCGAAAGCGTGAACTCGGTGCTGCACAGCATTGTCCAGTCGCATCAGTTCATGACGATGTTCTGCGGCATCCTCGACGGGCGGACCATGACGCTTGAATACGCCAACGCCGGGCATCCGCAGCCGCTGTTGTTGCGCGACCAACAAATGCAGCGGCTTACGTCGCACGGGCTCGTGCTTGGGGTGGCGGAAGACGCCACCTACGAGCGTGCCGTCCTTCCCGTCCGACCGGGCGATGTGCTGACGTTCTATACCGACGGCATCACGGAAGCCGCCTCCAAGGATCGGGTTTTGTTTGGATCGCAGGGGATTGAGAACCTGCTTCTGCGCGACGCCGGAACGAGTGCGTTGGAAATCCGGGACTCGCTCTGGGCGGCGATGCAGAGTCACGTTGTTGGCAGCAATCGGAACGACGACCGCACGCTTGCCGTGCTTTGCATCGCGGGAAGTTGCGCGGGCGGGCGGGAAGTTGACCACGGCTAACGCGGTGTCGCGGGTATTGTGTCGCCGGTTGCCCAAAGACCGAGGCCCTCTGCCCTCGCGGCTTTCTCGGCTGCCACAAACAAACGCTTGCGGTCGCTGCGGTAGGGGAAGTGGGTCACCGCCTTGCTGAAGCCGGCCCGAATGATTTCTTCGTTCAGCAGGCGGCCGTCCGGAAGGTAAACGTAGGCCAGCAGTCGCCGGTATTGGTCGCGTCGCTCCCGATCGAATTCAAGACGCACCGGACCGTTGCCGACCAGTTCCGTGGTAAAGCGGGACGCCTCCTTGCCCAACGGCTCGACCGGCCAGTCCGGTCGCTTGGTTTCCGGCGTGTCCACGCCGATTAACCGCACACGCTGTCCCGATGCCAGCAGCAACGTGTCTCCATCTACGGCCCGTTTGACGGTGACGTCGGTTTCATCGAACAGGTCCTCCACCGGCGGAGACGACGGGGCGGCCAGTCTCAGGATCACCAGAATAACGGCGATCACTAGCACCGCCACGGATGATGTCGGCCGACGGCGCAACCGCATGACAGGCTCTCCACAGACTGGAACCGAACCGCTTGCCGTGCCGGCTGGGCCAGCCGGTACGGCTGGGCCATCCGCCCAGCGCCCAACCTGTGAACGCTCACCGGGAGCGCGCCCGTCAGTTGGGGCTGAAGTGCAGACGCCGCAGAGAATTCTGCCCGAGTGGGTCCGCAGCGTACCGGTCCCGGCATTGAGGACACAGGTCGTAGCGAAAATTCTTCACACCACAATCGTGGAGTTCAAATTCGCCGGTTGTTTCCATCATTTCGATCGTCGAGGCGATCTCGTCCAACTGATCGGCGTCGAGATCCGCTTCGTCAATCTGATCGGGATCAAATGCCGGGCGGACGTCGACGCGGACGGTATACCGCTCGCTGTTCAACGTCTGGCCGCAGAGATCACATGTGAAGTGCAGCATTGCTGCCTATTCCTCGTTGAGGGGATGACCGGGCTCAGCAGATGACGGGCCGGTTATTCGGTTCGCTTTCCAGCAAGACCAAAACCTTGGCACCGTCGTCGTTCCCTGGTCGCCCCGTTGTTCGCGGGTTGTTCGATGGCCCGGTTTGATTAAATCAGAATTCGCGGGCGGCGGAAAGTCCGTTTGGCAGAATTACCGGCCCTTCCAGAATCCGCTGGCTCAATATCGTCCGACCGGTCAACTCACACCGTCAACGCGTCCGTCTTGGACAGGCCTGGAGTAACGAACGAGCATTGTGCAGAGTCGCGGCGGGGCATCACCCGTTCTCAACTGGCAGTGACGGCTCGCGCGGCCCGTCCCCAGCATCAGGCTCGCGGTCGGACTGCTCAGGGTCGTCGACGTACTCCCGCATGAGTGTCTCTTCCGGTTTGAGCAGCCGCGCGCGAACCCGGCGAACAGCGGCCTGATGCTCCTCCGAGTTCTGGTAGAGCGAAACAATGCTCTGCCAGCGTTTCTGCGCCTGAATCTTGTTGCCGTCCATGTACAGACGGTCGGCGTCAGCGATCTGTTTTCGAACAAACGCGACGGGATCATTCTCTCCGCCGATGCTGTCTTTGATCTTGATCGCCTGTCGCCGCGCCAGGTTGACATACGGCCGCGCCTGTTCATCGCTTTCGAAGAGCGGCTGCATCCCCTCGTACTTTTGCAGTGCGGTCAACCGGTCACCAAAACGCTCGAACTGCCGCGCCTCCATATACAGCCGTTCTGCCTGTGTTTCCGGATCGCGGCCCTGTTTCTCCCGCATGACCGCTTTGTTTTCCGCACGGGCCATCCCAACGCGATCGACCCATTGCTGCACCTGCGCGGCATGATCGCTGTCGGGGAAATCATCGAGAAAGTCGTCGAGCTTGTACTCCACGCCGTACCAGTCGCTCGAATCGGTGCTCGACATCGGCTGCTCGAGCTCAGCGAACCGTTCCTGCTCGCTGCGGGGCCAGAAACCCCATGTCAACAGACCGATCACGGCGACGAGCGCCAGGCTGAGAAACCACGCACGCTCCCAAACTGGAACGCGCTTCTTCTTGCGTCGGCGTTTCTTTTTGCGTCGGCCGAGCAGCCGGTCCAGTTCCGCGTCACGCTCCCGGACCGTCGCCCCCCCTCCGCCGGCGGCGGTTTGCTGAGCAATGCTCTTCCCCTCGGCGATTCGCTCCTTGACTTCGTCCAGCTTGACCTGCACCGCCAGCGCATCGAAGGGACGCTCGTTCGGATCCTTCTCCAGAAGCTCCGCAATGAGTTCATCGAGATAGATCGGCACCTGGATGTTGAACTCGCGGGCGGAGGGCGGCTCTTCGTCCAGGTGTTTGAACAGCATCTCCGGAGCGGTCTCCGACACAAACGGCGTGCGGCCCGTCATCATCTCGAACAGCACGCAGCCGAAGGCGTACAGGTCGGTCTTCGCCGAGATCGGATGCTTGCCGGTGATCTGTTCCGGTGCCATGTAGGACATCGTCCCCACGGTCTTGCCGGCAGCCGTCAGGGCCGTGCTTTGCGTGTCGCGGGCAATGCCGAAGTCGCTGAGCTTCATTGCCCCCTTCCGGGTCAGCAGCAGATTGGCCGGCTTGAGATCGCGATGGATCACGCCAACCGAATGCGCATGCTCCAGCGCCTTGGTGATCTGCAGCCCGTAATCGATTGCCTGCTCCCAGGAAACCGGCCCTTTTTTCTTGATCAGCGTTTCGAGCGTGCCGCCCTTGACGAGCTCCATCGCGTAATACCGCCGATTGCCGCTCGTACTGCCGCCGTAATACTGGACGATGTGCGGATGCTTGAGCTTCTTGAGAATCTTCATCTCGCGCTCAAACCGCTTGGCGACCTTCTCGTCGGCCATCAGGTCGGGCGAGAGCACCTTGACGGCGACGTGCTGCCCCGTCTTGAGATATCGCGCCAGATACACGATCCCCATCCCGCCAACGCCCAGCCGCCGTTCGAGCTCGAACGGTCCGATGCGTTGATTGTCCAGATCCGAACTCATTATGAAGCGAGCGTCCTCTCGATGACCGTGTGCACGTCGGGAACACGGCAATGCGGCGCGGTTCAGCACAATGCGAATGGTAACACGACCAGTCTCGCCGATCGGCGGGGCCGCTGCAACGGCTGACCGGTTCAGTACAACCAGATTGTCGAGCCGTCGCCGTCTTGCCAGACCGGTTGTGTGGCCTGTCGGGTTTGTCCCCAGAGGTCCCGCTCGGCCGGCGACAGACGCCAGAATCGCAGTTGCCGGGCCACCGGCTGCCGCTCGATCCGCACGCCCTCAATTCCCGGCCACGCCGACAGCATCTCGCTCCACGCCGCCGCCCGATGCCGTCGCCGAACATGAATCGGATCGAACCCGTACCACTCGCCGCGCGGCGAGACGACCCGGCACTCATGCCGTTCGGCGAGTTCACGCAGTCCGGCATCGACGTCCGCCGTCATCTGCTGCATGGTCGCCCAGTCCGGCCCGCCGCCGGGAAAAAAGAGTGCCTTCGTCGCTTGATAGCGGGCCGCGCTCATCCGCAGCGTGCTCTCCAAAGGCAACGTCGCCACCGTGATTGCCGTGTCGTGGCCCCGCAGGCGTTCGATGCATTCCTCGACCCACGACAGCAACACCTCCGGTCGCACGCCAAATAAGAGATCATTCCCCACGTCGGTGATCAAAGCCAACGGCCGCGTCGAGGGTGACGTTCGCTCGTCCAGGTCGTCCCAAAGGCGGCAATCGCGGACGCCCGGCAACCGCCGCATCAGCACGCGGCTGCGCAGGCCGAACGAGCGGCCATGCCCATGAGCCGCAAACAGCTCGACCGGCATCGGCAATGACCTCCGCAGCCCCTCGGCAATCATCGGAAAGCCGAGCGTGACATTGCTCGCCCCCAGCAGAATCACCCGCTGCATGGCTGTCGGCTCCCGGCTCTTGGAGTGTAACCGTTCACACCCCGGATAGCAGGGTGGGGGGTGGTTGGCTGGCGAAGTGGGCTTTGACGGCGTCGGTGACGAAGGTGAAGACGTTACGGTTCTGCTGGCGACAGGTTTCGATCACGCTCAGCAGCGTCTCCACGAA
>JAJDEI010000083.1 GCA_029259845.1 Planctomycetaceae bacterium | reverse complement strand
GTTGATCTATACAACGCTGCTAGGCAACGCCAATAGTTTCTTCCATGCGGACAACGACAACTATTTGTCGGGTGCCGGTTCTGCGTTGGGCATCGACGCACTGACGGCGGCGGAGAAACTATTCCTCAATCAAGTCGATGCGAACGGCGACCCGGTGATGATTACACCGGAGATACTGCTAGTCCCGACATCATTATCCGTCACGGCGAACCAGTTAACTCGTGATACGCAAGTTGTCGCGATCGGCGTCGGTAGTTCGGCAGCCGTCACACCAGACGGAAACCCACATGCGGGCCGGTTCACGCCGGTTGTTTCGCCCTGGCTGGAAAATGCTAATCTGAGCGGCTATTCCGCGACCGGTTGGTATCTGCTCGCACGACCGCAGGGTTCCAGCGGACTGTTGGAGGTCGGTTTCCTGGATGGTCAGCAGGCGCCGACCATTGAAAACGGGGAGCTAGATTTCAGTCAACTGGGCATCGCACTCCGTGGTTATCACGATATCGCTGTCGCCCAGCAAGACCCGAAATACGGCGTGCTGAACGCCGGAGCATAGATACGTCTCGAAGGCCGCCGCGTCCGGGTAGTTGACGCTCCCCGGGCGTGGTGGTTTTTTCATAGGTGACGCATGGGTCAGAGATGGAATCTCCCCGACGACGTCGCAGCTATGCTCGCGGACCTGCAAGTTGATCCCGACGCCATCGACCAGATGATCGCGGGCCTGCAGCTTGATCCCGCCGTCATCGCCCAGATGATCGCTGAAGGTGAACAGGCGGAACGCGATCTGCTGCATTGGTCAGCGGGTCAATCGGACGCTCTTGACAAAATGCTAGATGTTTGTGAGTGACATGCATGCCTACAGGCACCATTAAATCGGTTGTCCTTCAGCGGGGCTTCGGTTTCATAGCTGAATCGAACAGCGACCGCGATCTGTTTTTTCACATGTCCTCGTTGCGGGGCGGTCTCGAATGGTCCGAGCAACTCGTCGGCCATCGCGTCGATTACGAGGTCGAGATCGATTCCCGCACTGGACGGGCCAAGGCGGTCGAGGTGAGGCCTGCGAAATGACCTCCGAACCAACCGTAGATGAGATCGCTTCACGGTGTGCCGCCATCCGTGAGACCTGGACCGACGAGCAGCACCTCCGCCGCCTCCGAGCCGACGAACGACCGCAGCCGGTCGATGTTCGCATCACGAGAGCCGCCGTGAGAGAGCCGCCGATTCCGGACGTGTTCTGAGTCGTCTGGACCCTCGCGGACGCAGTACAGGCGATCCTCGTGGACCGATTTCCGGGAATGACTGCACCGACTACCGGTCTCGTGTGGCGTTCGGTGAGCAAGTCGGCTGACGACCGGCACACCCGTCCGGCGGGTTCCACCAACACAAGCGGAACATCGTTCCGGAAATCACCGGGTGTCGCGACACCCGCAAGGTGTCGAAATCGGCCATGTCAGGCGTTTTTGAGCAAGTCGCCGACGTGCGTGTGAGACTGGAAATACAGGGTTTTTCGAGAGATTCGCGATTGCTGGCGATGCTTTATGATTCCGCTGCTCTAACCAACTGAGCTACACCGCCAGACCCTAGTTGCACAGGGCAAGACTGACTTTCGGATGAGGCTTGGCTGTGCTGACGGCGCCCGTTACGACGCCCGACCGCCGTTTCCATCCGAGAATCGCAATGTCAACGATCACTCAAACACCGAAGAAGACGCGTCCAGACTTCCCGATATTCGCCCACCAGAACGGCCAGTGGTGCAAGAAAATCCGGGGAGAAGCAATTCGACTTCGGCCAATGGAACGGCCCGCAGGCCGCGCTGGAGGAATATCTCAGAATCGAGGATGGCCTGCAAGCCGGAAGAATCCCGAAACCCGCGGCGGGCGTCGTCACGCTGGCGGATATCTGTAACGCCTCCCTCGCACGGGCCGAGGAACGCCGTGATGCCGGGGGAAATCAGCAGCCGGACGTTGGGCGACTGTCACGGCGTCTGCAAGCTGATTGTGGCTCACCTGGGCAGGACGGTCGCCCCGGAGCAACTTCGCCCCGTCGGCTTCGCTGGTTTCCGGACGGCGGCGTCCCAGTATTCCCCCAGCCGCATGACGAAGCTTGTCGGCATTACGCGGATGCTGATGAAATGGGCGTTTGATTCCGAACTCACCGACCGCATGCCACGGTTCGGCCCGGATTTCAAAGGGGCGTCGAAACGGAAGGCTCGGCAGCAGAAGGCCGCTGCGGGGACAACGCTGTTCAATGCTGACGAATTGCGAAAGCTCAACGAAAAAGCCGACCCAACTTTGCAGGCAATGCTGCTCGTCGGCATCAACGGTGCGACGGGAAACACGGACGTCGCCACACTTCCGCTGTCCGCTGTCGACCTTGAATCGGGATGGATCGATTCCCCGCGCCCAAAGAGCGGCGTGGCTCGGCGGTTCCCGCTCTGGCCTGAGACAATCGCAGCGCTCCGTGAGGCGATCGGGAAACGGCCAGAGCCATCATCCGACGAGCTGGCGGGGCTTGTCTTCCTCACGCGCTGGGGCAACTCGTGGGTGCCGGAGGGGCGGCGGGGCAATCAGGTGTCGGCCAAGTTCCGGAAGCTGCTGCGGTCCTGCAAGATGGACCACGGCGGCTACGACTGGCTCCGCCACACATCGTAGCCGAGGTCCGGGCGGCTCCGTATGCGTCAGGATATTTCTCAGCGTGTCCCAATGAAGGCCGTATTGGTCACACGCCGGTCGCTTGCTGATCTCACCAGCCAGCACACGGCGGCGAATCTCTGCCCATTTCTCCATACCCGTGAACATCCCCGTCTCCGGCTGCCTCTGTGCCAAATCGTTGGGACAACCGAACAGTTTGATCCATCACCAGCAGGTGACGATCGGGGCGCTCCGAAATCTCGCCGCCCGCCACTCTCCGCCGGGCGCACCACTTTCTCACCGCCGTCTACACTGGAGTCACTCCCGGGCATTCCGGCGAGCGAGACGTCAAACGGCAACGGGGGCAGATGGCGCAACCCGTGCGGTGCCAAGCAGGCAGAATCTGATTGCACGCATGGTTGCACTCCCGGCTGCTATTCCGTGCGACTCCGTGACATCGATTGAGACAAGCACGGGTGGCAACACCAAGGGGAGCAGAACGCCCAAGGTGCAGAAGAAACCCTCTGAAATGACAGAGGATGAGAGCGATTGCGGATCGTTGCAATCGTTTGAGCGGAGAGAGCGGGATTCGAACCCGCGGAGCAGGGAATACCCCACTCACCGGATTAGCAATCCGGCGCTTTCGGCCACTCAGCCATCTCTCCGAGTCTTGTTTTTCAGGACGATTTGACTTCTCGGCGACATTGAGCTACGGCGACGACACCTGTTACGACACCTACTGGCTGTCCTTCGACCGGAGCAAGCCGGAATGCCAAGGAGCACGAAACCGCCGAAGACACCGCGTCCAGGCTTCCCTTGATTCGCACATCGCAACAGTCAATGGTGCGAGAAAACCCGGGGAAAGCAGCATGACTTCGGCGTGTGAAGCGACCCGGAAGCCGCCCTGCAGGAATATCTCAGAATTCGCCACGACCTGCAAGGCGGTTAGCGCCAGGAAAACCCTCTCCAACAAATCGTGATTCAAGCCGCGATCGATTCGAGGGGCTGTCCGGTTTTCCCAATGCTGTTGTAAGACTTTCGCCGGTCCGCTCATGCTGCATTCCTCCGGGTTGAAACTCCCGGCTGGCACTCCCGCCGGTTGACTTCAACCAGGGAGATGCAATCCTCAAACCCGACCCCTCACCAACGTGCGATTGCCGTGCCCCGGGGGGAGCCCCGCTGCCGGCGGCGTCGGGAATTTTGCCTCGCCCCGGCGGAATTCTTGCCGCCAAACCCTTCGGTGATTTCGACGCTCGTTCACTGAGTCCATCGCCCGGCTCGCGGTTGCCAGTCGTTGCCGGCGGTCCCCACTGGCAGGCAGGGAGCCTTGTTGGCAGGTTCAGAACAGGCCATGCCAGATGCCGCTGCTTGGCGAGCCGACCGGCCAATGTTCGCGAATCCGGGAGGGCGTCGGTGGGGGAACCGATCTGGTAGCGTCCAGTTGTCGGTGGCGGCTCGTGTCGGGAGGAGCGAATCACCCGGATGATAACCCATCACCCGCTACCCCCGGGGGACCACCACCGACCTCTTCAACATTCCACGGCACACGGGACGTTTTCCCACCGTCGCGAGTTGGCGACGTTTTTCGCGCTTAGGTCGCCTTCACCGAACGCAAGAAGTGAATGACCGCAGTCTGCCTCGGTCCGTGAACACCGCTGCGCGCAACAAATCGATGCTTGGACGCCTCGGACGATGCAACCTCCACACGCTACAGATTTGTTGCCGTGGCCTCACCGTCCGACCAATCGGTCGACTTGCAGGAGGTCCTGCAATACGTATGGGAAGGCGACACCAATTGCGAATCCTTCGCCGAAAGCCCACCCGCGTGGGGACAATCCGGTGCCTGCAAAAGTGCCGAAGGGAGACACTGCTGTGACAGTGGCGAATCGGGCTTCTCAAGATATCCGCGTGGCCGTTTGCTTCGTGGTGAAGTCTCTGTTCGTCAGGACGACCGCAGCGTCAAACCCTGCATCCGAGCGTCGATCAAGCCGTCTTGCGATTCGCCATGACGAGTCCGGCCCCATAGAGCCCGATCGTCACGGCCAGCACGATCAAGGCGGTCGGGCCAACCCCCAGGCTCTGGAGCATGCTCGGAAAAACGACGACTGTGACCACGCCACCACCGACAAACGGCGACGACAACGGCGCCGCCAATGCATAGTCTTCGGCCGCCCCCGAATCAAAATCCTTGTCGATGATGCGCAGCAACATCAAACCCGAGGCGGTCACCCCCGTGGACATGCCGTAGTTGATGATCCCCAATTCGAACCAGTACGCCGCCGGCAGCAGCCGGCGCCCAATGAAAACAAGGCAGATTGCGGTCCAGGCAAAGGCAACGATCAGCAGAATCGACAGCGGCACGATCGCCTTGGCGACCACGATCAGATTGAGCGAGGCGATCGCCGCGACGATCAGGAACTCCATCGCAGCGGCAACGAGCCGCCGCATGGTGCCGGGATCGATCAGATCGGCGATGCCGAGAAGCCGCATGAAGTCGCGGACCAGCCATCCACCGATGAGCGTGAACATGAACAGCGGCAGGCCGTTGTAGGCCAGACCCACCAGTTTCTGCAGTGCCAGTCCCACTGCATACGCAGCGGCCAGGATCAATGCCTGAAACACGAGCGGGTCGAGCACCTCCGCATTCACCTTGGCCAAGCCGATGCTCTCGGACCCGCGGCGGGCCTCCAGCCCGTTGAGCCTCGGGATTTGGACGTTGCCCGCGCGGACCCACCCGCGGCGCACTCCCAGATTCACGAAAAACACCCCGCTGACGACGCTGTAGATAAGGCCCACAGTGGCCATAAAAAAGGACAGCTCTTTGGCTTCGGCGAACCCCATCTTCTCATAGACTTCACCCAACGCCGCTGAGGTGCCGTGGCCGCCCACGAATCCGGCCTCGATCAATTGGCCGAAATAAATCGGTACGTTCCCCTCGAATGGGCCAAGATGCAACGGTTGGATGATCAGCCAGACGGCCATCAGCCCCAGCCCCACCTGACCCAGGCAAATGATCCAGACCATGTTGCCTTGCCGTGCCGCGCCGTGAAGGCTTTCCTTCATGGACCTTCCTGGCTTGTCCAGAAACAGTCCGGCGAACACAACCGCAATCAGCCAACCAGGCCAGGTGCGCAACTCATCGACCATCGCCACCGTCTGTTCGGGAATCCATCTCAACCCGATCTGAGCCGTGGCCTGGCCACCCTGCAGCGCCGCCAGGCCGATCAAGCCGCCGATGATCGAGGCGGGAACGTAGAAGAGTTGCAGCAGCTCAATCCTGGCTCGCAGGAACAGCCCGATCAGCAGCAGAGCCGCTGCAAGAAGAAATGCGATGTCCAGCGGCAAAACGTCACTCTTCACGAAACTCCGGCCCTGCCGGAAGACATCCGGCGAATCGTGTTCACCTTCAAACGAGACATGCTCTCACGGGCCTGTTTTGAGATCGAGATCCCGCGGGGTAGCGACATTCTAACCCAATCGCGTAACAATGTTGAGATAGGCATCGTACAGCGGTCGAATCCCCGCCACCGGTCATCAGAATACCGATCTTCGTTTGTTGGCCTGGGGGTGAGTTCATCCGCCGTTCGTCGGATCGCTGGGCAGGCTGATTTGTTCCGGGTCACCGGCTTGGATACCGTGATGTTGTCCGCCAGCGGAGTTGCGCCTTCCTGCACGCCACCGGCTGCCGCCGGGGGACGTGCGGCACGGACGACGAAGCTCACGTCCCGGAGTCTTCCGTCGCGATCCTTGAACGCTCCGTCGGTGAAATCACGCATCGCCACGACGCGCACCGCGATCCGCCGGCCTTCAAGGCGATCAAGACCATCCGGCAGCCATCTGTGTTCACGGCGTCGGTGAAAGGCTTCGACTGTGAGTGTCTGTGCTGCCAACAGCGGTTCGTTGAAGCCTGAACCTCGATCGACCCAATCGATGCGCGCTGAGTCATTGCATCTGTGCCGGGGACCCGGTTCAATGTACACTTCGGAGAAAGCGGGGTCCCTCATGCTCACGATCTTGTCCGAGTCGCCACGGTTGTGTGATCTCGTCGATCGGCGGGCCATACTCCGTGCGGGCGGCATCGCTGCGATCGGTCTGCTGCCCAGCAGGTCTGCACCGGCGGTGGCTGAGGCCCTGCGCCGGGATGCACAGGCGAAACGGTGCGTCCTGCTGTTCCTGTTGGGAGGGCCGCCACAGCATTCCGTATGGGACCCAAAGCCGGACGCGCCGGCTGAAGTGCGGGGCGAAATTGATTCGATCGCGACGAATGTCCCTGGTGTCCGGATTGGTGAGTTGCTTCCACGCACTGCCGGGCTGATGGACAAGGTGTCCCTGCTGCGAGCGGTCTCCACCGGCGACAACGCCCACTCATCCAGCGGCTACTACATGTTGACCGGCGTCCCGCACGCGCCGCAGAACCGTGAGAACGCCAATCCCGGCCCGCCCAACAACTGGCCGACGATGGCCGCCGTCATCCAATCCCTCAACGCGAAAGAGCGTGTCACGCCCGCCGCCGTGCGGTTGCCGCACCACATCTTCAACACGGACGGCTCGGTCTGGCCGGGGCAGGACTCCGGCTGGTTGGGATATGCGGCCGACCCCTGGCTGCTCAACTGCGAGCCGGGCATTCGCGGATCATCTGTCGCTCCGTTTGAGTTCGCCGCTGACGTCACGCTCGACCGTTTCAGCCGACGGAAGGCACTGCTGGCACAGATTGAGGACCGGCTGCGTGAGATCGACCGGAGTCCTGACGTGCCGGTTTACGACGATCTGCAACGGCAGGCCTTCAATCTGCTGAACTCGCCGAATGCCCGCGCGTGTTGTGACCTCACGCAGGAGCCGGACACCGTCCGGGATCGATACGGTCGCGGCCAGTTTGGCCAGAGTGTTTTGATGGCGCGGCGGCTCATCGAGGCGGACGTCGCGTTCGTCCAAGTCAACTGGTTCCGCGGCCCGGACGAACCGTCTGATGCCCCGTGCTGGGATAGTCACACCAACGAAACGAAGCGGCTGAAGGAAAACCTGGTCCCGCCTTTTGACCTAGCCTACTCAGCCCTGCTCACCGATCTCGACGACCGCGGGCTGCTGGACGAGACGCTGGTTGTCTGTATGGCCGAATTCGGCCGGTCTCCGAAGATCAATGCGCGTGCCGGTCGAGATCATTGGGGGAGTGTCTTCTCGATCGCTCTCGCCGGTGGAGGCATCCGGGGCGGAGTTGTCCATGGAAGCTCCGACGAACACGCAGCCTATCCGCGCGCAGACGTCGTTCGTCCCCAGGACATCACCGCCACGATGTTCGACTGCCTTGGCTACCCCGCCGACACCCTGATCCACGACACCGTGAATCGCCCGCACTCCATCAGCCGGGGTCACGTCATCGAAGCGATCGTGTAGTGGACGATTCACGGCGCCGATGGGGCGGTCTTGAAGACTGTCCCGGAAGTTCAGCCGTCCGCGAGCCGCGGCGGCAGTTCCCCATAGACGGTCGATTGATCGGAATCCCGAAACGCGTATGGGTTGGTGCGTCAGCAGCATCTCATGCGAAGGGCGATAACGTTTGGCTCAGCAGCACTCCCTAAGTAACCGTTCACAGGTTGGGGTCAGGCACGAATGGCACTTAAACTTTCGCAACACATGTCTAAAAAAGGTTTTTGCCACAGAGAGACAAGTCCGTTCTGCGGCTCGGTGAGACCAGCTCCGTCTCGTTTCGTAGTTGTTGCGTCGTCGTGCATTTCATGGGGTTGGCGGACAGAAATGGTGCAAACTTGACTCGGTCCATAGCCACTTGCCCCGAAAAGTCTTGTGAAACTTCAAGTGCCATTCGGTCATGCTCCCATTCTGTCCGGTTGCGTCAGCAGCGAAAGTGCGCTGAAACTCCAACTGCAAAGCAACTAAGAATTGGTTCAAGGCCCCACGCCATTCGGCGTCAATCGCATGCCGTAATACGTTCCTGATGCTGCCGATGGCGAACAACAACTGGAACTCACTTATGATCCGCTGATGAAGATGCTGCGCGGCACCGACGTTCGCACTGGCAGCGGACGTCGACGTTATCGCCGACCGGCTTCTCAGAAAAATGCAGATTCTGCAAGAACGGCCCGGGCGTAACTGATCGCTGTCGGTACAACGGTCGGCGTTATGGAGAACGCCGCGTTTCTTCCGACCGACCTCGCCGAATGCCACCGTCTGCTGCGGGCGGCGCTCAGGGAACATCAGCCACGACAGAACGATACCGGCCCGCCAATCGCACCCCACGCCGCTGTCGTTCGCCGGACGCGGCTGGTGCACTTGTCGCAATGGCCGGACGGGAGAGCCAACCGGCGACTGCATCAATTGTTTGCGGGTGGATCAAGTATCCGAGTGCATGATGCGGGTCGCACTGACCGTGTTGAGTTGCGATCGTGCTTCAGCGAGAAAGCGTCCCGCTGAATTCGCACCCGTCGAGATGAATCGGGTCGGCACCCGCTTCACGCAACCAGACCCAGACCCAGACCAAGTCCCAGGCCCAGGTCCGCGACCACACGGTCGCAGGGATTCTCCGCTGCGCGACTGCCTGTTCTTGCTCGCCGTGCGTCGCGAGAGAGAAGCCTGCGAAGGACCCGTAAGCGGCAGACCAGTCACACCCGGTGTCTGCCTGCATTGGCACACTCACCGGCTTCATGACTCGGCGTAGCGGTCAGGGTTCCAGTCCTTTGCCAGTTGGCAGAGGGTGTCGAGCACGCCACGGTCGGGGCTGCAGGCGACGATGCCCGGCAGACGCAGCATGTCGGCTGTTTCGTCGTTCCACATCCCACCAAAATGCACCGGCTCTCCGGTTGCGGCCCAGACTGCGTCGCCGCCAAAAGCACGGGCGATGTGCAACGAGGCTGGGAAGTCGTAGACGTTGGGTGTGTGGATCAGCGAACCGATGAACTCGCCCGTCGCCATCAGCGGATAAATGCTGCCCGGCATGTCGTCGGGTGCGACGCCCCGCAGCCCGGCCGCGGTGACCGCCCGCGCCTGCACGGCGTCCCGCTTCTGAAAGCCGATTACGTAGATGCCTTTCGCATCCCGCTTTCGCGATTCGTTCGTCGGCGGCAGCGCGGCGAGCACTTCAATGGCCGGTGTGCGCGGATTATCCGGACCGCATTTCACCACGTCGCCGGACACCTCGACCCATGTCCCCTGCGGACCCGCCTCCGGAAGATAGATCAACGTGTAATGCACTTCGTCCCGCGAGCGCAGATGCAGCATCACACAGTATCCGTCGCCGGACCGGTCGCGAAACTGCTTCGTTCCGTCGATCGGGTCGATGGCGATCACGAGCGGTCCTTCGTCGGCGAACGCACCCAAGTCGCCGGTCGTTTCTTCGCCTTCGACGCGGCAGGTCCGCAGGATCGGATCGGCATCCCGCAGCGCCCCGACCAGCAGCTCCTGCACGGTGAGATCGGCGAGCGTGAGGGCGTCGGTGTTCGCACTCCCGGACGATTTTCCTTCCAGAGTGATGTCAAACTTTCGCAAGGTGCGGGCGATCGCCCCGGCCCATCGCATCACCGGCGGCAACGACTGCGCCAACACGCCGATCACGTCTTTGACACGAGCGTCATCGACACGAGCGTCATCGGCACGACCATCATTCGGATCGGCCGCGCCGGCTGCTTGGCCGCCTGCTTCATCGTTTCGCATTGATTTGCTCCTCCAACCATTCCACCATTTGTCCGGCGACGTCCACGCCCGTCACCTTTTGAAACGCCCGCCAGCCGGGCACCGCGTTCACCTCCAGCACGTAGCAGCGGCCGCAGCGATCATACAGCAAATCGACTCCGCCGATGGCCGCCCCGGTGATGCGTGCCGCTTGCAGCGACAGTTCCCGCTCCCGCTCCGTTGTTTCGTGAGGCTCTCCGGTCGCCGAGCGGGCCATGTTCGTGCGGAAGTCGCTCCCGCTCCTTCGCTTGAACGCCCCCAGCACCCGCCCGTCCAATACGAGCACCCGGACGTCGTACCCCTCATGTTCCACGTACCGTTGCAGGTACAGGACCGCCTGGATTCGTTCCAGTGTGCGAAAGGTACGAAACGCCAGATCCGGGTCGCTCACGCGCACGATGCCCCGCCCCTCCGCCCCGAACAGCGGTTTGACGACCACGTCGCCGCCCAGTTGGCCGAAGGCTTCCAGAGCCGCCTCCGCATCCTGACAGACGACCGTCTCCGGCACCGGCAGTCCGCCCGCGGCGAGCCTGGACGTCGCCAGATATTTGTCAACCGCGCACTCGATCGCCTTCGGCGAGTTGACGACCGTCACGCCTCGCGCCTCCAGCCGCGCGAGAAGATCCATGCGAAACACGACCTGCTCCAACGAGCCGGGCGGCATGGTCCGCACAATCACCGCATCGAGAGCCGCAAGGTCGACCGCTGCATCAATCGGTTCGCCGTAACCAGCGACCGAACAGGGCCGACCAGTTTGCTCCATCGCGAGCAGGCCGCGAAAGTCGATGCGACGCGCTGAGTGCCCACGCTCCCGGCAGGCCCGCGCGACGTCCTCGACGTACCAGCTCTCCCGATTCCCCAGCACGCCGATGTCCACAGATCACCCTCCTCACACAAAGTGAAGCTACCGGTTCTGCCGGTGAGAATTGATTCGGTTCTGCCGGTGCGGCGTCACCGCGAAGCGGTGGAACAACTTAGCCCAGGGTCAGCGAGGCTTGGCCGAGCGCCACCCTGGGAAACGGGATTCGTCAATCTCACGAACCCTAAAAGGGTTCCACACCGTCCGTCACGTTGTTCAACCCTGAAAGGGTTGGAAAGGTCCTGTTCGGTTCCCAACCTAGTGGTCTGTCAAAGCGACAAATGAGGGTGTGAGAAGTCGTAAGTCGTTTGCACTGGCGGACAAGCCGACCAGTGGCACCCTAAGATTTGGCGTTGACGATGCACCAGGGTGGCGCTCCGCTGACCCTTGGTCTGTTGTTTGCCCCCGTTGGGGTCGACGTCACGGCCCCTTTCCTTTCAGGAGCCTTCCTCTGGCCCCGGCTCTGCCGGTGGTCCTCACTCGACAGAAGTCGTCATGCCGAACGAGCGCACCAGCACATCGTCGTTGACGCCGCCCAAGACGTGCACGCGGCCCGTGTCCAGATTCTGGAACACGACCTCCGCCGGACTGAACAACAACCGGTCGACCGCGTAAAAGTCGCGGCCCGCTTTTTCGAAGATGTCGAGGAACGGCTCGCCGTAGGAGTCGGATGCGCTCGACGGTACGCGGGGGCCGATCTCCTCCAGCGTCGCATCATCGCCGGTGACCCACAGCGACACGCGGCCTCCGTACAGGATCGCGTCATTCGTGCGGCCGATGCCGGCAAGGTCATCCGCCGCCACCGGTGCCAGCGGTGCCGATCCGGTCGCGTTCCGCACGCGGTCCATGTCGAAGCCCAGTTCGTGCAGCTTGTGCAGCGCCGTCTCCACCGACCGGGCGACCACCTGAAATGTGCCGGCGAGGGACGCCGTGGGGGCGACCAGCAGGGCGACTTGCGACGGACCGACGCCGCAGCCTTCTGCGATCATCCGGACGACGTCATCCCCCGGCAATCGTCCGCTCTCCAACACCCCGACGACTCGCGCCGCCTCTTCGCGGTACCCCAGATGCTTGAATAATTCCTCCTCACACGCGGCGGCTCGCATCGGCCCGCTCCCCATGCCGAAGAACTTGTCCACCGACACCGCCCACCCGGCATACTGGCTGAACAGGCACGCCCCCAGCGGCTCGTCGGTCGTGACGTACACCAGCGGCCAACCGACTCCGCCCACCGTTCCCTGCTGCAACGTGATCTCCGCCAGTCCCGCCGTACAAACCTCGGCGAGCGCAGTCCCGGCCGCCAGGGACCCCGGTGCTTCGACCCCGAAGTCGACCACCCGCGCCCCGTCAGACGTCTCGGTCACGTCCACACCAAGGTCTTCGGCTGCAACGATCACATCCTCCACAAGGTCCCACGCCAACTCGTTGAGGACCGGCTCGTTTTCGATTGGTTGAGACATCAAAATCGCTCCGGCAGGTCGCGGCTCATGGTTTGTCAAACGCGGTTACTTGAGGTTGGAGTTCAGCCTTGAGGCTGCGAAAGCAAGCTAAAGCTTGAACTCCAACGACCGACTCAACTAGCCGTGCTTGTGGGACTGGACGATGGCGAGGACTTCGTCGCGGAGGGCGTTGTTGACACTCATGCCGTTGCCGGTTTCGAAGGATTCGCGTCCGGTCCAGTCGAGGAAATGGCCGCCCGCTTCCCGCACGATCGGGATGAGTGCTGCCGCGTCCCAGGGGTGCAGTTCCGGTTCGACAATGACGTCCGCCCGTCCGGTGGCGACGAGCAGGTGACCGTAACAATCTCCCCACCCCCGCGACAAGCGGCAGCCGTCCCGCAGTGCTTCGAAGACAGCCGCCTCGCCGCAACCGGCAAAGTATCCGTGCGATGTGTAACAGAGCAAGGCTTCCGACAGTTTGGCGACCTCCGAGACGCGGGCTTTCACTGGTTCGGCGGTCCCCTGCTGCCACCAGCAGCCGTGTCCCGTTGCCGCATAGGCCATTTCGTCGAGTGCGGGCATGCGGCAGGCACCAACTTCCGCCCGTCCGTTCTTCTCGACTCCAATCAACGTGCCGAACAGGGGTACGCCGTGCACGAATGATTTGGTCCCATCAACCGGATCGAGGATCCACCGCCAACCGCTCGTGCCCGGGGTTTCCCCGAGCTCCTCTCCCAGGATCGCGTCTTGAGGAAAGGTTGCGTTGATGCGTTGCCGCAGCAGTTGCTCCGCTTCGCGGTCGGCAATTGTGACGGGCGATCTGTCGGCCTTTTGCTCAACGGCCAGTTCCGGATGCTGATAGTACCGCAGGATCAACGCCCCTGCCTCACGGGCGATTTCGACGGCGAGTGTCATTCGGGATTCGACGGCATCGTTGCTCAACAGGAGACTCCAAGTGTTGAATGTGCGTTCCGTTTCACGGCTCATTCGAGTTTACCCGCACATTTCAAATGTGCGGCTAAACTCACATGGACGGCTAAACTCAAATGTGCGGCGAAACGGCACGGCTCATGGATCGTCCAGCCGGTACAACTGCTCGCCGGCCTTGCGGACCAACAGGACGCCGTCTTTCTCGCGGTTGGCGAAGGATTCGATGTCGATGGTCTGCGGGTCGCGGTAACCGAGGTTGATGCGGCGGCAAACATCTTCCGGAATGCCGGAGGCGAGTGTGACCTTCACGCGGCAGTGCTCGATGCCGTCCTCGAAGGTGCCGCTGCCGCGCACGTGGGTGGAGTGAGCGAGCACGCCCCACGGATAGCCCTGGAAGCGGTCCCATTGCCCGGTGAAATAGTCGCGGCAATGATAGCCGATTTCCTCGATCAGGCGACCATGCGTGACGGAGATCTCGTCCATGTGCGGGGCGTAGATGATCAGCTCGCCGCCGTCGGCAACGACCGGCTCCAGCTTGTACATGCATTTCCCGGCGACCCACAGTTCGTCGTACATCGCCGGGGCACAGGAGAGCACCGTGTCTAATGGCCGCGGCACGCGTTTGATGTGGACCCGGCCGGAAAGCTCGGCCGCGCCGTGCCAGGCGTCTTCGGGCGGTCCGTAAAACAGACCATGTAATTTGGCCGAACCATCCGGCGCGACCACAAAGGTGATCGCCCGTCTACGGTTGGGAATCATACCGGCGGCTCGGTCGACGACCTGACGGACCGGGGTGTCCTTCACCCCGATGATGCCCACGTTGGTGATCAACGCCCCCAGCCAGTGGAAGAAATTGAGCAGCTCGGGTCCGGCGATCCCCGGAAAAAAATACTTGTTCCCGCCGGAGAAACCGACCACTTCGTGCGGAAACACCGGTCCCAACACCAGCAGCGTGTCGTAGTCCGCAATGCGGGCGTTGATTTGCACCGGGACTTCAACTGACAAGAGTCCGTCGGACATTTCCTCGGTGTCTTTGCGCGAGAAAACTCCGATGGTCGTGAGACGATCCGGGCGGTCCCATTCATGGTTGAGCAATTGCGTGTGCTGCAGGAATGCCGGCCGGTCCTGCTGGGCGATGCCCAGCATCGTGCAGATGGCCGGTTCCGTCATCGGCGGATGCGTGCCGAGCGCGACCATCACATCCAGCGCTGCGACACGTGGCCGCAGATGGTCCGACAGGCTGCCGAACAACAACGGCAGCGGGGCCGTGCGGGTCGTGTCGGGCACGATCAACAGCACCCGTTGGCCGGCGAACTCGTCTGCAGGAACGTTTTGGGAAATCCAGTGACGAACGTCGTTGTCACTGAGCAGGGGGAGCGGATCAGTCATGGAGGAACGCGTGTCAAATTCAGTCTGCAATTCAGGCCCAATTGTAGGGGGCGGTTCCGCTTCAGGCGAGCGGAGGACATCTCCCTTCTGCCCTGTGCAGATTTCGGTCGGAAAGGGGTGTCCGCGCGGGGGATGATCCGCTAACCTTGACGTCTGCGCCGTTTGGCGAAAAACGGCAGAAAACGATGAACGGACAATCACCGCAGCCGGGCGGACATGTGGCCCCGCTGGCGGCTTTCATACGACTTGATTCGGCGATTCCCACGGAGGACTGAGTGTCTCTGGCCCGTCTGCTTGAGAGCCAATTTCGAGGCGACATTCGTTTTCGTGGTTCCGCGTACCTGGAAGCGGAGCGGGTCGAAGTCATTCGGGTGACCCCCGAGGATCTCTACGGCTCCGTTCGGGATGGAACCGAATACGAAACGCACCTGAGCCGCCAAAACGACACGCTCCACATGTATTGCAGTTGTGCGGACGAGTCTTCCTCACGGAAGATCGCGTGCAAGCACCTTTGGGCGACCGTCCTGGCGGTCGATGCCGGCGATTACCTGACCGCCATCCCCCGCGAAGGCCACATCCCGCCGTTCGTGACGGAGGATGCCTTTGCGCCGTTGCCGGACTTCGACTTCGATGACGCTGAGGAGGACCTGCTCAGCGGCGAGACTTATCAACCGCGCAGGACCGCCAGTCGCGAGGCCCCCCAAGTCGCCCGCAAGCTGAGTGACTGGGAGCAGCAGCTCGTCGAGCTTCGCCAGCAAATGGGCGGGGCGGAACAGGGAGGAAAGTCTCAGGACCGCGACCGGGAGATTTTCTTCGAGATCGACGCGACGGAGAGCCGCGCGGCCGGGCAACTCTGCGTCCAGACCTCGCAACGTCAGCGACGTGCCAACGGCCAATGGGGCAAGCTCAAGCCGCTCAAGCTGCGTCCGGGACGCCTTGGCGAAATTGAGCACGAAGACGACCGCCGCATTCTCGCCTATTTGACCGGAGGGACTCCCGAACGATCCAGTTGGATCGCCCAACAGGCGGAGTTCCAATCGGCCGTTTATCGGTATCGGATTCCGCACGAACTGTGCGAACTGCTGCTGCCGCGCATGTGCAACACCGGACGCATGCGGATCCTCGGTTCCGCCGAGAAGGACGGACAAGCTCTGAGTTGGGATGAGGGGGACGCTTGGGAACTGGCCCTTGTGCTCGAATCAGGCGAACAGATCGCGGGCGGTGCCGCCGATGACCCCGGTGACGACTGGCGGCTCCGGGGGGAGTTGCGACGGGACAGAGAGAGAGTTCCGGTCGAGCAATTGGAACTGCTCGTCCCCGGCGGATTGGCCGTCTTCAACGGCCGTTTGCTCCGCGTGGACGACTTCGGAGCGCAGCCGTGGGTCACGTTGCTCACCTCGCGGCGCCCGCTCAGCGGTGAAGCAGCCGATGCCGAGCAGTTGGTCGACCAACTGTTCGATCTCCCCAATCTCCCGACGCTTGATCTCCCGCCGGAACTGCGGTTGGAAGAAGTGCACGTCACTCCGACACCCGTGCTGACGATCACGACGCCACGCACGCGGGGGTGGCGGCAAGAGCGATTGTTCGGCAGCATCACCTTCGACTATGCCGGGACACGTGTTCCGGCCGCCTCGCGGCAATGGGCGGTCGTTCAGCGCAGCGAAGGCCGCTGCCTGTTGCGCGACCGGACTTCTGAGGACCAGGCGTGGCATCAACTGCAGGAACTGGGGTTTCGCAGACGGCTCGACCAACGGCGAAGTGAGCACGACGTGGACATCGCCCTGACCGACCTCGGCCGTGCGGTGCACGCTTTGGTCGACGCCGGTTGGCAAGTGCTCGCCGACGGGCACGAGGTCCGTCAGCCGGGGGCCCCGCAGTTGCGGATCAGTTCGGGAATCGACTGGTTCGAACTCTCCGGCGAAGTCGAGTTTCAAGGCCAAACGGTCGGCTTTCCGGAACTGCTGGCCGCCCTCGCCCGCAAAGAGAACACCATCCGGCTGGCGGACGGATCCTTGGGCATCCTGCCGGACGACTGGTCCGAGCAATACAGCTTGTTGGGCGGACTGGGAACCCTCGAAGAAGGGAAGCTTCGTTTTTCGGTCACGCAGGCCGGTTTGATCGACGCCCTGCTGGCGGCGCGACATCCCGTCGAGGTGGATGCCAACTTCGCCGCGCTGCGGGACCGGCTGACATCTTTCGCAGGCGTTGAGGCCGTGCCGGAAGTGGACGGCTTTGTCGGCGAATTGCGCCACTATCAACGGGACGGCCTCGGTTGGCTGCAGTTTCTCCGGGAGTTCCACTTCGGTGGCTGTCTGGCGGACGACATGGGGCTTGGCAAGACGGTCCAGGTCCTCGCGTTGCTTCTCGAACACAGCCGTCAGCGAAAGAAAAAACGTCCATCGCTGATCGTCGTCCCCAAGTCGTTGATGTTCAATTGGGATCATGAGATCCGCCGGTTTACCCCCCAGCTTTCCTCTCTGGAGTACGCCGGCGTCGGCCGGGAGGAACTGCGGGACGAATTCGCCCGGCACGATATCATCCTGACGACGTACGGAACGCTCCGGCGAGATATCGCCGTGTTGAAGGACGTCGACTTTGATTATGTCGTGCTGGACGAGGCGCAAACGATCAAAAACGCCTCCTCGCAAGTCGCCAAGGCGACCCGTTTGTTGCAGGCCGAGTACCGTCTGGCGCTCAGCGGCACGCCGATCGAGAACCATCTGGGCGACTTGTGGTCGATCTTTGAATTCCTCAACCCCGGCATGCTGGGCCGCAGCAGCGTCTTCAAACTCTATTCCACAGACGCAACCGACGCCAAGTCTCAAACCGCACTCTCGCAGGGGCTGCGACCGTTTGTGCTGCGGCGGACCAAGAAGGAGGTCGCCACCGAACTGCCAGACAAATTCGAGGAGACCATCTACTGCGACATGGATGAAGCCCAGCGGAAGCGCTACGACGAACTGCGCGAACATTACCGCCGGTCGTTGCTGGGCATGGTCCGGGAGCAGGGTCTCGGCAAGAGCAAGATGCACGTCCTGGAAGCCCTGCTGCGGCTCCGGCAGGTCGCCTGCCATCCCGGGCTGCTGGACGCCGCCGCCGTCAAGAGCCCCTCTGCCAAGCTGGACGTGCTTTGTCCTCATCTCGAAGAGTTGATCGAAGAGGGGCACAAGTCACTGGTATTTTCGCAATTCACCAGCATGCTGTCCATCGTCAAGCAGCATCTCGACGACCGCGGCATCCGATACGCCTACCTCGACGGTAAAACCCGGAGCCGCAAGCAGGTCGTCGAACAGTTTCAGGACGACCCGGACGTTCCCGTGTTTCTCATCAGCCTGAAAGCGGGCGGGCTCGGCCTGAATCTGACGGCGGCCGAGTACGTCTTCCTGCTCGACCCCTGGTGGAACCCGGCGGTCGAAGCCCAGGCAATTGACCGGGCCCATCGTGTGGGACAGACCAAGCAGGTCTTCGCTTACCGCCTCATCTGTCGCGATACCGTTGAAGAGAAGATCGTCGAGCTGCAATCCAAGAAACGGCAACTGGCCGACGCCATCCTCGAAGCCGACAGCCGCGTCCTCAAGGACCTCACCACCGACGACCTCGAACTGCTGTTGTCCTAAGCGAGGACGAACTCACTCGGCGTCGACGCCAAAGCCGCTTGCGGTTTCGCCCCCGCCGGCTCCCCAAACTGGTCGGCTCACCAAACGACTTCGATCCCTGCGCGGCCTCCGTGCAATAACATACTGCCGTTGTTGTCGACGGAGAAGATGCTCCCGCCCGGTCCGGCGCGGAACGTTTGGTCCGGGGCGAGTGCCAGTCCGTCGATGTACACAAACTCGTACCCGGTGTGCAGGCGAACGTAGTCGGTCAGCTTCACAGCCAGTCGCACTCCGGCACCGGTGGCGAAGGCGAAGTCATTCTGGTTGTCTGTCAGCGTACGCGAATAGACCGACGCGTCGTTGTTGCTGCCGGAAACCGTCTCCACCAATCGGGCACTGGTTTCGTTCCGGAACAGGCCGAGCCGGCCGAACAGGTCGATGAGGAAGTATTGCGTGTCGAGGACGGTCCCGTCGAACGTCCCCTGCAGACCGTCCAATTGGTTGCTGGTCGTCGCGTTCAACGCCAGGGAGACGACATCAGGACCGCCCCCGCTGGCGAGGTTGTCGAATCCATCGGCACCGCCGGAGAGCCGGGTCAGGCCGGCTTCGGTCAACGCAGCGTCCGAAAGGCCGTCGTTCGGATCGTTGGCCATCCCGCCGACCGTCTGTCCGTCATCAACATCCAGTGCATCGAACAATCCCGAGACACCGAACATCGACCGCTCATCGACGTTCACGCGTCGATACCCCAAGCCCACGCGGTACCAGTTGCGGCGGCTCGTCGTGATGTTCACTTCGAGGTCGTTGTATTTGCTCTGATAGCCGTAGGTGGCGACCGCGCCGGGGATCAGGAATTCGCCTTCCAGCGTTTCGTCGTCCAGCGTAGCGGTGAAGGCGTCCATCGCCGCTGCGGAAATGGCCGTCGTGCCACCCAGCACGTTGCCAGGCGTTCCTCCCACAACAAACGGATTGGCGGAGTTCGTGTCGAAGACCAATTCCTGGGTGAGCGTCGCGAACGTCGAGTCGCCCCAATCATCGAGATCCGTGAATTGCGCCTCGACTTCGAAGTCCGGCCCCCCGTATCCCAGCATCAGGCGATACCCGGACTCGTAGTCGAAGTCGACACCGGAGCCGTTAAAGGCGTCGGGACCGACGATAAACGGCTGCGTGGCCGCATCAGTATCCCGCTTCAGAAACATCCAGTCCAACCGCCCGCGCAATCCCTGGGCGGAGGCGGGCCCGGGCCCCGCCAGGAACAGGCTCATCGCGATCAGACTTCCCAAAACCACGGACCGTTTCATGGGTTAACTCCAGCACGACTGTCGGATTCGTTGCGTTCCGCTGATAGCGGACGGGCCTCACACGGTGTTGAATCGGTACAATCGGCACAGCACGATATCCCAATCCGCCGTGAGTGGGCCGCCATCGCCGAGATCGTTCCGGTTTGGTAAGACAGAGAAACCTTTCCATGAGGCAGGCACTGCAAATTGCGCAACTGTCTCGCCGAATGAAGGAGTCCGCCATCAACCTCGTTCCCAAACTCTGTTTGGGAACGCCCTTCCGCGAAACTCTGTTTCGCGGGCGGCAAAGCAGAGCTTTCCAGGACGTGCGTTCCCAAGCTGGAGCTTGGGGACAAGTTAAATTGCAAAATGGACAAGGCTCGCCGACCCGACTCGCCTCCAAGTGTGCGACGGCACCGCTCTGCAAAAGAGACTCACGCGCCACCACCCCCCAATTTGCAATTCCTAATTTGCAATTTGAAATGAACACCCCGCTTCCCTTGTCCTACGGAGACCTCCGCCTCACGTCGCGGTATCTCCTCTCGCCGCTCGCCGGATTTACGAACCTCCCCTTTCGGCGGATTGTGCATGAGTTGGGCGGCGTCGGACTCGGAACGACCGACCTCGTTAACGCCCGGTCGTTGCTTGAACATCGCCCCAAGGCACTCGACCTCATCGCCACCCATCCGGATGACTCACCGTTCGCCGTGCAGATCTTCGGCAACGACCCCGCCAGCATGCGTGATGCGGCCCAGTTTCTCGAGGAACGGGGCGTCGACTCGATTGACATCAACATGGGCTGCCCGGTCGAAAAGGTGACGAAGACCGGCGGCGGCGCCGCCCTGATGGGGAGAGGGAACGCGGAATGCGGAATGAGGAATGTGGAGAGGGGAAAGGAGGATTGCGAAATTGGTTATTGGGCCGGATCGGGAACGCAATCTCCCATCGCCCATCTCCCATCTCCAGCAATCTGTCTCGTCAAATCCGTTGTCGAGGCGGTCCGAATCCCGGTTACAGTCAAAATGCGGCTCGGTTGGGACGAAACGCAGATCACCGCGCCGCACTTCGCTCGCGAATTTGAACAGGCCGGCGTCGCCGCCATCGCCATTCATGGACGCACACGGGCCCAGGGGTTCAGCGGCACAGTCGACCGCGGCGGCATCCGGCGGGTCGTCGAGGCGGTCGAGCGGATTCCGGTGATCGGCAACGGCGACATTCGTACGGTCGCAGACGCTGACCGCATGTTCCGAGAAACCGGCTGCGGCGGCATCTCAATCGGTCGCGGGGCCCTCGCCAACCCTTGGATCTTCCGCCAACTCGTGCAATGGGAACAAACCGGCTCCTTTGACCCGCCCGGCAATTTTGACGGCCGACTTACGCTTCTGCTGCGTCAGTTTGCCTATCTGTGCGAACTGCACCCAGAGCCGCGCGCGGTTGTGATGTTCCGCAAAATGGGGCATTGGTATCTCAAAGGCATGCGTGTGCGGCCCCATCTGCGGCATCAGTTCCAACTCGCCCGAACGATCGGGGAGTTCCAACAGGCCATCGCAGCCATCCGCATCGCCGGTCCCCACGCCGCCGCCCGCACCGACCAACTTCCTGACCTCCATATTCCAGTCCCCAGCGGACCCGTCGAGCGTTGGTGAAAGTGGTTCCATGCCGGGGAAAAGGAGGGCGTTTCCTTGCCGCGTTTCCCGCACGGTGATTTAGAGCACAGTGCCGACCGGCGCTTTCGCATACAGTTTAGCCGCACATTTCAAATGTGCGGCTAAACTCTTACACGGGCATTCACGCCGGTATGCTCGTGACGTGACCACGAATAAGGACATTCCATGCTTGAAATCGCCGCGATCCAACCGCACGAAATCGCCGCGCTGCAGCCGCACGACGAATACAACCGCCAGCTTGAAGCCAATGTCCACCCGCCGGATTGGGTGAATCCAACGCCGTCGGGGCGTTACAACCTGGTGGTGATTGGAGCCGGCACGGCGGGGCTTGTCACGGCCGCGGGAGCCGCCGGACTTGGTGCGAAAGTCGCTCTCATCGAACGTCACCTGATGGGGGGCGACTGCCTCAACGTGGGTTGCGTGCCGTCGAAGGGCATCATCCGCGCGGCCCGGGCGGCGGCGGCGGTGCGCGACGCCGGCGAATTTGGGGTCCGCGTACCGGACGGGGTCCGGGTCGATTTCGCCGCAGCGATGGATCGCATGCGACGGCTCCGCGCGGGGATCGCCCATGTCGACTCGGCGGCCCGGTTTCGGGACTTGGGCGTCGACGTCTTTCTGGGCGACGGGCGGTTCATCGACGACCAGACCGTGCAGGTGGGCGACACAAAGCTGACATTCAAAAAGGCAGTCATCGCAACCGGTGCGCGGGCTGCGGCCCCTCCTATTCCCGGCCTCGACGAAGTCGACTACCTCACCAATGAGTCGCTGTTCTCTCTCACGGAACTGCCGCACAAACTGGCGGTCCTGGGAGCCGGTCCGATCGGCTGCGAGATGGCGCAGACGTTCGCCCGCTTTGGATCCGAGGTCCATCTGATCGAAGCCGCTCACGGCGTGCTTCCGCGGGAAGACCCGGACGCGGCGGCGGTCGTCGAAGCAGCACTGCGGGAGGACGGCGTCAATCTGCTCTGTTGCGGGAAGGAGACGACGTTCAGCCGCGCCGACGAGCGGGTCCGTGTGACTCTGACGTCCCATGAACGGGCCTCTGATCTCGTCGTCGACAAACTGCTCGTCTCCGTCGGCCGCGCCCCGAATGTGGACGGCATGGGGCTCGACACGGTCGGCGTGAAGTTTGACCCACGCAAAGGGGTCGAGGTCAACGACAACCTGCAGACGACCAATCCGCGGATTTATGCAGCCGGCGACGTCTGCTCGAAGTACCAGTTCACGCACGCGGCCGATTTTATGGCCCGCATCGTCATTCAGAATGCGCTCTTCTTCGGCCGCTCGAAAGCGAGCGGCCTGACAATCCCCTGGTGCACGTACACCTCCCCTGAACTGGCACACGTCGGCATCAACGAACGGGATGCCAAAGACGCGGGCGTCGCCATCGATACCTACGTGCAGCCGTTCGAGGACGTCGACCGGGCTATTCTCGATGGAGAGACCGACGGGTTCGTCAAAGTGCATGTCGAACAAGGGACGGACCAGATTCTCGGCGCGACCATCGTGGCGTCCCATGCGGGCGATCTCATTGGCGAACTCTCTCTCGCCATAACGCACGGCTTGGGCCTCAAGAAGCTCGGCAGCGCCATTCACCCCTATCCGACACAGGCGGACGCGATCCGCAAGCTGGGCGACCAGTACAACCGCACGCGACTCACGCCCACCGTCAAGAGCCTCATGCAAAAGTGGCTCGCCTGGACCCGGTGACACGCCGCTGGAGTTCAGGATTTCGCCTGCCGTTGAAAAACGAATCCTGATGGGTGGCCGGGGCTGGAGGACAACGTCCGAAGCCCCGGTGAGGGTGCTTTGTTTCCGCGCACAAACGTCGAAGCCCCGTCTTACCGGGGCTTCCCGTTGGTCCAGCCCTGGCCACCCGAAGCCAGATTTCAACGGGCTGCTACACACACCCGAGCGATTTTTTGCGCTATCCGATGCAGCCTGAAGGCTGAACTCCAACACGTCGTCAATTCATCGGGAACAACGTGACCCCGGCAATCACTGCTCCCAATCCCACGAGTCCCATCAGAGTGGTCATGGGGGTGACGTATTTGAGTCCTTCGGTTTCCGTCATTCCGCTCATCCGCGTGATGACCCAGAAGCCGCTGTCATTCATCCATGCAATCGGTTTCGATCCACAGCCGATCGCCAACGCAAGATAAACCGGGTGGAAACCGAGATCGCCGCCGCGCGCCAATCCCGACAGGATGCCCACAGCGGTGATCATGGCAACCGTGGCGGACCCCTGCGCCGTCCGGATGGCACCTGTGATCAGAAACGCCATCGTGCAGATCATGGCGGGCGACGTTCGCGGCAGATCCTGGATCAGCCCCGCGACATTCGTTTGCCGCAGCACCGCACCGAACGCCCCTCCTGCTGCCGTGATCAGGATGATCACCCCCCCGCTGGCGAGAGCCGCCTGAATCGAATCGGCCAGTTCGTCGCGCGATGTCCGTTTTTGCCAGACCAGCGTCGCCATTGCGACCACGGCGGCAATCGTCAACGCAATCGTCTTGTCGCCCAGGGTCGCCGTGATCTGTAGGACGGTCGCCGGGGCGGTGATGCCGAAGAATCCCCCCTTAAGAATCGTCTGTCCGGCGATCAGCACAACTGGCAGCAGAATGGGCAGCAGTGACAACCACAGCGGCGGCAACAGGCTCTCGTCCAACTCGGAAGACTTCTTGAGATCCTCGAGGGAAAACTCCGGAGACTCTCGCAAAGGGAGCGTCCACAAACGGTTGGCCAGCAGGGCGTACAGGTAACCGGTCGTCGCGGTGAACAGGCCCACGATGCAGCCGGCGAGCATCATCGTGCCGAGATCAACGCCCAATTCCTCCGCGACGAACAGCGGTCCCGGCGTGGGGGGCACGAGCGAATGCGCCATCGACGTCCCGCAAACGATGGTCAGCACGTACAACAGATAATTCCGCCCGGTCCGCAACTGCATCGCCTTGCCGAGCGGGATCATCAGGTAGAACACGGTGTCGAAGAACACCGGAATGCCGAGCGTGAATCCGCTCGTCAGAAAGGCGAGGGGAGCCGCCCGTTCGCCGAACATTCGCAGAGCGGTTCTCACGATACGGTCGGCGGCACCACTGTCGAGCAGGCATTTGCCGATGATCGCCGCCATGGCAATCAGGATGCCGATCTTTACGCACGTGTCGCCGAACCCCTGAGCAACGCGGGCCCCGATGTTCCGGCTCGCCTGAGCAGCGGCGGCTTCCTGCGAAAACGATTGCGACTCCACATAGAATCGTTCGACGTCCGCGCGGGGAGTCAGCAAGGCGACCACCAGGGCGCCGAAGACCAGCGCGAGGAAGGCGTGCAGCCGCAGCCATAACACGCTGCCGACCACGATCGTCACGCCCGTGAGGATTACCCCCAGCGTCACCCATGTCTCGCCCATGCCGCGCTCCCGCTGTGAGAAGAGAGGGACCATTCTGGGCGGACGGCGGGCGGTCCGCAAGCAGGTCGCGAGATGCCGACGCCGATTGCGGACGCATTGGCTCGTTCGTGGGCGTGGCTGGGCCGTCGAAGAAATGCGGAACAACTGCGCCGAATCACACTCCGGGGGCTGTGGACGATGAAGAGCGAGCGTGACCGCCCCCGATGGCGTGAGTGATGACCCCCTCTCGCAGCGGATCGCGCCCCCGCCACCCGGCGCGAGAAGCCGACAGCAATGACAGACTGCGAAACCGCAAGCGGGCGGCGTCAGCTTACCCGCGACTCGTAGAGTTGGGCGATGTCATCCGCGGTCACCGTGATGATCCGCGTGAAGCCGGTGTGAGTCCGCTCGTACTCGATCTTCCCGGCGAGCTGCGGATTCTGTTGAATGGCCGCCGCCACCCATGCCCGGTCCTCATCCGAAAGATCGCCCACATCGTCCCCCCACAGGGTCTTCGTTTCGACAACGAGGGATTCCAAACGGGGATCAAATTTTTTGTAACCGGCCATCAATGTTCAGATTCTTGAAAGCGGCAAGATGTCAGTCAACCAAGAACAATAGTGAGTTTCAACACGATTACAAGAAGATGAGCAAGAGACCCTTCACATGCCGCTGATTCCGAATCGACGTTGTTTCAGTTTGCAATCCAGGCAACATTGCCATGAAAGCCTCGTTTCATGTCCGCTGGGTCGACTCTTGAGAGCGATTTCCCGATTGAAAACATCTCATAGCGGTACCCGGAGAGGATTTTCTGATAATCGAGCAAATCAGTTTCCGCCTCTCCCTGGATCGTAACCTCAGTCAAGAGGACCGGTCGTATGTCACGATCAAACAAGCCTCTGAGCCCTTCAATCACTTGCTTTTCGTGCCCTTCAACATCGATCTTAATCAGCCGCAGTCGGTCAATCGGGCGACACGAGAAGAACGTCGTCAGCGAAGTGACGGTTGTTTCATGGGCCTGCACGTGACGAAATCGCTTGCTGGGATGTTGGTCGATCCGGCCATATCCCTTGGCAAGGATGTTCTCCGTTTCGTAGTAGGTGGCTTTGCGATCTTCGTCAGCAACCGCCATCTGGAAGACTTCCATATTTGCAAACGAATTGCTATCTCTCACGGCACAGAGTGACTGAAATGGAGTCGGTCCCGGCTCGAATGAATACACTGTCCCTCCGGGGCCGACGCACTGGGCCATGTGAGCAGACAGATAACCGACGTTCGCACCGACATCCACCGAGACATCTCCCGGCTTCAGCAGACGGCGCAGCAGCGCGACTTCATGTCGCTCGTACACTCCATAGGCCATATTCCTTGTTGCCTCGTAACGATGGTCGAGATCAATCACACAAGGCCCAATCCGTACGCGTTCAATGTTTCCCTGCGGCGTCAGCCATCTGTCCGTGATCTTCCGCAGACGCGTCTTTCCGCGAAACGGTGACAGAGCGTACATGCGAACCAAATTCCGGCCGACGTATTTCAACGACTCATTCATGGAACGTGGCAACGTTGTTGCACTTGATTCGGTGCAATGGTGGAACAGATGATTCCTACTCGACGATGATGTCCCGCACGGTGCCGCCGCTGGGGATCATCGGGAGGACGTGCTCCTGGTAGGGGCAGATGACGTCGAGCAGGTACGGGCCGTCGTGGTTGATCATCTCCGTGAGGGCGTCTTCCAGAAGCGCTTTACTGCGGACATGGGCCGCCTTCACGCCAAAGCCTTCGGCGATCATGACGAAATCGGGATACGTGTCCTCGTAATGGGAGCCGTCCCCTTCGCCGAGGGCTTCGGGATGGTCGACCGGGCCGAGATACGTGTGCGCCCGGCGGCCTTCCATGAAACGGTCCTCCCACTGCATGACCATGCCAAGATGTTGGTTGTTGAGCAGTAGGATTTTCACCGGCAGCCGCTCGCAGTTCAGTGTTGCCAGTTCCTGGATGTTCATCAGGATTGAGCCGTCGCCGTCGATGTCGATTACAAGATCGTCCGGATGCGCCGCCTGCACGCCCATGGCAGCGGGAAGACCGAAACCCATCGTGCCGAGTCCGCTGCTGCTGAGCCAGTGCCGCGGCTTGTTGAAGCGGAAATACTGGGCGGAGAACATTTGATGTTGCCCGACGCCGACGGCGACGTACGGATCACGTCCTTGCGTCAAGCGGCACAATTCGGAGATGGCGTGCTGTGGCGGAATTGCGTCCCCCGGCTCCTGATAGGTGAGCGGATACTGCTGTTTCCAAGCGTTGATTTCCGTCCACCATTCGTCGGTCTGCGGCTTGTCGTCGTCGGTAAACAGCGCATTGAGTTGCTGCAGAAACACTTTCACATCTGCAATGATGGGGATGTGCGCGGCCTTGTTCTTGTGGACTTCCGACGGATCGATATCGACATGCACGATCTTGCCGTGCTTGGCGAACTCTGCGAGCTTCCCGGTCACACGGTCATCGAACCGCACGCCGAATGCCAGTAACAGGTCCGACTCGTTGACGGCATAGTTGGCGTACACGGTGCCGTGCATCCCCAGCATGTGCAGCGACTGGTCGTCGTCCGCCGGGAAGGCGCCGAGCCCCATGAGCGTCATGGTGACCGGGATGTTGGCCCGTTTGGCGAACTTGGTCAGTTCCTCCGCCGCGCCGGAGCTGATCACTCCCCCGCCGACGTAGAGGACCGGTTTTTTCGCGCGGCGAATCTGGGCGATGACCTGTTTGATCTGTTCGTCGGCGACGACTCGCAACTCCGGACGGTATCCGGGGAGATAAGTCGGCGGGTCAAAGTCGATGTCGCCGTCGATCGACGCGAGTTGGATGTTCTTCGGAAAGTCGATGAGCACCGGTCCGGGTCGGCCGGTGCGGGCGATGAAGAACGCCTCTTTGACGATGCGGGGGATGGACCGCAGCGTCTCCTCGATCGATTCCGTGCAGTGCGGATCCGGGGCGGTGATCAGATAATGATGCTTTGTGATCTGCTGACAGACAGAAACGATGGGCGTCTCCTGAAAGGCATCCGAACCGATCACGGTTTGCGGCACTTGTCCGGTGATGGCGACCATCGGCACGCTGTCGAGTTTGGCATCGGCGAGAGCCGTCACCAGATTGGTTGCGCCGGGACCGCTGGTTGCCATGCACACGCCGACCCGGTCACTCGTACGCGAGACGCCCTGGGCTGCGAATCCGCCCCCCTGTTCGTGCCGGGGGAGGATCGTGCGAATCCGGTCGCGGTGCTTCCGCAGGGCCTGGTGCAGGGGCATGCTCGCCCCGCCGGGATAGGCAAAAACCGTCTCCGCGTTCTGCCGGATCAAAGACTCAACGAGGATTTCGGCCCCGGTACGGGTCGCTGTTTTCGTGGTTTGCTCAGTTGCTGTGGACAAGTGTCCGCCTCTTTTTCAGTCGTGTCGTAAGAAATTCAATGTCAACGTCGCCGGAAAACGTCAACACACCCAATCACCCATATCGGCCCGTTTCGCCGCGCCCGGTCCGTGCCGTTTAGGTCCGGCGGGAGCGCTTCCTAGCGGGCGCGGCTAAACCACGTGGCGAGAAACAATACGGGCCCGGCTAAATTGCCGCCGATCCCGGACGGTTTGTGGACCACGTTCGCGTCATTTTCCCCAAGTGTACCCGATGACTGAAACGCTGACGAGCGAAACTGTTGCGGTCCGCAGGCTTTCAGGCCGACGCCACGGAATGGTGCAGGAGCAGTGGTCGCGATTATACTGACAGGCGGTTTGACGAGATGGTTCACGACGGGAATCCGGTTCATGCAGACATTGGCCATTGCACTGGGGGCGCTGGTTGGGTATCTGATCGCCTATCACACGTATGGGCGTTGGCTGTCGCGAAAAATTTTTCAACTCGACGCCCAAGCGACTGTCCCCAGCATCGAACTGAACGACGATCGGGACTATGTGCCGACGAGCAAGTCGGTGCTGTTCGGGCATCACTTCACGTCGATTGCCGGGACCGGGCCGATTGTCGGACCGGCGATCGCAGTGATGTGGGGTTGGCTGCCGGCACTGCTGTGGGTGCTGATTGGCTCCGTGCTCGTCGGGGCGGTGCACGACTTCGGCTCGCTGGTCGTGTCGATGCGCAGCCGGGGCCAGACGGTTGGCGATGTGGCCGGACGGGTGCTCAACACACGCGTGCGGCTGCTGTTTCTGCTGATCCTGTTCATGGCGCTGACGATCGTGCTGGCGATCTTTGGGTTGGTGATCGCGGCCGTCTTCAAACAATATCCGGCATCGATCTTTCCCTGTGTGATTCAGATTCCCATTGCGGTCGGCATCGGCGTGTGGCTGCACCGCAAGGGGGTGCATCTGCTGATCCCCTCGATATTCGCCCTCACTGTGATGTACGGAACGGTGATCGTCGGCAACGACGGCGTGCTGGGGCAGCTGAACGCAACAATGGCGAGTTGGTCGGTGATTACGTGGGTGTTCATCCTGCTGGCCTACTCGTATGTGGCGTCGGTGCTGCCGGTATGGACGCTGCTGCAACCGCGCGATTACATCAACTCGCTCCAACTAATCAGTGCCCTGGGACTGGTGGTCGTGGGGCTGTGCGCTGCGGCCCTGTTCGGCGGGGCACCTCTGGAGACGGGCGGTGAGCGAGTGCCGCTGGAGATCGTGGCCCCGGCGGTGCGGGCCAATCCGCCGGGCGCGCCGGTGCTGATTCCGTTTCTGTTCATCACGATCGCCTGCGGAGCGTGCAGCGGGTTTCACTGTCTGGTATCGTCGGGGACGTCGAGCAAGCAAATCAAGTGCGAAACAGACGCCCAGTTCGTCGGTTATGGGTCGATGCTGACCGAAGGTTTTCTGGCGGTTATCGTGATCCTGGCGTGCGTGGCCGGTTTGGGACTGGGCGCGACGGAATCGGTCGGCGGCGGCGAAGTCGTCACCGGCGAATCCGCCTACATGGCCCGCTATGCCAGTTGGGATGACGCGAAAGGACTGGGCGCGAAAATCGGCGCGTTTGTCGACGGTTCGGCCAACTTCCTGGAAGCGATGAGCATTCCCGCCGGCGTCGCCGTTGCCCTCATGGGGGTGCTGGTCGCCTCTTTCGCCGGGACAACACTCGACACGGCGTGCCGTCTGCAGCGATACGTCATTCAGGAGCTGGCCGGGACGTTTGTCGGAGACGGGGGGCGGAGAGTGAAGGACAGAGGAGCAGGCGAAGGAGCGGCGGCTGCCGGCTCGTCTCTCAACCCGTTTGTGTGGCTGACGAACAAGCACGGGGCGACCATCTTCGCCGTGTTACTTGCGGCGATCATTGCTGCGCTCCCGGCCCCGGGAAGTGCATGGTCCTGGGAAGCGGCCGGCAAGGGAGGGCTCATCCTGTGGCCGTTGTTCGGGGCGACGAACCAGTTGCTCGCCGGGCTGGCGTTTCTGGTGATTTCGTTCTTCCTGTGGCGACGGAACGTGCCCGTCTGGTTCATTGTGATCCCCATGTTGTTCATGCTGGCGATGCCGGCATGGGCCATGTGGTGGCAACTGGGCGATTGGCTTGCCCCGGCTCCGCTGGCGGATGGCAGTCCTGCGCCGCGGAACTGGGTGGTCATTGTCATCGGAGCCGCGACGCTCGCGCTAGAGTCCTGGATGGCCGTCGAAGCGTTTCTGCTCTGGCCGCGCGTGAAAGGGGTGCTGGAGGAACGTCTCCCGCCGCTGTCCGGGACCGTCGGCAGGGAACCGGTCGCCGCCGGGGGTGGTCCGAACTGTTGAACACGGCTCAGACCCGGCGACCGGGGTCAACAAAGCCTTGCCCTTTCGCACGGGCGATTGGCGCGAGGGGCGTCGGAGAGCGGTGCTCATCCGCAAGCGGCGTCGGGGCACGGAAGGGGGACTCGCGGGTTACGATCAAGTTGCATCAAGTTTCATCAAGAATTCTCAGAATCGAACCTCCTGCATGTCGCTTGAGACATTTCATCCTGTGATTCAGGACTGGTTCCGGTCGCGGTTCGATGGCCCGACGGAGCCGCAAACGCACGGTTGGCCGCCAATTGCGAACGGCGAGCACACGCTCATCGCCGCCCCAACCGGCAGCGGAAAAACGTTGACCGCTTTTCTGGCGATCATCGACCGGCTGTTTCGCGAGGGGGTTGAGGGACGTCTGGCGGACGAGATGCGGGTGGTGTACGTCTCCCCGTTGCGGGCACTGTCGAACGACATGCATCGCAACCTGGAAACGCCGCTGGCGGAGATCCTCGCCGAAGCCGAACGTCAGGGCATCGTGGTGCCGCCGATCTCCGTCGGCTTGCGGACGGGGGACACGCCGTCGCACCGGCGTGCCGCGATGGTCTGCCGCCCGCCGCACATCTTCGTGACGACCCCCGAATCGCTGTACCTGATGCTCACCGCCGAGAAGAGCCGCGAAGTGCTACGCACGGTCGACACGTTGATTGTGGATGAGATTCACGCTCTGGTGCGCGACAAGCGCGGCTCGCATTTGGGGTTGTCGATGGAGCGGTTGCAGCACGTCGCGGAGCGGCCGTTGCAGCGGATTGGGATTTCGGCAACGCAGAAGCCCATTGAGCGGACGGCAGCGTTCTTGGTGGGGGGGGCGTCCGCGCAGCACCCACGGGATACAGAAAGCCCACGGGTTGCAACCCGTGGGCTTGAGGACCGCATCACCACTGAACCCCTCACCCCTCACCAATCACCCCCTCCCCCCGTCACAATCATCGACGTCGGACACCAACGCGACCTCGACCTCGCCATCGAAGTCCCGCCGAGCGACCTGTCGTCGGTCTGTTCGCACGAGCAGTGGAACGAGATCAACGAACGGTTGGTCGAATTGATCAACGAGCATCGTAGCACGCTGGTCTTCGTCAACACCCGCCGGTTGGCGGAGCGGTTGACGTTTCAACTGACCGAACGGCTCGGTGAGGACGCCGTGGGGGCGCATCATGGGTCGCTGTCAGCCGACATTCGTCTCTCGACCGAGCGGCGGCTCAAGAGCGGACAACTCAAGGCGGTCGTCGCGACGGCGTCGCTCGAACTGGGCATCGACGTCGGATACATCGATCTCGTCGTGCAGATGGGATCGCCGCGGTCGATTGCGACATTTCTGCAGCGAATCGGACGCTCCGGGCACGCACTGGGGCTCACCCCCAAAGGGCGGCTGTTCGCTCTCACACGGGATGAACTGATCGAATGCATGAGCCTGATCCGTGCCGTCAAAGCGGGACGGCTCGATGCGACGCCGATCCCGGAAGCCCCGCTCGACATCCTCGCCCAGCAAATCGTCGCCGAGGTTGCCGCCGAGGAATGGGACACCGACGAACTGTTTGATCTGTGCCGTCGGTCGTACACCTATCGCAACCTTTCGCGGGAGCATTTCGATGAAGTCGTCGAGTTTCTGAGTGAGGGACTCACCGCCAAGATGGGCCGCCTGCGGACCTATCTGCATCACGACCGGGTGAATCGGCGTTTGCGAGCCCGCAAAGGGGCCCGCATCACGGCGGTCAACAACGGGGGGGCCATTCCGGAGATCGACAATGTCCGCGTGGTGATGGAGCCGGACATGACCGTCGTCGGCTCGGTCGACGAGGACTTCGCCGTCGAAGGCTCCGCCGGGGACATCTTTCTGCTGGGCACAACCTCCTGGCGGATGCAACAACTCCGCGGCAACGACCTGATCGTCTCCGACGCCCACGGCGCCCCGCCGACCGTCCCCTTCTGGCGGGGCGAAGCCCCCGGACGAACGATCGAATTGTCCGAAGAAGTCGCCCGGCTGCGCGAGGAGATTGTCGAGAAGGCTTCCGACAAGCCTGAGACGGCATCCAGCCGTGCACGTGGAGGTAGAGATGCCGTATAATAGTATGTCTGGTGTTGTCTAGGAGTTGGTCATGTCGAGATCAGAAAGTTACATTCGCGAAGACGAAAACGGCGTGATGCGGGTGGGAGGGACCCGCGTCATGCTCGACTCGGTCGTGGCGGCGTTTCTGCAGGGGCATTCGCCGGAGACCATCCAGCAGCAATACCCGGCGCTGTCTCTGAGGGAGGTCTATGGTGCGATCGCCGAGTACCTGGCCCGCCGGGATGAGATCGATTCGTATCTTCGTCGGCAGGAATCCGTGTGGGCCGAGTGGCGGGATCGTGCTGACGATCGGGCCAACGCGGTCGTGCAGCGATTGCGATCTCAGATGACATCTCCGACCGCTGACACTCCATGAGCCGCCCACGATTTCTCGCCGATCACGATCTGAACGAGCACATCGTTTCCGGCGTTCGTCGCAGCGAGCCGTTGATCGAATTCCGGCGTGCTCGCGAAGAAGGGTTGCACGAAGCGACGGACGCAGAGATCCTGGCGTTTGCCAACGACCAAGGTCTGCTGGTCGTGTCCCATGACGTCAACACAATGCCGGCAGCCGCCTACAAGCGAATTGAGCAGGGACAGTCCGTGTCAGGAGTATTCATGGCGCCGCAGTCCGCCCCGGTGTCAAACGCAATTGAGAGTCTTGTGCTTGTTTGGCATGCAAGTGAAGCAGAAGAGTGGGAGGATCTCGTCGTGTATCTCCCGATTACCTGACACCGTGGGTGTCCTCGGTTGCCCGCAACCGCGGTCGTGCAGCGATGCAAGGCTGATCAGAAAGCATCGATCACCAAACCATAATCTCCCATGCCTCCGGCACCCAGATTGCAAGCTATCTGGGCCACCCGTGGGAGCCTGAACTACCTGGCTATCGAACGCAACCACGCCAAAGCGAATGGGAAACAAGCGGAAACGCCGCTGACTCGCCAAGGAGATGAACATGCTCTCAGAATCGCCGAATTTCTCGTTCCTTGAGTCACACTCGCCGAAACTCGGTGAGATTGCAGCGAGTGCCGAACGTCTTGTCTTGAACGACCCACCGGCATGCCTCGGAAAGCTAAGACTGTTCGGAGAGTGGATGTCGAACGACATCCTAGCCCGGAACGGAATTGACGGGAGCGAATTAAAGCAGGTGGAACGACTTCAGCGGCTTCGTGATACTGATCTGGTCCCCTCAGGCGTCAATAGGATGCTGGATGTGCTTCGGTATTGGGGCAACGAGGCTGCCCACGAGGACAAGGGAGATGGACGACAATCGCTACATGCCCTTGCGACCGCACAGCGGCTGGCGATTTGGTTTCACAGAGTCATCGACGGGACAGAGCTTCCGAATACGGATTTTCTGACGCCACCCGACCCGATCCAAGTTACGAATGAGCTGCGAGAGGCCCTCGATGAGCAACGTCAGTTGGCGGCGGCCCTGAGGATGAATCTTGAGCTTCGCGACGGCATCATTTCGACGTTGGAAGAGTCAAGAGTTGAGCTACAACGAGCAGCCGAGAAAGCGTGGACCGAGGCACACAGCCACGAGTTGGAAGCGATTTTCGAGTCCGAAGAACGGGTGCTTGACGCACAGGCATATCAGCGTCAGATTGCCGAGTGGAAGCTCAAAGCGGCCGAAGCAACACCCCCCGAGAACGTAAGGGCGTTCATCGATCGGGGGGTTCTGGCGGACGAGAGACTCGGGGTGCAGCGTGACGGAAACGATCATGTGCCCCTTGCCCAGATTCGAGTGCAAGGGCCAGGGTCTTCTTGCTGTAACAAACCGACTCTGCTCGTCCAGAAATCACGAAAAAGTGGTGTCGTCCACGCATGCTGCACGAAATGTCATGAGATTTCAACGCTATCCCGGAGCGAATTCTACAAGTTGGACGTTTGGGTCAGCTGTCCCAAATGCCATGAGCGAATGCAGCCCGCACGTCCCAACAGCTACTACGGTTACGAGTGCCAGTGCGGTGAAAAGCCGTACTTGCTCGCAAGCCTCCTCCCACTTCACACAGAACTCTAACCTCGACTTTTGGCGGGGTGGCATTGCCAATGTGGCAAGTTGGGGTGCCATGCTTGCATCGCGCGAGCAGGGCAAGCATGCCGAATACGGAATCACCGTCAAATCATGCTCACCCTGCTTCGCGATGTGAGCATGGCACCGGCGACATGAGGAGGAAGACGACATGAACGTGGCAGAACAATCTGGCCGAGTCCGTCGATTAACGGGGGACCAACTCGCCGAAGCTCAGCAGAATTTGCATCGCTGCTTAACCCTCGTTCCCAAGCCGGAGCTTGGGAACGAGGGTTAAGCAGCCGGGAGGCGAGGAAACGCCAGACCAAACATCATCCGAGAGGAAACGACATATGAGTCTCGATCAAATCAAGTCCGTGGCCGTCGTTGGTGCGGGGGACATGGGGCACGGCATTGCGGAAGTCGTCCTGCTCGCCGGGTATCCTGTGTCGCTGTACGACATCAATACCGAGGCGGTTGAAAGAGGGGCGGGCCGCATCATGGCCAGTCTTGAAAAACTGGCCGAGAAAGGCAAAGTCCCGGCTGAGGGGGTCGAACAGATTCGCTCCGGATTGCTGAAAACAACGACCGACCTGGCGGAGGCGGTGGGGGACGCGGACCTCGTCATTGAGGCGATCCCCGAGGTGCTGGACCTCAAGAAGGCCCTGTTCACGCAAGTGGACGAACTCGCGCCGCCGCACGCCCTGTTGGCGTCGAATACGTCGACCATGAGCATCACCGAGATCGGCGCCTGCACCGGACGCCCCGGACAGGTGCTCGGCCTGCATTTTTTCAATCCGGCCGTGCTGATGAAGCTGGTCGAAGTCATCCGCTCGCAGGAGACATCCGATGAGACGATCGAGACCGGGTATGCGTTCGGGAAGAAGATCGGCAAAGTGCCCGTGCTGGTCCGCCGGGACACGCCCGGCTTCATCGCCAACCGGGTGAATGCGGCACCGACGGTGCTGTTCCAGTCGATCGTCGAGCGGGGGGAAATCGAGCCCGAAGCACTCGACGCCTTCCTGATGGCGGTCGGCATGCCGATGGGACCGTGCGAGCTGACGGACTACATCGGCATCGACGTGGCGGTCAATGTGGGAAAGTATTTCGCCGACCAGTTGCACGCAGACTACACACCGGCACCCCACGTGATGCGAATGCTCGAGCAGGGGCATCTCGGCAAGAAATCAGGACGGGGGTACTACGACTGGTCCAACGGCCGTCCGCAGATCGGCCTGTCGAAAGCGACCAAACGCTTCAGCCCCCTGCTGGCGATCTTCGTGCAGATCAACGAGGCAACCAAGCTCGTCGATCAGGGTGTCTGTTCGGTCGCGGAGGTCGATCTGGCAATGATCAATTCGACCGGCAATCCGGTCGGCCCAATGAGCATCGGCCGGCAGATCTCCCACTGGGACCTGAGCGACCAACTGGAGAAGCTCGCCGGCCGTTACGAAAAGTCGATCTTCGCGCCGACCCAGCGGATCCGCGAGGGTGGGCACAAGCACTGACGAACCGGAGCATTGACCGGGTGGTCTGACCAACAACCGGTCGTGCTTAGAATTCCACGCCGTATTGCTTGGTCATCTCGCGGCGGATGGCAGCGGTCGCGTCCTCGATCAGCCGCCACCCTTCATTCTTGGTTCCGGTGGCCTTGTTCTGCTCCTGCCTTGTGATCTGATTGCGGTCCTTCTCATTCGAAGTGGCGCCGGAGACGCCTCCATAACCGTAGCCGGCTCCGCCATAGCCGTACGAATAGTTGCGGTACCCGCCGCCGTACGCACCATACGCACCGCCTCCGGCATCGCTGCTCGTGCGGAGGGCGGCCTTTTGCGAGCCGGCGCTCAGCCCGGCTCCGCGCCGTGCACCGGCCATGATGCGGAGTGTCTCCGCCGATTTGGAGCCGAACTCAAGCAGGTCGTCGTCGACGTGCAGAATCGGCAGCCGGTCAATTTTCCGGGCGTAGCGTTCCATCCAGACGCCGTCCTGTCCGCCCCGGGTGTCCTGCTTGCTGCGGTCGCCACGCAGGTCATCCAGCAGCGACGTGACCGACTTGAAATAGACCTGTGAGTTTTCGGCCATATCACCCGCCGAGGGTGCCTTTTCCCCGGCGGATTCCTCCTTCAGCTCACTGAATTTGGTCGTGGGGACTTCCAACAGGCTGAACAGCCGCCGCAAACCGCCCGACGACAGATCTCCTTCCATGATGATCGACTTTCCGACCACGGAGCACTGATGGTTGTCCATGTCGGTCATTTGAATGCCAAGCCGGTTGAGCGCCTCGTGCACGAGCCGCTTGGCGACGCCATCGGCCATGTTGACCGGCTTGGCGAAATCGATCCTCGACTTGGCCCGGGCTGTTTCACCGACGGAGACTTCGATGGTCGCGCCCTGGATTGAAAGCACGAGGGCGACGACCTGGTCCAGCGACAGGCTCGATTTTTTGAGGACTTCCGAGCCTTTCAACCGGTCTTCGACGCGGTGGGGCGAGGCGGCATCCTTCAGGTCGATCGCCATCACGATCTGCGTCTCCGGGGTCACTTTGCTCAGGGCTCGTTGCAGGTAGGGAGTGAGGTTGTCCGGATGAGGATGGGCGGCGTGTTCAATCCACCGCGACACTTCCTGCCGATGGGCCGGAGAGACGATCCCCAGAGTTTTTTCGGCCATCGGGACCAGGTAGGCGTCGCTGGGCGACCAGACGACTTGCTTGCCACCGATCTCGTCGACATAACCGCCCTCAGCACGGGCGATTGCGTCCATCGAGAGCTGCTCCGTGAGGGTCAGGACCGCCACCTCCCAGTCTTCTTCAAAATCCTGGTTGGCGCTCAGTTGGCTGGCGAGCAGCAACTTGTCGGCCTCCGGCGGAAGGAAAACGGCCCGACTGGCGTACGCCTGTGCCAACTTTTGGGTCCACCCTTCTTTCTTCGCAAGCGGCGTTGCTTGCAGCGCGGCGACGTCCATGGCCACAACCGTGTTCGTCCCGGCAGGAACCTTGTCTCCCAGTTCGAGAAACTGGCCGAAAGCCAACGACGGGAGCCCGAGGCAGAACGCCACCGAGAGGATGTTGAATCGGAGTTGCATGTTTCTTTTCCGCGAGAGAGTCTCAGGACAAACGTCAGGCGTTTCCAGCAGGACACACCGCCGACCGCCGCCGCAGACAGAAGGGGTTGTGGCGAGTGTTGACCATCGTACAACGGTGGGTGAATGGATTTCCAGCCTCTTTTCGCCTCGAAACCAATCCTTTCGCTGTATTTGCCAGCTTGCGCCATCCATCGAGCGGGCCGAAATCGGCACCCGTGGCGATCGATCGTCCGCATGACGGATGAAAGTGCCGTTGCCGGCCTCCCCTGGCGCGCGGAGGCTGTCATGATCTTCCGAAACCGCAGACCGGGCTGCCGTTGCGGGCCAGGGAATCTGCCAACAAGCTCTTCGCCGTTCAATCTCACCGGCGCTCCCGTCCTGCCGCGCGCCTCGCCACCGTTGCACGTCCGAAGTGCCTTTTCCCGCGCCGACCAGCGATTGCCGCACTTCTCTGAATTTGCAGACCCTCGCTCACCCGTTTTTTGCACGCAAAGTGCCGGATCAGAGCCCAGAGAGCTTGTGAGTTTTTCGGGCCAAACACCCGGTGTCTCATGGGGTCGAGAATCGTTGAGGACGTAAGCCGCCAAATTGAGGTGATTCGCGTCGTTGCTGATTCGAGACACCGGGTGTTTGGCCGCGCGGTGGGAAAAATCACCGCCTCGGAGCGTGTGCGACGGATCCCGTCTCCGTCAGCGACTGGTGAATGATCCGGCAAGAAGGATGTCTCGAGCGAGAGGCGGCTCGGTCACTTGTGTCTGCGAGGGCCTCGTGTGTAACGTCGCGGTGTCGAAGGGATCCCACTCTTTGTACCAACCACGGATCTTGTACCAACCACGGTTTGTGACTGATGCCAACAGACACCATCTTCCAGATGTCAGCCGCCAACATTCGCTTCGGGGCCGGGTCGACAGCGGAAGTCGGCATGGACTTGCGGGACATGGGAGTCCATCGAACGCTCCTCGTCATCGATCCACGGCTGCGTACGCTGCCCACCGGTGAGGCGGTCATCGCGTCACTCAAGTCGAACGGGATCGCATTCGATGTATTCGAGGATGTCCAGGTCGAGCCCACGGACGGCAGTTTTCAGGCCGCCGCCCGATGTGCCGTCGAGGGACGATTTGATTCGTTCGTTGCGGTCGGAGGCGGCAGCGCGATCGACACAGCGAAGGCTGCCAATCTGTACGCAACGTACCCGGCCGACTTCTTCCACTATGTCAATGCTCCCATCGGGAAAGGAGAGCCGGTTCCCGGCCCGCTGAAGCCGCTCATCGCCATCCCGACGACCGCCGGCACGGGCAGCGAGACGACCGGCGTGGCGATCTTCGATTACGTGGAGCGGAAAGCGAAAACCGGGATCGCCCATCGGTCCTTGAAGCCCACGCTCGGCATCATCGACCCGGACAACACGCGAACGCTCCCCGCAGCGGTCGCCGCCTCAACGGGACTTGACGTGCTGAGCCATGCCCTCGAATCTTATACCGCCATGCCCTATACGGATCGTCCCAAACCGCCGGGACCGCTGCATCGCCCTGCCTATCAGGGGTCGAATCCGATCAGCGACTTGTGGGCACTGCACGCTCTGGAGTTAATGGCGGAGTACCTGCCGCGGGCCGTTGCCGACACAACCGACGATGAGGCCCGTGGCAACATGTTACTGGCGGCGGCGATTGCAGGGGTCGGTTTCGGCAACGCGGGTGTCCACTTGCCGCACGGAATGTCGTATCCGGTCGCCGGGATGGTTCGCGATTTCCAGCCGTCGGGGTACGACGTCGATCACCCGATGGTGCCGCATGGCATCTCGGTCATTCTCAATACGCCGGCGGTCGTGCGATTCACCGCTCCGTCATGTCCCGCAAGGCATCTGCGAGCCGCACAGGCGCTCGGAGCAGACGTCACAGATGTTGCCGCCGAACATGCGGGCAACGTCCTGGCGGACCGCGTGATCGATTTCATGCGATCATTGGAGGTGCCGAACGGACTTCGCGCGGTGGGGTACACGGAGGACGACATCCCCGCCTTGGTCGCCGGGACGCTGCCGCAACACCGCGTGACCAAGTTGTCCCCGCGCCCGGCGGACGAAGCGGACCTCACCGAATTGTTCCGCGACTCCCTGACCATCTGGTGATCCAGGATGACGAAACCAGGTTCCATCGTTGACGTAAGAATCATCATCGGCGGGCGGCTGCAATCGTCCGAGGCCGATGAGTATGACGACGTGTTCAACCCGTCGACCGGAGCGGTCATCGCGCGGGTTCCGTTGGGGGCCGCAGCAGACGCAGCGGCAGCCGTGAGTGCCGCCGCCAAAGCGTTGCCGCAATGGAGTCGCACGCCGGTCGTCGATCGGGCGCGTGTCATGTTCCGCTACCGCGAGTTGCTGGAACAAAACTTCGACGCGCTGGCCCGATTGGTTACGCGCGAGCATGGCAAGACCCTCGCGGAGTCCCGCGCGGAGGTGCGGCGCGGCATCGAAGTCGTCGAGTTTGCGTGCGGAATCCCGAGCCTGTTCATGGGCCGCACAATCGCCGACATTGCGTCGGACGTTGATGCCGATGTGATGCGGCACCCGGTCGGCGTTTGCGTGGGGATCACGCCGTACAACTTTCCCGCGATGGTTCCGATGTGGATGTACCCCATCGCTCTCGTCTGCGGCAACACATTTGTGCTCAAACCGTCCGAAAAGGTTCCGCTCGCCGTCATGCGTTTGGGTGAGCTTTTGTTGGAAGCCGATTGTCCGCCGGGTGTCTTCAACGTGGTCCACGGAGGACGGCCGTGTGTTGAGGCCCTGATCGATCACCCCGACGTTGCCGCCATCTCATTCGTCGGATCGACACCCGTCGCGAAGGCGGTCCACGAGCGGGGAACGCTTGCCGGAAAACGCGTTCAAGCGGCGGGGGGAGCAAAGAATCATTTCATCATCATGCCGGATGCCGACGAGGACCTCGCGGTACAGGCGCTGGCCGCCTCGTCGTTTGGTTGCGGCGGACAAAGATGCATGGCGACCAGTGTCGCCGTTCCGGTAGGGCCGGTTGCGGATTCCCTCGTTGAGGCGCTCTCGGCTCATGCGGAATCCATGACTGTTGGGCCGACGGATCAACACGGGGATGCCGACATGGGGCCTCTGATTCGCCCCGCGCATGTCGAGCGTGTCGCCCGGTCTCTCGACATGGCGGACAGCGAAGGGGCGGTGATCGCGTTGGACGGGCGACGGGAGTTCCCCGGGGACGGATTTTTTCTGGGTCCGAGCGTTGTGGACCGGGTGCGCCCGGAGATGCAAGTGGCTCGCGACGAGATCTTCGGCCCGGTGCTGTCGGTGATTCGTGCCGGCACACTTGAGGAAGCGCTTGCGTTTGGCCGTCAATGCGAATACGGCAATGGGGCGTCCATCTTTACGCGCGACGGATATGCGGCCCGTCAGTTTCGCGAACACTTCAATGCCGGCATGGTCGGGATCAATGTCGGCGTGCCGGCACCGATGGCCTGGTTCCCGTTCACCGGATGGAACCGGTCCTTTTTCGGCGACCTGCATGTACAGGGGCAAGAGGGCATCCAGTTCTACACGCGGCAAAAAGTCACCCTGACGCGGTGGTTCAAACCGTCAGGTGACAGCCATCACGACCCCGTCTGGAAGGGATGAGCGAGTCCGGTCGGTGCAGTAGAGTTACATCTGCTCAATGGGGAGGGTGGCTGGGGTGATCTGAAATCGATGATTGGCCGGCCGCGCGGAACTCTGGGACTGTGGACGGTGAACGAACCGCGTCACGGCCCCAATGTTCGGTCTGCGGACACCTTTCCGTCGCCTCAACAGCGCCCCAGCCACCCGGATAAGAGAGAGCACCACGAAACGAACAACCACCACCATCGAACGGAGGCACCGGCGCGACTGCACCGGGATCGAGGCTCGATCGGTACCTGGGGCGTGATTGAATCGGCCTCCTCGTTAACTCGGACCGGCTTCTGACAACGGAGGCGTGATTGACGATCGAATTGCTGTTTATTGTTGCTGTGATCGTTGGTGCAAGTTTCATTCGGGGTGCGCTCGGTTTTGGGGATGCGCTGTTTGCGATGCCGCTGCTGGCGCTGGTGCTGCCGACGAGAGCCGCGGCACCGCTGGTGGCGCTCGCGGCTGCCACGACCGCCGTCGTGCTGTTGGTTCGCGACTGGCGGCACATCGTGCTGCGGCCCGCCACACTGCTCACCGGCTTCGGCGTGCTGGGAGTCCCGTTTGGCGCCTGGATGCTCAGAACGGGGGACGACCGGTTCGTCAAAGGATTGCTGGCATGCGTGGTGCTGGGGTTCTCCGCATGGTCGTTGCGTCGGTCCGGCCGCGTCCGGTTGAGAAGTGACCGTCTGGCGCCGGTCTTTGGATTTGCGGCCGGGTTGCTCGGGGGAGCTTACAACACGGGCGGGCCGCCGCTGGTGGTGTTCGGGACGCTTCGGCACTGGACGCCCCTGCAGTTTCGGGCAACGCTGCAGACGTATTCCATCGTGGCCAGCGGATGGGTTATTGCCATCCATAGTCTGACCGGATTGATCACGCGATCCACGTTGACGCACTTCGGAATCGTGGCACCGATGATCATTATCGCCGCACTGGCCGGGCGACGGCTGACGAATGAAATCCCTGCCGACCGGTTCGTGCGGCTAGTGTACGCAGCCCTGATTGTGATCGGCCTGTGGCTGATCGTCTCCTGCGTGTTCGATTTTCGTGCGGATGAATCGACGCGAGGCGGGGGCGCGATGGGTGGCGGGGTCTCAGCAGCGCCGACCGGCGAACTTGCCGCGCCGACCACGGGGGCGACGGCGTTGTTAGGCGGATCGTTCGCCGCCCGCTGATCGCCGGGTTTTCGTTATTCTGCCTGCCAACGCGCCCCCGCCACCCGTGGCAGAGGCCGACCTGCGCGACCGGAGGTGGCGACGAACCGCCGGGGTTCAGGGAGCCTCTTTCAGGGAGGTTAGAAACGCCATCAAATCGGCCGCCTGTTGGGGGGTGAGATCGCGCAGCAGGCGATCCGGCATGAGTGACTTCTTTTGCGGAACCAACTCATCAACTTCGTCCGCCGCGATGCGGATCTCTTCTGCTTTGCCATTGGTGAATGCGCTGAGGACAACCTGCGTATCGGTTTTTTCGACGAGGATGCCGGTGAGCACCTTGCCATCGGCCGTGACCAACACGTGAGTGACGAACTTCGGGTCGATGAGTTTGGAAGGATCGAGCAGTGACTCCAGAATTTCGCGGCGCTTGTACTTCTTGCCGATCTGGCTCAAGTCGGGACCGAGCGTTCCCCCCACCTGATTGACGCGGTGACAGGTCTTGCATTGGAGTGCAGCCGTGTTGAGAAACAACTGCCGTCCCTGTTCGGCACTGCCCGGCATGGCCAGCAGCGATGGGACGTCGACGGTGTCACCCAGCCGCTTGGTTCGCTGATCTTCGGGGATGAACCGCTCGAACAGGTCGCGGATATTGGCGTCGGACGCAGCAACAGCCCGCGCGACGGCTTCCGCCTTCAGCGGTTCGGAGAGCCGGTCCTCGCCCACAAGCCGGGACAGAATGAAGGCCCCGCGTGTCGATTCCAGGAGTTGTCCGATCCGTTGCTCGCGCTGCTGTGCAGACGCTTCCGCATCCTGGAGTTCGCTGATCGCCGACGTGTCACCGCCCCGTTGCGTCTCCGCCGCGTCCGCGCCGCTGCGGCCCGCCCCCGATTGTGTGTTTGGATCTGCTTGTGTGTTTGGATCTGCCTTGGACTGGGATTTCGCAACGGATTCGGTGTCCAACGCCTCGCTCGCATCCGGTCCAGGTTCGGGCAATTGCAGGATCCACTCGTACATCAGATCGAGCGCCTGCGTGTCGGTCAGATTCGATCCGACGAGCGGCATGCGTCCCCGACCGAGTTTGGAGAGCCGGTAAAACAACACCGACGCAAACGGATCGCCGGGCGTGACGAGATGGGCGTTCGCCAACCCGAAATCTCCGTGGAGCGGTTTCTCGTTGACGAGCTTTGTGTCGTCGATCGACGTCCCGTGCGTGAGCACCATTTTGGAGTTGCCGCCGCCACTGTTCACGTGGCAGACGGAGCAATTCACGTGGAGATAAGTGCGGGCCCGCGCATTGAGGTCCGCCGTGTCGTCGTACGGATTCGGCAGCGCCTGAAATTCGCCCGGCGGTTTCTCCAGCGGCTTGGTGAAGACGCCCGCGTGATCGAATGCGCGGAGTTGGTTGTCCTCGATTCCGCCATAATCGTGCGTCTTGTTCATTTGGACGGTCCGCAGTCCCAAGACGAAGGCAGCGGCCCGCGAATGACAGACCATGCACTCATTGCGGCTGGGAACGTGCCACGTTTGTTGCCGCTCGCCTCTGGGATCCCGCGGGTCGGCAATCGTCAGCGTGATGTCGTGACCGGCTGCATCCAGCAACACGGCGTCCGTCTGTTCGTCGTTCCACAGGTACGAGTAGCCGAGCCAATGGTTTTGCTGCTTAACGAGGATCCGCGTTTCGATGCGCCGGTTCGATGCCGGGTTGCCGGCTTCGCTTTCGATTGAGATCGTCTCGGCAGCGACGGTCCCATCCTCGAAGCCCCAACTACTGGCGTTCCCACTGGAGGCGGCAAAGGTAATCTGCGAGTCGCCCGGCAGGCCGACGAACCGTTGTTTGACGGCGTTGTCGATCCACTGGGGAGCGTTGACGGTGTAAGCAACCACGCCCTCGGCAAGCGTGTGGTCGGCGACCGAGGCGAACAATCCCGTCTCACTGAGCCGGCGGGGGAACCGGCTGTTGCCCTTCGTGGAGGGGGATTTCACGAGTTCATAGAGTTCTCCCGTGAGGTGCTCCACCACGAGGATCTCTCCGTCGCGAGTGACGCCGAAGGTGGGGATCCGCAGCGACGTGTCGGCAAGGATCCGCTGCTCGACGGCTTGTTTCCCGTCGTAGCGGAAGCCCCAGATCATGCCGTATTCGTAGTCGCCGTAGAAGTAGACGCCCTTCAGCTCGGGATGTTTGTCTCCCTCGTACACATAGCCTCCGGTGATCGACCGGCACTCGGAGTGATGATGCTCGACGATGGGCGGCGAGATGGGTCCGGGACCTTGTGTCTTGTGGGAGTGAAAGGGGTGGCTGCCTTCCTGCACGCTCCAGCCGTAGTTGCCCGCTTTTTCGACAAGCCGGATCATCTCCCACAGGTCCTGTCCGACGTCGCCGCACCACAATCGGCCCGCGCTGTCGAAGCTCAACCGCCACGGGTTGCGAAACCCGAACGCCCAGATTTCGGGCCGCGCGCCGGGAACATGGACAAAAGGATTGTCCGGCGGAATCGAATAGCCTCTCCCCTCATCGGGATGGTCGACGTCGAGCCGCATGATGACCGCGAACAAATCGTCGACTCCCTGTCCCGTGGCATTCAGGTCCGACGTCCCCGTGCCGTCGCCGGTGGCGATGTACAGAAAGCCGTCGGGACCGATGATCGCTTCGCCGCCGTTATGCCCGCCGGACGGCCATTCGATAATGACGGTTTCACTCTCCAGCGACGCGGTGCGGGGATTCTGCAAACTCGCTTGAAACCGCGAGACGCGGCTGAGCTTGGGCGCCGGCTCCTTCTTCGGTTTTTCAGGGGCGTCTTCCTTCTCCTTTGCGGCGTCTTCCTTCGGCTTGCCGGCAACGCCTGCTTTGTCGGCGCGTTCGCCCTCTTCCTTGGGCTCGCCGCCCGCCTTCGTTTCTGCGTTCTCCTTCGGTTTGGCATCCGCCTCATCTGCGGGAGCGACTTCCGCTTCCTTGTCCGGACCGGTCGGGCTGAACACGAAGACATAGCCGTTCGTCTCATACTGCGGATGAAACGAGAAGGCGTAGATCTGCCGCTTCGTGTCGAGGAACAATTGCTTCGAATCGGGCGTCGGTTCGTTCTTTGAAAAGGCGAAAATCTTGCCTTCCAGTTCCGCGACGAAGATGCGGTCCGTGCCCGGCTCCTGGGCGACAAACACCGGTTTGTCGAACGTCAGTTGGGGGTAGATTCGCTGGACCGTGTAAGGCGGAGGAGGCTCCGGCGTGCCAACGACATGGGACGTTGTCCACGGTTTCCGCATCTCCAACCCAAACGGCCTTGAATCGTCATCGCCACGAGCGGTGACGAACGACAGACTGCACGCGGCTACGAAGATCGCGAGATTCTTGATCACCTGTTGCATGAAGCATTCCTGCGGATTCACGATTTCGCCGATCGGTTTGGAGTCCCAAGGCGTGTGGCGGAGCGGCCACTCCTCTTCTGGGGAATCTCCCGATCGTAGAGCGTAGGGTGGGTGAAGCGATAGCGGAACCCACCGCACAGGCGTGAACGACACTTCGTTTCATCCAACCTACGCCTTGGCGAGGCGCACTGGAAGGGGAGGACTGGCATCACCGCAATTTCGGCGGTTATCGCGAGGGAAGGTGATAACCGTCCACTTTCACCGGGATGCGGTACAGGCTCTTGCCGGCGGTGATGTAGAGCGTTTTGAGTTCGTCGCCGCGGCCGAAGCCGACGTTCGTCGGGATCTCGGTCTTGATGTAGGCCAGTTCCTTCCCTGCGGGAGAATAGGCGTAGATTCCCGGTTGTGTTTCGTCGCGCACCGCCACCCAGACATTGCCGCGGATGTCCGCCACCAGACCATCCGGGCCGTCTTCGGGGCTGTAATCGACGAGCACCTTCCGAAACGTCGCCGTCCCTTGCGGGGACAGGTCGTAGGCCAACAGGGCCATGCGGCCCTTGTACGCTGGCGTGCCTTCCGGCAGCCGTCCGATGCCGACGTTGCCGTTGTCGTTGCTGACGACGTACAGCGTCTTCTGGTCCGGTGACACGCACACGCCGTTGGCCTTGCCGGCATCAGTAATAATGCGGTGCACCGATCCGTCCGGGTCGATGCGGTAGACCGCCTGCACGGGCTGTTCGACCGGCTCCAATCCGGCGTAGCGGGGATCGCTGAAGTAAATACGTCCCTGCTCGTCAATGCTGATGTCGTTGGGTGAATTAAATGGCCGGCCTTCGAACAGTCCGGCGATGATGTAAGTCTTGCCGGTGGCCATGTCGGTGCGGGTCACGCGGCGTCCGCCGTAATCGGCTCCTTCAGCCACAATTAGACGGCCGGCTGCGTCGAACTTGAGGCCGTTCGACATCCCGCTGGGGGAACGGAACACCGATGAGCGACCGGTCGCCGGATCGAACTTCCAGATGTGCCCCGCTTCGATGGCCCCGGTTTCGTCCCGGCAGGTGTGCGAGAACGTGATGTCGCTGAAGTACATCGTGCCGTCCGGTGCCGCCGTGACGCCTTCGGTGAGTGTGCACGCCCCATCGAACAGTAGCTCCAGCTTGGCCTGCGGAGAAACGAACTGATGCTGCGTCGCGGGCAACTCGGCTCGCAGTTGTCCGATGGCCGCAGCCGTAACGATCATGGCAAGGAGAACGACACGCTTGATTCCTGGCATAGTGAGCCTCACGATGTTGGGGGACCAGTGATGATTCGTGGAACCGATGAATGACACATCGTCCGCCAAATGCTTGCACACTTCAAGCGGCCGGTGTCCGGATCCATGCCAACGAAATGTTCAAACGGGGAAATGACCGACGCTGTTCGGCGAATTTGAGCCCCGTTGAGGCAGCAACATGTTTCGAGTCGGAGTGATTGGGGCGACCGGCTTCATCGGCACGCCTTATCGGAAGGAGATTCGCGAATCGCCCGACCAGGCGAAGCTGACCTGCCTTTGCGCGCGGCGGCGTGAGCTGCTCGAAGCAGCCGGTGCTGCGGATGGAGTGAGCGCCCTGACCGGCGATTGGCGCGAGGTCATCAACCACCCGGAAGTCGATCTGGTGCTCGTTGCGACGCCGGACGCCCTGCATCACGAAGCGGTGATGGCCTGTGCGGCGGCGAACAAGCATGTCTTCTGCGAGAAGCCTGTGGGAGCCAATGTGACGGAAGCGTGGGAGATGTGGTCCGCCTTTCGCGAAAGCGGGTTGGCCCATTTCGTCCCCTTCTGGACGCGGTACCACCCGCTGTTCGCCAGCGCCCGAGAGATCGTGCAGCGGGGTGCGTTGGGCGACATTCGGGCGGTCGTTTCCCGGTGGCAAAATCCGCGGCCCCGTTCAATCCCGCTGACATGGCGGGACGATGCCCGTCTGTCGTCAGCCGGCAGCATCGCGGACATTGGGTCCCATGCGTACGACACCATTCGTTGGATTCTGGGAGCCGACGCCAATCGTGTGCTGGCCCACGGCGATGTGGTTTCGCCGGAAAAACCCGACCGGGGAGCAATCAACCTCAACGAGGCACTGGACTGGGGCCGATCGCATGACGGGGCGGGCAATTCGACGACGCGGCACGGCACCGCGTTCGACTACGCGAACATCGCCTTCGCGTTTGACACCGGAGCAGTGGCGACGATGACCGTCTCGCATGCCTTCTTTCTGCGGAAGGGACTGGCTCCGGAGTTGGAGTTGCATGGCGACGACGCCTCGCTGTCGGTCGACCGTGTCAACGGCACCGTGAATCTGATGCGCCCGGACGGCAGCACCGAGGTTCTCAAAACACTGGACGATGATGACTGGGGGAACCGATTTTCGCGTCACGTCTTCCCAGCAATGTCGGCCATGCTTGACGGCGAATCGACCGACCATCCCAACCTGGAAGACGGCTACCGCGTGCAATTGTTGACCGACGCCGCCGCAACATCAGCCAGAGAAGGCCACTGGGTGCCGCTGAAGTCGATCGACCCGGCGGCGAATTCTTCGACAGAGTGATTCGCAGGACCGATGGGTGGCGGGGGCGCGTTGGTGCGTAGAACAAACGCCCCCCCTTCGATTCGGGGGCGGTGCACGATTCACCACACAACGATGCCGGCCGCGTGATCGACTCGGCACGTCCGCCGGATAGTGTTGTCGCACCCCCGCCACCCGCCGTTACACATCGGCGACAGCCACGGCTTGCCCGCTGCCCGCCGAACGAATGGCCGCCTCAACGGTCGCCGCAATCGCGCGGCCGGCGCGCGCGTTGAGGACCGTCTCCGTGCCTGTTTCAATGGCGCGAGCCAAGTCCTGCATGATTTCAAAGTCGTTCTCGTTGGCAACGCGGCAGTGGCGGAACTCCTTCGCGGGCTGTCCGCGATAGTACACGCCCACTTCCGGTCGGGATTCGTTGATCACCGCTCCTCCCTTGGTCCCGAGCAGGTGCAGCTTGATCTCGCCGATATCGGGATGGCTGGCAGCCCCGATGCGGCCAATCGCCAGCGACCCTTGAAGGCCGCCTTCCATCTCAAGGGTCACGCTGGCCAGATCGTCAACACCGTTGTCCGCGTGCACCTGATGGAAATGGCCGGCTGTCCGCGCAAAAACCCGCTGCACCGACGCACCGGTCAGCATGTGGATGTAGGCCAGCGGATAGATGCCCTCGACCTTCAATTCGCCCATCGGCTCGCGTCCCACGCCGCCGTCCGAACCATCCGCGTGGGCCGCGATCTGATGCGTGAGCCAGTTGATCGGCGGATCGTCCGGTCCGCGCGACCCCAGCGGAGGACCGCAATCCTTGGAGAAATAGAAATCCACATGAACCGCCCGCAGCTCTCCGATCTCTCCCGACTGCACCAGCTCCCGCGCCTGCATCAGAGCCGGCAGGAAATTGCGATTCCACATGACGAACTTCACGTGATTGCGTTCAATCGCCTCGATGAGACGGTCACATTCACTCAGCCGATTGGACATTGGTTTGTCCTGGACGACATGCACGCCCGCATTGGCCGCGCGAATGCTGAGGTCGCAGTGACGTTCCGCCTCCGATGAAACGACCGCCACCTGAACGTCGTGCTCGGCGAGGGCTCGATCGACGTCTTGCACGTAGGGGATGTCGTATTCGTTGGCAAGCTGTTGATTGCGTTCGTGAATCCATGCCGGCTGGTCGGCGTCGTCGGCGACGACGGCCAGTTCAAACTGCGGATGCGCGGCGACGCCACGAGGCACGTAGTCATGCTTGACGACGCTCAGGACAGCACAGCGATAGGTGTTCATGGGCAATTGTCCCGCAACAAATCTCGGCAGTCATCCGTCGTACGGAAAGGAGACGGCTGCTCCTGTTTCGATCGATCTGGCGACACCATCGGCAACGTGCAGGGCCCTGCGGACTGCCGGCGGCGAAGCCAACGGTTGCCGGTCCGCGGCAAGGGCATCGACAAAATCCTGAATCTGCGGCAACAGGTGACGATGCTGCCAATCGATGCCGACCGCGCGCGTCGTACCATCTTGAAACATCAATTGCATGTCGTGATGGGCATCCGCATAGACGGCACCCGTCGCGCCAATCACGCTCCGTGTCGCGTACTCCGCCTCAGATGGCAGTCCGTCCACAACGTCGATCAATGCCATGCCGCCCTTCGGAAACCCGAGATGGACCTGCACCGAACGTATCTGATCCGCATCCCCTTGCTGGAGCGCGAAAACGACGTTGGGCGGTCCCTCAAAGAGACAGCAGGCGAGGTCGATTTCAGCGGCGACGTCGCACACGATCGCACCGGCGGGAGCGTCGCCATTGCAAGGACTGTCACCGTCGGGCGGCATCCAGTGATGGATGCGCAACAGGCCGGGCGCTCCCAGTTTGCCGGTGGCGATGCTCTCACGCAGGGTCTGCACGTCCGGTTGGAACCGAAGCCCGAAACCGATGGCCAGCGTTGCGGTGGATTGTTCGAACGCTGTGCTGAGCGCGTCGGCGGTGTGGGTCGAATCGATGAGCCGCGCATCCAACAGCAGGTGCTTGTTTGCAGCCGCCAGCGCAGCAGCCACGTCGGGACAAGAGTCGGACGTCGCGTCAATCACCGCAGCATCGAACGCGTCTGCATGCCGGTCCAGCAATTCGGCCATGGTCACCGTGAGAACATCCGCAGCGAACAGGGCGTTCCCCGGAGAGGGAGGACCGTCGTCAGCGACCGCGACAACCCGCGCCCCTTGAATCCGGTCCGCAATCTTCGCATAGGCTGCGATCGATTCCCGGCCACCGATGATCGCGAGACGAATCATAAGGACTTCTCGACGAAATGGGCTTGAAGGCTCCGGACGCTCCGTCAGTCATCCAACCGTTTCTGCGAGGTGTCCGGTGCCAGGAGAATGACCAGCAATCCGACGGCGTAGACGTAGCCGCTGATCATGCCGACATCGGCGTAGCGGCCTTCGAACAGTTGTTTGAGGGCGGCTGCAGAAGCCAGCACGCCGATGCCGGTCAAAATGCGGCCCCAGTTAAAGCTCACCCCCGCGCCGACGGAGCGCACACGAGTCGTAAATAGCTCGGGCAGACAGAGCGGAAGCCAGCCGAAAAAGAATCCGCTGAAAAACCCCAGAGCCCTCGTCCAATTCCGAAAGTCCTCTCCATTGGGGGTCTCCACGCGAAACAGGAACTGAGTGCAGATCAAGCAACACAAGCAAAGCAGAAAGTATGTCCGCTTGCGGCCCAGCCAGTACGCCAGCGCCCCTCCCAGCAGGCTGCTGATCGACCCGGGCAGTGAACGGTCGATGACGAATTTCGACTTGAGTGTTGGATCAGATTGGGCGGGTGCCGCCTCTCCGGGGGCGTCCGCTTTGGGGGCTTCCTCATCGCTTGATGCAACCACAGGCTGCCGGTCGCCGACTTCACTCGCCCAGGCGTTGGCCCAGTTGCTGACTCCCCACCCGCCAAACAGCGGGATCGTTGCCAACAGGATCCCGATGATGGTGCTCTTGAGAATCGGCGGGCGGAAGATCTCACTGGCGGCCACCAGCGGCGTCGTGCTTTCGGAATCGCGGTCCGCATCCCGCAGCGCGAGCCATCGCGGCGATTCCGGAAGCAACGCCCAGGCGAACAAGCCCACGATCAGCGGGCTGCCGCCGGCCAGCATGGTCCATCGCCAATCATCAATCGTCACGTGCCAATACAGTGTCAACGTGGCGAACGCCAGAATCCCAACGTTCACTGCCGTTCCCAGGATCCCCGATAGGATGGGACGCGACACGTCCCCCCAGGCTTCCGTCAGCAACGCGATGGCGTTCGGCCAGACACCGCCGATACCCACGCACGTCAGAAAACGAAGGACCAACAACACCGGTGCGTTCGAGACGAAATACGTCGCGACTGAGAAAGCCGAATAGCACAGAATGCTGGCCGCCAACGCCTTCGACCGCCCGAAGCGATCGCCAAACAGGCCGAACAAGTATCCGCCGGCCGCTGCGCCAAACAGAAATGCACAGACCAGCCAGCCGAACCACTGGCCGATGTCCGCTTCCGAACTGCCTGCCGGCAACAGGTCGGCCGCGGCCACACGCATCACCAAACCGGTGATCGCCAAGTGAATCCCGGCCAGCCCCCAGCCCAGAAAGGCGACGACGAGCACAATCCAACGGTGCGATCTCGAAAGGCTGGTGCTTTGTGACACGGCGGCTCGTCGGGAATCGAAAAGGGGAGGCGTCACCTCGCGCGGCTGCCAGGCGGCACGAATCTCCGTGCCACCATACCGTGATCTCCCCCGTGGGTCGATCGTACAACGGATCAGGGCCATTCAATTTTTCACTTGGGAGAAGGCCGACCGGGACAAGCTCAATGGTCACCCGAAGCGTCAGCGAGGAAGCGAACGTGAGTGAGCGATTCGTCCCTGGCTGACGCTTCGGGTGACGAGGTTGCCCAGCTTCCATCTTTGAACGGCCCTGGGACAACGGATTGCTGGCAGGTGGAGGCGGCCCAAAGAACTGGTATGATGTGGGGAACGCGATTCGATTCTGTTGTAGGATCATCGATGCCTCACGCCTGCCGGTTCATTGTTCTGTCCGTCGTTGCCTCTCTCTGCGGCACGGTCGCCTCAGCGGAGCCGGAGTTGCACTGGGCTTTTCGGACACCGACAGCTCAAGAACCTCCCACCATCGACTCGCTGAAACATTCTGCCACGGTTCGCAATCCGATTGACCAGTACGTGCTCCGGCGGCTTGAGTCGGCGAACCTGCAACCGGCACCACCGGCCGAGCGTGCCGTGCTCGTGCGGCGGGCGTACTTCGACGTGCTGGGGCTCCCGCCGGCTCCTGAACAGGTCCAGGAGTTCGTCAGCGACGACTCGCCGCAGGCATGGGCCAATCTGATCGATACGCTGCTCGCCTCGCCTCACTACGGCGAACGCTGGGCCCGGCACTGGCTGGATGTCGCCCGCTATGCCGACAGCGGCGGCTACGAGACGGACATCTATTATCGCAACGCGTGGCGGTACCGCGATTACGTCGTCAAGAGCTTCAATGACGACAAGCCGTTCGACATCTTCGTCCAGGAACAAATCGCCGGGGACGAGTTGTGGCCGGACAACCTCGACCTCGATCCGCGGCGGGTGTACATCGCCTCCGACGAAAAACGGCGACACCTGGAGGCTCGCGTCGCGACCGGTTTCTACGCCCTCGGGCCCCGCGTGCACGAATCGGGACTCGATGCTAGCCGTCTCGCCTACGAGACATTGACCGACTGGGCCGACACGACTGCCTCCGCGTTCATGGGCCTGACGTTGGGATGTGCGCGGTGCCACGACCACAAATTTGACCCGCTCACCCAGGAGGATTACTTTTCGTTGCAGGCGATCTTCGCTGCGGCCCGGGAAGTCGAGTTGCCGTTGTGGACCTCGATGGAAGAGGCCGACTGGAAGCAGAACTATCCCAAAGTGGTGGCGGTTGAAGAGGCACGACGGGCGTATCGCCTGTTCGCGAAAACGACCGCCGGCACGGACCTCACGCCGCAGCAGCAAACGCGCAAACAAGGACTGATTGCGGCGATCGGCCAGGCGGTCCTCAATCTGCCCGAAAAAGCTGCCGGGCAGTCGCCGGTGGACTACGCAGGATTGATGCACATCCCCACCGCCAGTGTTCTGGGCCGCGAGCACCCGGAGCTAATTCGACCGGTACATCGGCTCGAACGGGGAGAACTGCACAAGCCGCTCGAACGCATGCATCCCGCCCTGCCGGTCGCGCTGGCCGAGATCACAGGCACACCGGCCGAGTTACCCCGGCCGTTTGGCGGCCGCAAGGCGTTTGCACTGTGGCTCACGCAGCCGGACCACCCGCTGACGGCGCGGGTCATCGTCAACCGCATCTGGCAGTGGCATTTCGGACGCGGGATCGTCGACACCGCCAATGACTTCGGCAACATGGGACAGCCGCCGTCACATCCCGAACTGCTCGATTGGCTGGCGACTGGTTTCGTCGCTGGCGGCTGGAAGATTAAAGACCTGCATCGGCTCATCATGAACTCAGCCACCTACCGGCAGAGCAGCCAGTTTGGTGGCGCGTCACAACTGACGACGGACCCGGACAACCGGCTGTTGTGGCGGATGAACCGCCGGCGGCTGGAAGCGGAGGCACTCTGGGACGCGGTCCACGTCTCCTCCGGAACGCTTAACCTGGACCGAGGCGGCCCGCCGGTCATCCCGCCATTGGCCAATGACGAACTGGCCTCACTGCGGGAGAAGTGGCATTGGGTCGTCTCCGCCGACCCGGCCCAGCACACACGCCGCGGGCTCTACATCCTCGTACGGCGAAACTTCAAATTCCCCATGTTTGAGGTCTTCGACACTCCGGTGACATCAGTAAGCTGTCCCATCCGCGACGTCACAACGGTCGCGCCGCAGGCGCTGTGGGGACTCAACAACGAATCGGTGTTTCGGCAGGCGATCCATTTCGCCGGTCGGGTGGTGGCCGAGGCGGGCGAGGACCAGGTGGCAGAAGTGGACCGTGCCTGGCGGATCGCACTGGGACGCCCGCCGACGTCCGAGGAGTCGGCATCGGCGCTGATGTTGCTGCGGGAACTAGAACGGCAACCGACAGCACCGCTTGAGGATCCGCCGGAGCCGCTCCGGAGCATCCCCGCCGCGCGCCGTCACGCATTGTCCAAACTGTGCCTGGCACTATTCAACGTCTCGGAATTCGCCTTCATTGATTGACGACCGACCCAGAAGTATCAGGTCTGCACGCACCCAAACACCCGGTGTCTGGCATCGGGAATCACCAAGTGAGACGCCGGGTGTTTTACACAGGCCATGATTCCGATGAAGGATCCCGACGATGATAACCTCTCATTCCCGCCGCGATTTTCTCCAGAACAGTGGCCTCGGTTTCGGTGCGCTGGCGCTGGGCGATCTGTTGTCGTGCGAGTCGCGGGCTGCGGACTCGGCTGTCAATCCGCTGGCGGCTCGTGAGTCCCATTTCCCCGGCACGGCCAAGAGCGTCATCTTCCTGTTTATGCAGGGCGGGCCGAGCCAGTTGGAGACATTCGACCCCAAACCGGTTCTGGCTCGCTTCGATGGACAACTCCTCCCGGAAAGTCTCCGCAACTACGACCTCGCCCAGATCAATGCCGCTGACTCAAAGGTGATGGCTCCCCAGTTCTCCTTCCAGAAGTACGGCGAAAGCGGGCAGGAGATCTCAAGTCTCTTTCCCCGGTTGGCCGCCCACGCTGACAAGCTGGCGATCATCCGCTCGATGCATCACGAACTGTTCATCCACGGACCGGCGATGGTCATGATGCACTCCGGGACACAACTGCTGGGACATCCGAGCATCGGAGCATGGGTCGTGTATGGGCTGGGCTGCGAGAGCGACAACCTGCCGGCCTACATCGCCATGACCGACGGCATTTTCCGCAACGGAGCCTCGATGTACACCTCCGGCTACCTGCCGGCCGTCTATCAGGGGACCGACATGCGGGCCGAAGGGACGCCGATCCAGAATCTGGTCCGCCCGGAAAACATCAGCTCCGCCGAACAGCGGCTGCTGCTGGACCGCATCAACGACTGGAACCGCCAACACCGTCGGGCGCGGCCGGGCGACACCCGTCTGGATGCCCGAATCGCCAACTACGAACTGGCCTTCCGCATGCAATCCTCCGCCCCCGAACTGATCGACCTGTCCACAGAAACGCCAGCGACCCGTGAGATGTACGGCATCGACGAGGAGCCTTCGGCCCGTTTCGGCAAGATGTGTCTGATGGGCCGGCGGATGGTCGAGCGGGGTGTCCGCTACGTGCAACTCATCTGCGGCGGCTGGGACGCCCACGGCGATTGCAAAGGCAATCATGACGCCCAGGCGAAGAAGATCGATCGGCCCATCGCCGGACTGATCGCCGATCTGGAGCAGCGAGGCCTGTTGGAAAGCACGTTGCTGGTGTGGGTCGGCGAGTTCGGCCGCACGCCGATCCGGCAGGGGTCCAACGGTCGCGACCATCACCCCTACGGCTTCTGTGCCTGGATGGCGGGCGGCGGCATCGTGGGCGGCAAGACCATCGGAGCCACGGACGATTTTGGCTTCAAAGCGATCGAGGACAAAGTCCACGTCAACGACCTGCACGCCACCATGCTGGGCCTGCTGGGCATCGACCACGAGGAATTGACGTACTTCTTCGAAGGCCGCGACCGCCGCCTGACCGACGTCGGCGGCGACAACAACCTCGCCTCGCGACTCGTGCGCGGCTGATCTGTTCCTTCCGAATCGGCCATCGCTACTCAACCGGCAGGATGTCAATCCCTTGCCGGTCGCTGCGGATGCGAACGCGGATGCTCCAGATGGCTGATTTCGTTTGGTTGCCGCGGGGGTCGTAATAGACGATGTAGATCGAACCGTCGGGCATTTCGCATCCGATGGCATAGACGTAGACCGAACTGTCGATCGGAAAGCCTCGGTCGGCTGCGGGCGTTGTCCAGGTGCGACCGTCATCGTCGCTCCACATCATCTGGATTCCGCCGGTCGCTCCCCAGCCGAACAGGCACACAAGCGTGCCATTTTTGAGCGTCATCAGGCAGGGCGCGACCATCTTGACGCCGAACTGTTGGGGCTTCGTCCACGTTTTGCCGTCATCGCTTGAGAACGCGAGTTTTCCGTCCGGTCGGGCGATCATCACCAGCGTCCCGTTAGCGGCGCGGGTGATGGCCGGTTCGTCCAGTGCGCCGTCTTCCGATTTCAACCGTGACAGAAAGCTCCACGACTGGCCTCGATCGTCACTCGCATAAACTCCCAGTTGCTCGGGCGAATCGGCCCAGGCGTCTTTGCCATACGTGGGCAGGATGATTCGTCCGTTCGGCAGGACGACCGGCTTGCCGCACATCCGGTCGTAGTACACAAACGGCGAAGGCATGTAGGCCGGCTCGCTCCACGACTGGCCGCCGTCCGTCGAGCGAATGCTGGCCACGCGGCTGTTCTTGTTCCGGCCGGGGGGCGCAGTCTCGTAGCCGTACCAGTTGTCGATCACGAAAAACACGCACAGCAGCGTCCCGTCGGGAAGTTCGACAATCACCGGGTGCCGGTCGTCTCCGGGGGTGTCGATAAGCGTAGTGGGCCGGGACCAGGTTTTGCCGTTGTCCTGCGAGCGGCAGATCAGCGCGCGACCGCCGGTCGGCGCGTTCGCACCGGTCGGGAATCCCGCGTTTTCGAAGCTCTTGAGCACGTCCGGCTTGAGATCGTTTGGCGTGGGAAACGACACATGCCAGTACCCCGCATTGAAACTGCACAGCATCTCCCCGCTGGCCAGCCGTGTGACCGATTCCCAGCCGACGAAACCGGTGCATCCCGGATAGTCGGGATGCTCGTTGGTGTCCGGCCCGGTCACTATTTTGCGAGCCGTTTTGAAATCCCCCGTCGAATGATCGGCGACAACGCGTGTCGCCACGCGCGGCTCGTCTCCCCCATCCGACCGCGACAAGTCCGCCAGCGCGATCCGCGTGACGCCCACGTCTTCCTTGTTGATGGAATAGAAAACGTACAAGGCTTCCTTCCAGACGATCGCATCCGGATACTGCCAGCCATCCAACTTGGAGCGGCCATTAAATCGCCGTCGCGTCGGCTCCCCGCGGACGGACAGGGCCCGGTCAAAAGTGACTCCGTCGCCGCTCAAGGCGATCGCCAACAAGCTGCGATCGAAACTCTCCGTCATCGGATTGTTGATCAGATAGGTTGTCCCATCAGGCAGATGTCCGGTGGCGAAACGCGCCGTTGAATCGAGAAAGCCCGTCGGTTGCGGCATGGTCCAAGTCGCCCCCTCGTCGGTGCTTTCACTGGCGTACAGACTGCCGCTGTAGTTACGAAACGCCATCACCAGCGTCCCGTCCTCACGGAGAAACGGGCTCGGCTCGGTATAACCGAACACTTTCAAGTCTTTGATGTCGATGGCCGCGTCCCGCCATCCGCCCAGGCCATCGGACTGGTCCGTGTACAACAGACGCATCCGTGCCTTGTTGCGGCCGTCTCCGACGTGCTCGCCCGCCAGAATCAGACGTCCCGATGGGAGACGCCGCGGTGCTGCGATGAAGAACCCGCTTGTGATTCGCCGCGGCTCGTCCCAGGTGCGGCCATCGGCTGACGTGCGAGCGTACAGTGCCGTCCGTGGATCGAAGTTTCCCCCCGGTGTCGTCGTGTAGAAGGCAACCAGCCGGTCGCCTGCGACAAGAAAGCCGGCGGCCACCAGCACGTTCTCCGGCGACGGCTCCGCCAGCACGGCCGGCTCGCTCCAGTCGCGTCCGTCAGAACTCCTGCTAAAAACGATCCGCTGACCGGCAGCATCTTCATCCACATGCCCGGTCGACCACATCACCAGCAACTGATCTCCGAATTCGACCGCGTTGGGGTGATGGCAGAACTTGTAGCCGTCCTCATTCGCCCGATAGAGCACTGTCTGTTCACCCCGGGCCGGTGCAAGTCCCAGATCGCTGCGGTCAGAATCGAACAAACCGGCAGAGACGCGGAACGGGCTTTCAGCGGCAGCGGAGTGGTCGCCCCCGAGCGCTGCCAACCCGCACGTCAGACAAAAGCAGAAAGTGGTCAGCCGGTTCATTGTGGGTGCATCCGCTCAAGGGTGGGGTGGCTGGGGCGCTGTTGAGGCGACGGAAAGGTGTCCGCAGACGGAACACGGGGGCCGTGACGCGGTTCGTTCATCGTCCACGGCCCCAGAATTCCCGATGGCTGGACAATCCTCAATTTCAGATCGCCCCAGCCACCCATCGCCATTGAGCGACGGGTGGCTGGGGCGCCAATGGTTGCTGAAGAACGAATTTCGCCATAGTTTATCGCAAACTAAGGCTAATCAGAAAGTCTCCACGGCCCCAGTCGTGAGGCTCACCGACCTGGGGTTCCGACGACGACCGGTCGTGCGACCCGGCGCGGCAAAACCATGCGTGCCGTTGGTTTTACGCACAAAGGTGCCCCAGCCACCCGCCGTTGTTTCCGGGAATTCGCCGTCGCCGTCGGGCCTGCCGGCGAACCATTCGGAGACGTCGCGCTTGCCGGTCCACCGATTCGGCGGGCCCTTGATGATGACGCGCGGGCTGAGATGGCGGTCGGTCGTGAGTGAGGAAATCACCGCGAGCCGGTACCGTTGCTGCGGATACATGGGGCACCAGCAGGTCGCAAAGGACCAGCGATCGAGGTTGACCGGCCGCCAATCCGAGAGTGGTTCGGGCGGACCGACGAAGGGCCGAAGCGTCGCCGGCAGACGTTGCACATCCGCCGTGCCGACGAGCATCTGCACCACCGCCGGTCGCTCCGAGTAGACGGCCCAACTCGGCCAGTGGTCCCAATACCCCCACGGCGACAACGCCGGCAACAGGCAGACAATCGTCGTCACAATGGCCGCCGCCCGTGTCCGCGCTCCCCACGCTTGCGGTTTCGCAGGGCCCGGCTCCTCACGCCCTTTTTCCGAGACCAGCAGACGTCCCGAGCCTCCAAACAGCAGCACAGCCTGCACGATGAAGAACCCGTTCCAGACGAGCACCCCGGGGAATTGTTGTTTGCCCCACGGGCCGAGCGTCAACAGCAGCAGCGCGTGCATCACAATCGCCAGTCCGAGCCCCACTCGCCGCGTCCGGGGCCACGACAGCGCGGCCGCCGCCGCCAACTCGCCCAGCGGAAACATGCCCGCCAGGACCATCCGCGTCTCCCTGGGCCACATCGACGGCGACAAGCCGACTGCGGCGGCCAGTCCCTTCAACAACCACTGGCCGCGGCCTGCGACAAACGCCCAGTCGAGCTTGGAGACCGCCGACCAGAAATAGATGCTCACCACGAACCATCGCAGACAGGTGAGCGTCACCCGGTCATTCGCCGAGAGGCCGATCACCACAGCCGCGACCGTCATCTGCCACACCCACGGCTGCAGCCGATGCTGATCCGTCGGCAACAACAGGAGCGCCACCACCATGAGGGCCGCTTGCAGCAGCAGGGGCCAGCGGCGATTCGTCGGCAGCCGGAAGAACTGCATCGCCAGCAGGATGACAAGCGCGGCGAGAAACAGCCAGTCGAGCCGCGGAGGAATCGCGGCCGCCGCGTCGAACCACGGAATGTCCGGAAACTCCCCGCCGGGCATCCACAATGGTGCTGTCACGCCCACCAGCAGACCGGTGAACACCGCCATCACCCACCGTAACCGGCGCACCGTGACCGCGTCGGTCGCCGGACGGGAGTCATCAATCGGCGGCATCCTGGTGTGAGCCCGTTTCGGTTGTGTTGGAAGACCCCGACCTGGGAACGCGTACCTTTTGGCACCTTGGTCCCCATCTCTCCGAAGCGACTCATGCTGACAACTCGTCCCGGACGGTTTCCAGGAGTTGTTTCGTCAGGCGGATGCCCGCGAATTCGTCCGGCGTGCGGCCTTCCCATTCGATGCCCACATATCCGTGGTACCCGGCGTCGACGACGATTTTCATCATGCGGTGATAGTCGGTGTACACTTCGCGGCCATCGGCGAAGAAATGCGACTTGGCACTCACCGCTTTCGCATACGGCATGAGCTGCTCAACCCCCTTGTACCGGTCGTACCATTCGCCCGGTGCGGTGCGGAAGTTCCCAAAGTCGGGAAGTGTGCCGCAGTTGGGATGATCGACCTTCTTCATCACGCCGGCCAGCCATTCGCCGTTCGACGAGAGGCCGCCATGATTCTCGACGATGACCGAAATCCCATACGGCGCGGCGAGCTCGGTCAAGCGACGCAGTCCGTCAGCCGCACGCTCCTGCTGTTCCTGATCGCTGCCGCTACTGGCCGCGTTCACTCGGATGGAGTGACAGCCAAGAAACCTGGCGGCCTCGACCCATTTGCGGTGGTTCTCGATTGCCTGGCGGCGCTGGCCTTCGTCCGCATCGCCCAGCTTGCCTTCGCCGTCGACCATGATCAGCAGGCTCTTCACCCCATGATCCTCGCCCCGCTGCTTTATGGCGGCAAGATACTTCGGGTCGGCCACGTTGTCTTTGAAGAACTGGTTGACATACTCAATCGCGTCGATGCCAAACTCTTCGCGGGCAATCTTCGCGAAGTCCAGATGGTCGAGTTTGCCGGCGAACAGCCCCCGATGTAGCGACCATTCCGCCAGCGAGATCCGGTACGGCGGCTGCTTTTCCGCAGCGACGGCCCGCTGGCCGACGATTCCGGTTGCGGCAAATCCGGCTGCCAGGGCACCGGTGGAGGCGAAAAACTGACGACGGGTAACCGGGGCGTTCATGTCAGAAACTCCAATGATCAGTGACTGATGCCGGACGGGACGAGTCCGTGTTGATCGACTGTGTGAGAGAACGAAACCGTGTGAGGGAACCAAACCGCCGACGCTTGCGTCAGCGGTATTCGGAGGACCGTCTCGTGGCTGACGGAGAGACGGTGTCGTCGTGACCGAGTGTAGCAGGCGAACGCTGTTGTTTCAGGCTCGCGGAACCTGCGGGCAGGGCCAACGTTTTGTTGAAGTCGGGGCGTCGCACCGACGTCGGCCGTCGCCGTTGGCTCCGGGTGAACGCCAATCCATGATCCCTGTTCGCCCGGAGGCAACTCTGACGGCGAACCGCCGGCAATTGCGCCAATACGAAAAAACGTTTGCCCTGAAGCTGCGCGTTGAGCGGCTCGCCTCAGAGCATGTCGGTCTGTGCCTCCGCGGCCAGCCCCAGCAACGACAGGCTGTCACGGTGGATCAGCGCCTCGATGGCGGCGGCATCGAGACGGGGGAGTGCGGTGCCGTTGAGTTGGTCGTTGAGTTGGCGCAGACCGTCGATCGACGCGTCGACGGTGGTGAACGGGTAATCGCTGCCGAACAGCAGCTTGTCCCACACGCCGTACTCCTGAACGAGCATCAGGCTGTGATACAACTGGAACGGCCGGTAGTGCAGCGCACTGACGTCGGCATACACGTGGTGATGTTTGCGGATCACAGCGACGCACTCCGGTTCGTACGGATGGGCGAGGTGGGCCATGATGATCGTCACGTCCGGGTAGCGGATGGCGACGCGGTCCAGATGCCGCGGCAGCGTGCAGTCGAGCGGTGCCTGGGCGATGAAGGTCGTCCCCGTGTGCAGCAGCACGGGGAGCGCGTGCGTGGTCGCGTAACTCCACAGCGGATCGAGCCGTTCGTCATCCGGCTGAAACCCGGCGTACATTGACATCAGTTTGATGCCCCGCAGTCCGAGCCGCTCGTGCCCGTCGCGCATTTCCGTTTGCCACCCCTCCTGGGTCGGGTCGAGTGAAAGAAACCCGACCAGTTTGTCCGGATGAGCCGCTACGTAATCGGCAACGTACCGGTCGTCGACCCACAGGCCGCTCAGTCGTGCCTTGCCGCCGAAGACGATCGTGCGGTCCGCCTGTGTCGCCCCAGCGAGGTACTCGTCGTAGCGGACCGTCAAGTCGACGTCGGCACCGGCCCGCGCGCGACGGGCCTGCTGCTGAAAGTCGTCGTTGAAGTGGTCAGGGTAACGCCACGCATGGCTGTGCACGTCGACAATCATTTTGGCCTCAGGGGCATTCGGGCACGAAAACGTGTAAAATCAGCGGTTTCGAGTATCAGTACTTCCAAGTTTGGCTGTCAAATATCATGTGACGCAAGCTCTTTACGCCGAAGGCGTTTCACATCAAAGCCCAGGGTCGCGAACGAAGTGAGCGCACCCTGCGGGGGGACCAACGAAAAAGAATTCACAACCCTGAAAGGGTTGAACAATCGTCAATTCGCCGGAAAACAGCGAGCGTTCGTGTTGTGGAACCCTTGCAGGGTTCGAGCGGCTGTCGTCCCTCGTTTCCCAGGGTGGCGCGGCTAAGCCGCTGACCCCGGGCTGCGTTGGGAAACGCCTTCGGCGTATTCGCGTGACGGAAAGTCATCGTCATTGTGTCAACTGAGAACGACTGAGTATGAGACAACAATCCGTCGCGCCCGGCAAGGACGGCACTTGTTTCGGACAGGGCAAACGTCTTGTTGAAATTGGGGCGTCTCACCAACGTCGGCGGTCGCCGTTGGCTCCGGGCTAACGCCAATCCATGGTTCCTGTTCGCCCGGAGGCAATGCCAAGGGCGAGGAAGTCTGCCATGCATCAACACCCTACCGAACTCGCCCCGTCCCCGCCGACCAATGTTCGTTGGGTCGTGTTAGGGCTCGTGGCGTTTGCGGCAGCGAGCGCCTATCTGACGCGGTACTGCCTCTCGGCAGCCAACACGACGATGCAGCAGGACCTCGGTTTCGACAACGCGCAGATGGGGCAACTCATGAGTGCGTTCATGATCGGGTATTTTTTGTTTCAGGTTCCGGGCGGATGGCTGGGGAATCGCTTGGGAACGCGAGCCGCGTTTGCGATCCTTAGCGTCTGTTGGTCGCTGTGCAATTTGTGGACGGCGGCGGCGTCGCTACTGACTTCACTGTGGGTCTCGCGGCTGTTGTTAGGCGTTTTTCAAGCGGGGATGACGCCCTTGTCGGCAAAGATTCTGAAGGACTGGATCCCGCTGCCCAATCGTGGCCTGAGCAGTGCCGGGATTGGTGCGGCCATGTCGCTCGGCGGAGCCGCGACAATGGGACTGACCGGCTGGCTGCTGGCGCGCGGCTTCGGCTGGCGGGAGATATTCGCCGCCTATTCGATGGTGGCGATTGTATGGGCCGTCGCGTTTTCGTGGTTTTTCCGGACCGACCCGCAGGATCATTGGCGGGTCAACCAGGCGGAGCTTGATTTGATCCGCCGGGCAGACGCCTCTGCACACGCAGCTTCACCTGCTGAAGCAACGCTCTCTGACGAAGCAGCTCCCTCTCAGAATTCCGAACGCCCGCTGATGCTCCGCATGTTGCAATGCGTGAGCTTGTGGGGGCTGTGCGTGCAGTCGTTTTTTCGGTCCGCGGGGTACGTGTTTTTTGTCACGTGGTTCTTCGCGTTTCTGGAGTATGTGTACGGCATCCCCAAAGCGAAGGCCGGTCTGCTTAACAGTCTGCCGTTGATGGCGGTGGTCGTCGGCAGCCTCTCCGGAGGTGTGATCATCGATCGGCTGTTGCGTGTGACAGGCAGCCGGTGGGTCAGCCGCAGCGGCACGGCGTTTGTCGCCATGACGCTGTGCGGGCTGATCACGATGGCCTCCGCGTGGACGTCGACGGCGACGCAGCTCGCGGCTGTGATCGCGATCGGCGCGTTGTTCTCCGGCCTCGCACTACCTGCCGCCTGGGCCGCGACGATCGACGTCGGTGGACGGAACACAGCCGTGGCGATGGGCGTCATGAACATGGCCGGATGCCTGGCGGGTGTTATTCTGCCGGTCGTTTTGGGAAGCTGGTTCGATCAGATTCGCGAAACCGATGGAAACTGGAATCACGTGATCTACCTGCACGCCGGTTTCTATTTCGTGGGGGCCTTGAGTTGGCTGGCGGTGAATCCCGACCGGGGAGTGGATTCATAAAGACCAACAAGTGATCGGGAGGGCGAGGCTCCTGCCGAGCCGAAACACGAAGGAATGACGAATGTCGAAGGAAGCACGAATGCCGAACACTCCTGCGACGTGGCCGTCCTCGTTCCCAAACTCCGGTTTGGGAACAAGGGAGGGATCACGGCACGAGCAGCGTGAGCCGTTTTTCGGACATTCGTCATTCGGTCATTCCTTCGTCATTCTGAGTTCGCCATTCGACATTCACAGCAACCCTGGCCTCAATTAACAACGTCACACACGCCATGTTGTTCGACACGCACACCAACCTGATGTGGTATCCGGATCATCTGTCGGACGAGTTCGTCGAGTTTGCATGGGAAGCCAAACGGGCCAAGATGAAGCTCTCCGATGACGTCTATTTCGCCGGGGCCGACGTCGACGAGGCGAATGCGTTCGACTCGAAGCCGGAGCAGTTGCTCGAAGCGACCGCAGATGCCGACAAGGTGATCGTGTTCGGCATCAAGGCGCCCTTCACCGGGATCAATGCCGATCAGGAGTTGATTGCTGAGTTCGTCGCCGCACACTCGGACAAGTTCATCGGCTGGTGTTCGGTCGACCCCAACGATGAAGATTGCGTCGAACAGCTCGAACATTACGTGAACAATCTCGGTTTGCGCGGGCTGAAGTGTTCGCCGATCTATCAGAGCTGGGATCCGCAGGACCCGAAACATTTACCGCTGTTCAAGAAGGCGGAGGCGCTCGGCATCCCGGTCAACATCCATCAGGGGACGTCGTTCGTCCGTCCCGGTCCGCTCAAGTATGCGAACCCGGTTCAACTGGAGGACATCGCCATCGCCTGTCCCGATCTGCGGATCGTCATCGCCCACATGGGGCATCCCTGGGAGGACGAATGCGTCGTGTTGATCCGCAAGCATCCCAACCTGTACGCGAACATCTCTGCTCTGCATTACCGTCCGCTGCGGCACTATCAGGCGTTCATGACGGCGATCGAGTACGGCGTCGAACACAAACTGATCTTCGGCTCGGACTTCCCCTCCGCGACGGCGGCTCAAGTCATCGCCGGCCAACACAAAGTCAACGACATCGTCGACGGCACCCGCTTGCCCCGCGTGCCCGAAGAGATGATTCACGATATCATCTACGAAAACTGGAAACGTTTTCTCCCGGAGTATGCGTAGTGCCCTGAGAAGTCTAGAACGTCAAGTTGGAGTTCAGCCTTTAGGCTGCGAAGCAGTAAGCGTTCACAGGTTGGGGCCAGGCACCTTTTTCGGCTGGAAACGGGGCCCGACTCAGAGTCCGTAACGGCCCAAAAAGGTGCCTGGCCCCGGATATTCCGGGCGAGAGTTGCCCGCCCGTGAACGGTTACGCGAAGGCAAGCTAAAGCTTGAACTCCAACAACGCGTCCTTCCGGAACACACGCCCACGAGGAACAGGATTGATTGCCATGACGAACACAGCTCGCGGCTGCGGCATTCTCGTTGCGCTCTTGATGCTCGTCACAGAGCGACCGTCGGCTGCCGCCGATGACCCGGCTCGGTACGAATGGGCCAACGTCACGATGAACGCGGCGTTTGCTCCGCGCGATGGAGCGGGGGCGCTTTCCTTTCGCGGTCGCATGTGGTTCATCGGCGGCTGGAATCCGAGCGCCTCCCAGCGGGAGTTCTTTCCCCGCATCTGTAACAACGAAGTCTGGAGTTCGCCGGAGGGGGCCGAGTGGACGCTGGTGAAGCCGAACACATTCAAGGACAGCACCTTCGATGCGACTGCCGACTGGGAAGGCCGTCACACGGCCGGTTACGCCGTGTTCCGCGACCGCATGTGGATCGTGGGAGGCGATGTCAATCAGGGGCGCTATCAGAACGACGTCTGGAATTCCGTCGACGGCCGTACATGGGAATTCGTCAATCGGGATCAGCCGGTGCCGTGGAGACCGCGGGCGCTGCATTACACAGTCGTGCATGATGACCGCATCTGGGTTATCGGCGGGCAGACCATGCCGGCGTTCGCCAAAGAGACATCCGAGGAGGTCTTCTATCGCGACCTGTGGACCACTCAGAACGGGATCGACTGGCAGGAGGTGAAGCCGGTCGAACCGTGTTGGTCGGCCCGAGGCATGATCGGCGGGAGTGCGGTCTTTCGGGGCCGCATCTGGATTCTCGGCGGCGGCACCTACGATACGCCGCAGACGCCCTCGCGAAAATTCCACAACGACGTCTGGAGCTCGGCGGACGGCGTGAGTTGGACCCGTCATGTCGAGGCGGCCCCCTGGGCGGCCCGGCAGTATCACGACGTCGCCGTCTGGGACGAGCGGCTGTGGGTGATGGAAGGGTACAACGCCAAAGGCGGAAACCGCAAAGACGTCTGGCATTCGACGGATGGCGAGCACTGGGAGGAGGTGCCGGACACCCCCTGGAAGCCGCGGCATGCCGCCAGTGTCTTCGTCCACAACGGAGCCCTGTGGATGGTCGCCGGCAACAACATGGAGTCAGACGTCTGGAAACTGCGCCGGAAATAGACAGTCGCAGGTCCCGCGTTCCCAAACTGGAACCTCCTCCTTCCCAAGCTCCTGTTTGAGAACAAGAATCAACTTGGAGTTGGAGTTCAGCCTTGAGACTGCGAAGCAAGCTAAAGCTTGAACTCCAACAATAGCCCCCGCGTTCCCAAACTGGAGTATGGGAACAAGGAAAATGAATCAATCAAGATTTGGCAGCACCCATGAAGATCACCCGCGTTGAAGCCGTCCCGGTCAATGTGCCGCTCAAGCCGCAGATGACGACCAAGACATCGCATGGGGTGCATGCCACCTCGCCGTACGTCGTTGTTCGCGTTCACACCGACGGCGGGCTCGTGGGGCTGGGTGAGGCGACCCTTGCACCCCGTTGGAGTGGAGAGACCAGTCTCGGCAGCGTGGCGATTATCGAGGGGTTGATTGCCCCGGTGCTCGTGGGTGAAGACCCCACACAGATCACACGGTTGCGGCAGAAGGTCGAAGCGACGATTCGGCTCAATCCGTTCACCAAAGCGGCTGTCGAAATGGCGCTGTGGGACCTGTCCGGCAAGGCCGTCGGGGTGCCGGTCTATCAACTGCTGGGCGGCAAGGTCCGAGAGGAGATGCCGATCCGGATGGTCGTCGGTTCGATCGAAGTGACGAACGCCGTCAATCTGGCGAAGACATTTCTCGATTCGGGAGCGAAGTGTCTGAAGGTCAAAGTCGGCCTCGAACCGGCACAGGACCTTGAGCGAGTGCGTGCCATTCGCGAACTCGCCGGACCGGACATCCCCATCAGTGTTGATGCCAACTGCGGCTGGACGGTCCCGCAGGCGGCGCAAATGCTCCAGCGGCTGCGGCCGTTCGGCATTCTCTTTGCCGAGCAGCCAATCTCAACGGGCGATCCGTCCGAACTGGCCGCGCTGCGGCGGCGGACCGACATCCCGATCATGGCGGACGAAAGTGCCTTCACCGCCGGCGATGTCTGGCGGCTGACGGCTCAACGGGCGGCCGACATCATCAGTGTTTATCCGGGCAAGAACGGCGGCATCCAGGCGACTGTCGAATGCGTGCATGCCGCCAAAGCGGCGGGACTTCCTTGTGCAATGGGCAGCAATCTGGAGCTGGGCATCGGGACGGCGGCCATGCTGCATCTGGGAGCCGCCCTGCCGACGATTGCCAGCGAGCGCTATCCGGGCGATTTCATCGGCCCGCTGTACCACGAGGCCGATCTGCTCAAGACCCCGCTGGACATTGGCCCCGCTGCCGCACGGGTGCCGCAGGGACCCGGGCTGGGCGTGGAACTGGATGAGGACCAACTCGAACATTACCGCGACCACAGTTCGGTCGCCCAGGCAACCGGCAGCACGACAGAGACGACATTTGAGGGGTAGTGGCGGCTCGCGTCAGAAGTGCATGCCTCAGGGCCGCGCCTGTGAGGCAGCGGTCGCGATTCGGAATGGAACGTGTCTGAAACGTACAACGCGTGTGATCGGGCGCTTCCTGACGGACGCGGCTCTGATTGCGTATTGAGAAACGCAGTCCGCCGACGGCTCACCGCAAGCCGTTCGACGCGGGCGAGTTCGCGTGAATGATGCGGTTGAACACGTCGGGATCGAAAGCATCCGGTCGCTCTTCCGCGAGAATCTGTTTCAGAAACGGGTCACGGCGCGGCGTCGACGGCTGTTTCGCACCGGTGCCGGATCCGGTCTCGAATTCGGAATCGGCGGCGGGGCGCGTCTGCTGTACGAGTTCCTGCTCCCCATCTTCCGGTCGCCCCCGTTCCGGTCGCGCCTGTTCCTGTCGCGCCTGTTCGGGGGCGGCTCGAAGGACCCACTCCCGAAGCAACGCCTGTTGCTGTTCGCCAGAGGGGCCGACGAACAACGGTTTGCGGGAGCCGCCATGTGTCCCCTGGGGGATGGTGAGCAGCCGGCTTGTCTCCGGCTCCCGGTGGTCCATTTCCCTGAGCACTGACGACAGGTTTTGCTCCGTGAAAATGCGAAAGCCGCTCATGCCGCGGCGGACGGGCGTCAGGCGAAAGTCGCTCGTCGCCGCCTGACCGTGGCAGCGTGCGTTGCCGCACTTGTTCATGAGCAAAGGCTGCACTTTTTGCACGAACATCTGGACCGTTTGAGGCGACAACCCGGACGTCGAAACCGGTGCCTCTCGCTGACCCGCGGCCCGTCGCTGGCGGAGCTGCGACTTCCACGACTGGCCGGGAAAGGTCGAACCGAGCGGGGCGTCCGCGCGATCCGCCGACGCCTGCCCGGAGTGCTCGCCGGTCTCCAGGGTCCGCTGAAGATTTCGGAGAAACTTGCGAGCGTCCTTGCGATCCGGCTCCAACAACAAGGCCCGCTTCACCTGGCCCTGGGCGGAGCCATACAGCCGGTTGTCGTAGCACCACGCGGCCAGTTCCAGGTGCTTGCCGGCGGTCGGTTCGGTCATTGATCGGGAGAGCTTGCGATACGCATCAGGCAGATCGGCCGCCGTGAGACGCACCTGGGCGAACGGGACCACCACGCTGCCGAAATTCTCACGAACCAGATACCCTCCGGGCCGTTCGACGACGTCGCCCAGCACGACCCGTCCCGTCGACAGGACGATCACCCGCTGCGGTCGCGCGGCCGGCAGCGAATCTTTCGGTGAGTCCGACGGATGGGCCGCCGCGTCTTCGGCTGACGGAGGCGACGCTGCGACTGATGGAGCCGACTCAACAGCAGGCGGAGCGGACTCATCGGCTGCCCAGCCAGTCGCCGCCAGACTCGACTTCAACAGCACGAGCGCACCGAACGCGCGAGACATTCGTTGCCATCGAGCGTGTGCCATTGCTGTCACCTTCCGTGGCGTGTTTGAGACTACGAACCCCGATCGCCCGTAGGTCCGCCCAGCGGCGCAATCGTTTCGCAGCCTTAGTGGCCTGTCAAACCTGAAACTCAAGGTTTTAGTTCAGCCTTTAGACTGCCCAGGCAAGCGAAAGCTTGAACTCCAACCAGAAATCGTAGCATCGACAGAGCACGAGGTTGTACTGACATTCAAGAATGGGGCGCACGGGCTGTCCCAGCCCGTGTCGCTCCGCGACAAGAAGCCTTTGCGTGAATCGTCCGGTGAAGGACACGCTTCCTGCCGCTGCGCGGCACCGGTTGGGACAACCGGTGCTACCCGGAATTCCCTTGGAAATCAGACCGTCTGAATGTCAACACGACCTCGGGTCATACCATTGACGGCGGACCCTATGCGGATGCCGATCCGCCCGTCAAGAGGGAGTTGTCCGACTGGCGGCGACCGCCTCGGCCACACTCAGCGTTCCCTCATACAGGGCGCGGCCAACAATCGCCCCGACCAGCCTGGGCTGCGACGCGGATCGGGCGGCCAGTCTCCGCACATCCTCAGCCGTCGTGACGCCTCCGGAAGCGATCACCGGAAGCCCCAAGTTGGCCAGTTTGACTAAATCCGCCAGTGTCTGGTCGTCGATTCCCTGCATCATGCCGTCATTGGCGATGTTGGTGTAGATCACCGCCGCCACCGGCAGTTCGAGGTATTGTCTGGCGAGGTCGAACACGGACGTTTCCGAAACGTCGAGCCACCCTTCGGTGGCGACCATCGAATCGCGGGCGTCGATCCCCAAGGCAACGCGGTTGGGAAAGGACTGGGCCATCTCGGCGAACCACTCCGGCTGTTTGAGGGCCTGCGTGCCGATGATTACGCGGTCGATGCCGACCTCCTCCAGCATGTGTCGCACCGCAGCTTCATCCCGCAACCCGCCTCCCATCTGGCAGGGGACCGCCACCGTCTCGACAATTTGGGCGATGACCGCATCGTTGACCGGACGTCCTGCTTTGGCACCGTCAAGATCGACCAAATGAATCCGCTCGGCTCCCTGCGCGGCCCACTGCTGCGCCATGGCGACCGGATCGTCGCCGAAAACGGTCTCCTGAGCATAGTCCCCCTGCCGCAGCCGCACACACTTGCCGCCTCGAAGATCAATCGCCGGAATGATTTGCATGGTCGTGAGCAATGTGTGAGATGGGACGGAACTGAAAACGAAGCGGAGCCGGACACGGGCGTGTTAGCCAAAACGGCCGCCCGCCCAAGGTTACCGATGTGCCAACAGAGGGTCGAGGTTGGCGTGTTCTTTCTCATGGAGGAGGGTGCAACAGCCCGCTTCTGCACCCGGCGGGGCGAGGTTCTTGTCCGCCGATTGACAGAGAAAGAAAACGCGGATCAGGCAGATCAAAGCAGATTCGGGCGGATCGGTCTGCTGGCCTGCATCGATCTGCGGCAATCCGCCTCCATTCGTCTCAACGGTGTTTCCTTTGCATCCTTGCGAAATGTAACGACGGGGTGGCGGGGGCGCTCCGCTTAGCGGAAGTCCCCGTACACGAAGGCGTTGAGAATGGGGAGCTTCCTACGGAGTGCCACCGCCACCCTTCCTCATGGAAAGTAACAAGACACCCTAACTCTGAGTTTGACGCAAGTCGAATCAGCGGCTATTCTTTTCGATGTTGATCGTCCCAACGAGTCTGTTCCGTACCTGTTTGAGAAGTGCCTCCATGTTCGGCCTGTTGTTCTCGATCAGCGAATCGGGAGAAAACATCGGGGTCATTATTGGACGCTCCGTCGCCAGGCGACGCTGAGGTGCGGCTGACTGTTTCCACACAACCCCAACACCCTCAGGTCACCCGCCTGAGGGTGTTTTTCGTTAGCAGTCAGTGATCGGGAGGACGTCTGACTGCCAATGGCTGAAAGCCAAACACTGACCACTGAAAGCTGACCGCTGAAAGCCAACGGCTCCTCATGTACATCCAACTTTACGACACCACGCTCCGCGACGGCAGCCAGGGGGAAGGGGTCAACTTTTCCATCCAGGACAAACTGTTGATCACCAAAATGCTCGACGATCTCGGCTTCGATTTCATCGAGGGCGGATTTGCCGGGTCGAACGAGAAGGACACGGAGTACTTCCAGCAGGTCCGCAAATTGGATCTCAAGCACGCGACCGTCTGTTCGTTCGGCATGACCCGTCGTCGCGGCATCGGCCCCGCGCAGGACACCGGTCTGCGGGCCTTGCTCGCCACACAAACGGCCGCCTGCACCGTCGTCGGCAAAACGTGGGACTTGCACGTCACCGATGTCCTGCGGGTCGGCCTCGACGAGAATCTGGCGATGATCGCCGATTCGGTCGGCTATCTGGCCAGCCAGGGCCGCCGCGTGATTTACGATGCGGAGCACTTTTTCGATGGCTATGCGGCCAATCCGGAGTACGCTGCGCAGACGGTCCGGGCGGCCCAGGACGCGGGGGCGGAGATCATCGTCGCCTGTGATACCAACGGCGGAACGCTGCCGGACCGTCTTGTCGAAACGGTCCGGTCGGTGATGCAAGATCTGACGATCCCGATTGGCATCCACTGTCACAACGACTGCGATGTCGGCGTCGCCAACTCTCTGGCAGCGATCGGCGCCGGAGCCGTGCAGGTGCAGGGAACCGTCAACGGCATCGGCGAACGGTGCGGCAACGCGGACTTGGTCAGCATCGCCGCCAATCTGGCCCTCAAGACGGAATGCCACGTCCTCAACGGCGACGGAGTGGCCCGGCTCACTGAGCTGTCGCGGTACGTGTACGAACTGGCCAATATGAACTTTCGGCCGAATCAGGCGTTCGTCGGCCGCAGTGCCTTCGCCCACAAAGGGGGCATGCACGTGCATGCTGTCAATCGCATCGCGGAAAGTTACGAGCACATCCCGCCGGAGATGGTCGGCAACGAACGCCGCATCCTCGTGAGCGAACTGTCCGGCCGGTCGAACATCATCGCCAAAACGACCAAGCACAAACTCGACAAAGACCCGGCCCTGCTCAAGGCCATTCTCGACCGGGTCGTCGACCTGGAAAACGAAGGTTATCAGTTCGAGGCGTCGGAGGCGTCGTTCGACCTGCTGGTCAAGAAATGTGCCGGCACGTATCAGCCGAAGTTCGAGCGGATCCACTACCGCGTCAACGTCGAGACCGCCGGGCAGGCCGAGCCGCTCACCGAGGCGACGGTCAAGCTCCGCATCCCCCACGGGGGGGAGGTGCCGTCGGAGAGCAACTCAGGTAGGAGCACTGAAGGCGGCGGGGACGGCGAGAAAGGGACACTCGTCAGGCACGAAGTCGCCGAAGGGGACGGGCCGGTCAATGCGCTCGACACGGCTCTCCGCAAGGCATTGCTGGACACTCACCCGAACCTCGAATCGATGCATCTGGCCGACTACAAGGTGCGGGTCATCAACTCGGCCGAAGGGACCGCCGCCCGTGTCCGCGTCGTCATCGAAAGTAAGGACGCCCACGACGTCTGGAGCACCGTCGGCGTCAGTGAGAACATCATCGAAGCCAGTTGGCTGGCGCTGGTGGACGCGGTAGAATACAAGCTGTTTAAGGATGATGGGCAGATCGCAGGCTCCGGAGACTGACAGGCATGTCAAACACTCTTGTCGAACAGGTCGCTGATGCGACAGCGGCGGTGATTGAACCCCTCACCGTCCAGCAATACCACGCAATGATCGATCAGGGCATTCTGGAAGAGGGACTGCCCGTCGAGTTGATCGATGGTGTTCTCGTTCGCAAGGATCGCCGTGACCAGGGAGGCAGCATCATGACCGTCGGACCGCGGCATGCACACATCGTTAAGCGGCTACAAAGGCTGCTCACTGAGCTGCTACACGGGGAGCGCTGCCACGTCCAGTCACAGCAGCCCGTTACGCTCAACGGAATTCAGGAGCCCGAACCCGATGTCGCGGTCGTCCTGGGACACGAAGACGATTACGACGACCATCACCCGGGTCCAGGGGCCCTTGCCCTCGTCATTGAAGTCGCCGACAGTTCGCTTCCGACCGATCGAGGTTGTAAGCAGATCAACTATGCGGTCGCGGGAATCCCGCACTACTGGATCGTCAATCTTCGCGACAGCACCGTCGAACACTACATCAACCCGCAGCCACATCTTGAGCAATACGAGTATCACACAACCGGGCGAGCCGGGGACACCGTTACGTTCGAAGTGGCTGGGCAGTCGTATGAACTCGCCGTGAACGACATCCTGGCGTGAGACGCCTTGAGCCACCGTTTCGCGTCCCCGGTGTTTTCCCTCTGTCCGCCTTGCGGAAAGTCCCTTTGCACGGAAGTCACTCCCCTTCAATGACCGACATCCCGAAGCAGTACGACCCTGCCGACGCCCAAGCCAAGTGGTTCCCCTTTTGGGAGAGCCGCGGCGACTTCAATGCGGACCCGGACCCCGATAAGCCGCCGCATACGATCATGATTCCGCTGCCCAACGTCACCGGGGCGCTGCACATGGGGCATGCGCTCAACGGGACCTGTCAGGATTTGATCACCCGCTGGCGGCGGATGCAGGGGTACGAAGCCCTGTGGATGCCGGGCACCGACCATGCGGGCATCGCCACGCAGGCGGTTGTCGAGCGGCGAATGCTCGAGGAAGAAGGACTCACGCGGCACGACGTGGGCCGCAAGGAACTGGTCGACCGCATCTGGAAGTGGAAGGACGCCTACGAGAAGCGGATCATCGGACAGCTCAAATCGCTGGGTGCCAGTTGCGATTGGCGCAGGACGCGGTTCACGCTCGACAACGTCTGCGCAAAAGCCGTGCGGCGGACATTCTTCAAGATGTTCAAAGACGGGCTGATCTACCGCGGCAAGCGTCTCGTCAACTGGGACACACACCTGCAGACCGCCGTCGCCGACGACGAAGTGTACGCCGAGGAGGTCGACGGCCACTTCTGGTCGTTCCACTACCCCGTCGTTGATGAGCAAGGCAACGAGACCGGGCAGTCGATCCAGTTCTCCACGACCCGCCCGGAAACCATGCTGGGCGACACGGCGGTCTGCGTGCATCCGACCGACGAGCGGTACACTGACCTGATCGGCAAACAGGTCCGCATCCCGCTCAACGGGCGGCTGGTTCCGATCATCGCCGACGCCCTATTGGCCGACAAAGAACTCGGCACCGGAGCGGTCAAGGTCACGCCGGGTCACGACCCCAACGACTACGCCTGCTATCAACGGCAACTCGGCACAGACACCGAGATCGGCGTCATCAACATCCTCAATCCCGACGGGACGATCAACGCGGAGTGTGGCGTCGACAAGTACGTCGGGGTCGATCTCTACACGGTGCGAGATCAGGTCATCGAGGACATTCAGACCCTCGGCTATTACGACGGCGTCGAGGACCGGCTGATCCCGATCAAGCACAGTGACCGCTCCAAAACCCCGGTCGAGCCGTACCTCTCGGACCAGTGGTTCGTCCGCATGGGCGACGATGAGGACCGCAGCCCCGGACTCGCCCAAACGGCGATGGATGCCGTCGAAGACAACCGCGTGCGGTTCTATCCCTCCCGCTACAAGAGAACCTACCTCGACTGGCTCAGCGAAAAACGCGACTGGTGCATCAGCCGACAACTCTGGTGGGGGCACCGGATCCCGGTGTGGAGGAAGGCATGTCGAGCTGTAACCGACGCTGATATCGTCCTGAAGTGGGTAACACAGCATTCAAAATGCGCCGGTCGCGATGATATCTCGGTAGCTGTTCAAGATGAGGGCGGCATCACCATTGTGAAGCACGGGACAGCCAATGTGGCCAAAGCAAACAGCAACGCTCTAGTGTGTCTTGATGGTGATGAGGCCGAATTGATCGCTGATTTAGAGTCCAAAGGCTTCGAGCAGGACCCCGACGTGCTCGATACGTGGTTCTCGTCGGCGTTGTGGCCGCAGGCGACGTTGGGGTGGCCGGACAGGGAGCACAATCCGCCGCTCGATGAAGCGGAGATTGCCAAGCAATTGGCGACTGTTGATCTCCCATCAGGGCCCAGAGCGTTAGCGACGGGTCTTTTACCAGAGGCCTCCCGACCGGGCGCTAACGCTTCCGGCTCTGATGGCAACGAGGTCCTCGATTACTTCTACCCGGGCAACGTGCTCATCACTTCGCGGGACATCATCACGCTGTGGGTCGCGCGGATGGTGCTCACCGGGCTGTACAACATGGGCGACGTCCCCTTTACGCAGGTGCACGTGCATCCGAAAATTCTCGACGGCTTCGGGCAGACGATGTCCAAGTCGAAGGGGAACGGCGTCGACCCGGTCGACCTGATCGAGAAGTACGGCACGGACGCGATCCGCTTCACCATCGCCTCCTTCGCCGGCGAGACCCAGGACGTGCGGCTGCCGATCAGTTACGAATGTCCGAAGTGCGAAACGCTCATTCCGCAAACGCTCAAGCACCAAAAAGCCAAACCGGAGGGCGGCCCCAAGCCGACCGTCCACTGCCCCAAGTGCAAAGCTGACTACCAATACACCTCCCCCAACTACGAACCGGACCCGGACGTGCCGGTCGCCCGCATGGTGAGCGAACGGTTCGAGTACGGCCGCAACTTCTGCAACAAGTTCTGGAACGCCGCGCGGTTCGCCATGATGAACCTCGAAGGGCATACGCCCGGCGAAGTAACGGCCGACCAGTTGCAACTCGAAGACCGCTGGATCCTCTCGCGGCTGAGCACCGTCGCCCAGCAGATGGACGAGTACCTCAGCCGCTACCAGTACGACGCAGCGACGCGGGCGATCCGCGATTTCACCTGGAACGAGTTCTGCGACTGGTACCTGGAGATGATCAAGCCGCGACTACGAAAGCCATCAGAGCCGGAAGCGTTAGCGCCCGGTCCCGATTCTGGTGATGGCCCCGGAGCCGTCGCTAACGCTCCGGGATCTGAGAGCGTTTCGGGATCTGAGAGCGTTGCGGGCGAGGAACGCGTGATCGCTCAGCGGGTGCTGTTGTCCGTGCTCGATTCGCTGGTGCGATTGTTGCAGCCGTTTACGCCGTTCATCTGTGAGGAGTTGTGGCAACGGTTGCGTGAGATCGCCCCGGAACGTGCGCTGCCGAATCCGGTGTCTGAAATCTCAAATCTCAAATCTCAGATCCTGAGCCCTCAGACGCCGGCGGAAGCGTGCATTATCGCGGCGTGGCCCGAATTGCCCACGTCGTGGCAGGACGATGCGTTGGAGCGGCGTTTCGGACGGTTGCAGGAGACAATCGTCGCCGTGCGGAACGTGCGGGCCGTCTACAACATCCCGCCCAGCACGCCTGTGAAGCTGCTCATGCGGGCCACCCCGGACGTCGCGGGAGACATGCAGGCGGTCGCGTCGCAGTTCGACAATCAGGCGAAAGCCGTGCTGGAAGCGGCGGGGGCGGACGTCGAACGGCCGCAGGGCGCGGCCAGTTTCTCACTGGGAGATGCCGACGGGTACATCCCCCTCGAAGGTCTCATTGATCGTGAGGCGGAACTGGCCCGTCAGCAGAAAGAGGCCGACAAACTCCGCAAGGTGATCAAGGGTCACGCAGGCAAGCTCGCCAACGGAAACTTCACCGCCAAGGCTCCGCCCGAAGTCGTCGCCAACGTCCGCGAGACGCTGGAGGGAGTGAAGAAGCAACTCACCAGCGTCGAAGAGATCATCGCCGAGCTGACTGCGTAACGTGGCTCCTGACATTGAAGACGCTTGAGGTCGTTTCAAGACCACTTGCGGGTCGTGAACAGGCAGGCGAGGCGGACGACGCCTTCGAACAGCTCGGGGGTCGAATTCCCAGCGTGTGATCAGGCGGCGAACGTTACGCAGCCAACTGATCGGGCGTTCGACATGGTCGCGGCGATTGTTCCCGCGAAATGGGGCCTGCGCGGACAGTTCTCGGCCACGCGACTTCACTGCGATCGAAGATACGAACGGCGAACCGCCGTCGTGCTTTCGACGTCGGTCAGGCTCCCGCCAGACGGGATGGGGGATTGGGCGTCGAAACCACACCCGCGGCCGGCGGGAGCCAGACCGACGAAGACCCGATTGAGCAGGCACAGGTCGCAGTTCCCCCCGGAGAGGATGCCGACGACGGGTTTGCCGGCCA
>JAJDEI010000082.1 GCA_029259845.1 Planctomycetaceae bacterium | reverse complement strand
CATCTGGGCCGCGTTGTTCATCGCCCAGCGGACGCTGCACGAACACGGCCAGCCAGCCGATCCGTTGAGCCCGGTGAAAGTGATTCGCGCCTTTCAAACCGCCGTGTTGGCCGTCGCTCTTCGCGCGCAAGCCGCGGCGTTTGGCTTCGAGCAACGCCCCCCGGCGCTCAAAGCCGACGAATCACATCGCCCCACCAGCCAGCAAAGCCGCAGCGATCGTCGGAAAAAGAAACACCCTTCATGCGGCCAACCCAAACTCCTCACCGCCTCCGCCCAACAAAAACAACTCGCCCGCGCCTCCCTCGAGTAAAATCGTTACCCGCGTTGCGTGCCACTGGCGCGACCATCAAACAGCGGTCGCCCGGAGCCGACGGGCGGCGGGCGATTAAGACGCTCGGCGCGTCTGATGACGTTGTCAGCTTTGTTGCCCGCAAGATGAAGGCGGAGAGCGAGGCCAAGGGTCACTTCGACAAGAGGGCGTTCGCAAAAGCCGTCAGCGTCGGCTGGAATAAGACAAAGCCGCAAGCGATCGAACGAATGCGGAAGAATGGCTGGTGCCCAGTTCTCTATCAACCATTGGACGTGAAAAGGAAGGAACTATTCACTGGGACGGAGCGAACTGCGTTTGTTCCAACGTGGATGTATGAGAAGACCGACGCCACGCACTACGCCGCGGTCAACTACGTGTGGATCCCGCTCCGAGTCATCGCCAATGACTTGAAACTGACGAAAGTAAAACTCAAATGTTGGTGCAATCGAAGATGCATCCCAGTTCTCGACGAGGAGCTGACGGACCACACGCTCAAGACGTTTCACAGCAAAACGCGCAGCGGGAAGTTAGAGTATCGCCTCCATTCATCGCTCGTCTCTCGGCTCGCGAAAGCCATCGGTCGATCGGGCATGGCCGCCAAGTACACCCGCTGGAAGAATGAGTTTGGCAAGCTCGCCGCCGAGGCCCTCGCCCACTGCACGGACCCCAAGGACCAGAGTGAGCCGGCTGACGACCAGCCGGCGGGGAGCAACGTCCAGACCAAGGCGGACACTGTGGCTGATCCGCCGGAGTGGTCCCCAACGCAGTATCAGTTGCAGATTCTGAATGCGGTTCGGGAATACAAGAAGGCGCACCCGGAACGAACGCTCACGTTTTCAGACCTCGCCCGTCAGATGGACAAGGAGCCGAACGACAACCAACTCTGGAAGATTGCCAAAGCACTCCAGGAGCACGGATGGTTGGCCGCGGGCGGCATCGGAAAATCCTCCGTTGGGTACAGTCTCGGCCTTGAGTCCAAAAAAGACGCCTCTCATAATTCCTAATTCATAGGGGTTATTCATCGTTTTCTCAAAAAGCGAGAATCTAAGCGATGAAAAGCGGGGTTTCTCTGCGCCCGCTTTGCGCACCACGATCGCTTGGTGACTGCGGCGAAAACGACAACGCCCAGTCTGACCTGTCGAAGGGGATCAAACCGGGCGCTGTCGGATTCCGAATTTCACTCACTTGGAGCGAGTGCGTTATGGCCCGTCAGAACGACGGCGGCAACATCGTCTGCAAAGGCGGAAAGCGGCGAGCGGCCAGATACTGGCTCGTACGCGAAGAGCAACGCCGGCTCCTCGACGAACTTGAGGACTTGAAGGGCACATTCAAAGTCGGCGAGTGGACGGACCAAAAGAACGGCAAGACTAAACCCGTCACGGTCGCCGCATCTCACACCCGCCATGTCCTTTGCGCCATCGACGACCATCTACGATCGAGGGCAGGCCGGCCAAAATCGGCGGGCGGTTGGGAAGTCCCCATTTCAGTCAAGCTGCTCAAACAACGCACGAGCATCGAACCGGCGACGGTTCGCCGTGCCATCAAGGCGTTGGCCGAGCTGAGTTTTGTCGACGCTGACGGATACACCCATCCGTGGAAAGGTCGCTGCTACCGCGTCATCGTCAACTGGAACACCATCTCCCAGTTCGTCGACAAGTGGGCTGACACGGCCGACGATTCGGATGGTTCAGCCGCGTAAGGTGCGCCTGACGATGCGCACCATGCGCAGCCGCCGGCGCAAGGTGCGCCACCTCCCGCGCATGGTGCGCCTGATACCTCTTTACGCGCTTCTTGTAACCCGCCTCCACCACCAACGACGCCTGGGGGGAGGCGGGGGAGGAACTTCGTTTGGCTGGCGTTGATGCTTGGAGGGCGACCCTCGCCGCCCTGCGCGAGCAATCCGGCCTGACGCCAGTGCGAGCGATCGCTCTCTGCCGATACTTCGGCGACCACCGTCAGCAACTCAAAATCGGCCCCGGCAAGCTCGTCTACCGCCTGCAGAACGATCGCCCTGATTGGCAGGTGCACGAGCACTGGGGCGGGTCGACCGGCGCGGCTCAGACGATCAGCCCGGACGAACTCGCTACCGCCGAACGTCACCTCCGCGATTTGTCGGCGCAAGAACTCTCCGCGTTCGCTGAGCAGGTCCTGGGCACGCCCAACTACCACACCGCCCTGCAGTTCTTCCGTGAGGACGGCCTCAAGAACGCGACAGCACGGGAGACGCTCACCCGCGCTCTCGCCGCGCGGCAGCAGCAGGAGGCGAGCCTGTGAAGGACTACGCCCCCTTCAAACCCGGACGCCGGCGGTACCGTTTGATCGTCCAGGCGGATCACAAGCGCATCCCGCCGATCATCCGCATGCGGCAGTTGCTTAAGCGGCTGCTGAGAAGTTTCGGCTTCACGTGTCTCGAGGTCGTCGACATCACCCACGGAGGAACCCCATGCACTGCCCCGTGTGCGGAACTGCGAACGGCGACGGCCAATACCACGATTGCGGGGACCCAATCCCCGTCCGATTCAACCTCGCCGCCGACGAAGCCAAGCAACGAAGGATCAGCGAAATCATGACCAGCGGCCATCTGACCGAAGGACTCGACCCGCACCTGCCCCAGCCCGGAATCTTCGACAGCGTCGACTTCGACCGGTACCTTAGTTGGCCGTTCGTCAGCCAGAGCAGTTTGAAGCCCATGCTCGTCTCGCCGGCCCACTACCGCCACGCACTGGACAACCCGCCGGACCCCAACAAGGAATGCTTCCAGTTCGGGCGGCTCTGTCACGCGGGCAAGCTCGAACCGTTGGCAGCGTTGAACACGTACGTGGTGATGCCCGACCTCACAG
>JAJDEI010000081.1 GCA_029259845.1 Planctomycetaceae bacterium | reverse complement strand
TCGGCTGGCTCAAAGAATGCCGCCGTATTTTCTCGCGTTTCGAGAAGACGGCTGTGAATTTTGGCGGCATGGTCAAGATGGCCTTCATCGAGCGTTACCTACGCCTCAGCACGTAAACAGAGTTTTCCGACAGAGCCTAGTCACCGGCGCCGACGCTTTCTGGGGGGAGAAAATCGAGCAGACGGGACACGAGCGACGGCCTGTTGCTCGCCGACTGTCAGCTCGCGATTGCCAAGACTGTCCGGCGGTTAACAAGGCGCTCGGGTGGTCCGGTGTCCAGTCGTCGCGCCGGTCGGCGGACCGGATGACTGATGCTTTGTGCGCTTGTTGGTTTCCGTCTCCTGGAAAGTTGCTTTCAAACGTCGTTCACTCCACGCCCGGCAGGTCCCAAATCCGGACCGTGTTGTCGGCGCCGCAGGTGACCAGGGTGTTGCCGTCCGGCGTGAAACAAGGGCAGAAGACGGTCTTATCGCTGCCGCCGGGATGTCCCAGCCACGTCAACAGCAGCTCGCCGATCTGGACGTCCCACAGTCGGATCGTCCCGTCATCGTAGGTCGAAGCCAGCCAACGGTCGTCGGGACTGAACGCGGCCATCGACAGTGGAGCCGCGTGTCCGGCAAATTCCTGAAGTGTCTGACCGGTCTCGGTGTCGAGCAATTGCATCTCGCTGAGCGGACTCATGCCTGACACCAGCAACTTGCCGTCGTCGCTGAACGCGTGGATACCCGCGTGGACGCCTAACGCTTCCGGCCACGTACGTTCGATCTCTCGGCGGGCGACATTCCACAGTTTCAATCCGCTGGCCGGCGACGCCGTTGCCAGTCTCTGGCAGTCTGGGTTGAGGAGCATCCCGTAGAGCTCAGGGGAGCTGCCGGGGGGCTCCGTGTGGATCTCGTAGAGTTGCTGGCCGCTGTTGATGTCCCAGTACCTGATGACGTTGTTCAATTCGGACGTGAAGAGAACGCTTCCCTCCCGATTGAAGTGCGTGGAACCGATCACGCCATTGGCCTCGTGCCTTTGGACTTCCGCGGCGGTCTCCAAATCCCAGATCCTCACGGTGCCGTCCCAGCCGCCTGAGGCGAGCCGTTTTCCGTCCGGGTGAAAGGCCACCGATGGGGTGCCGCCGCCCGGGTGTCGAAGCGTGTTCAGCAGGCTGCCGCTGGCCATGTCCCACAGCTTAATCGTTCCATCATTGCTGCCGGAGGCGATCGTTTTCCCGTCCGGGCTGAGCCGCATCTGCTCGACGGGGGCAGTGTGGCCTCTCAAAACCCGCTGCGGTACTGGGGCCAACGATTTGTCGGAATTCATGAGGTCGAGAATCCCGAAACCGTTGCCATACAACTTCCATGCCAGTCGTCGCCCATCCGGCGAGAAAGCGATTCTGAAGTACCCGTGAGGCTGCTGTTCAAGATCGCACAGTGGTTGACCGGTGGCCACGTGCCAGAACTTGAGCGCTCCCGACGCGTCGGCGGATAACAGAGACCGGCCGTCGGGCGCAAAGGCCAGGCAGGTGACCGGGGCGTGATGGCCTGTCAGGATGAACTCCGTTTTGCCGGTGGCCGCGTTCCAGAGAATCACGTTCCGGTCTTCGGAGCCACTGGCCAGCCAGCGGCCATCAGGGCTATAGGCGATCCCTCTGATGGTGGTGGTATGGCCTTGCAGTGTGTGCAGCTTTTCTCCGGTGGCCAGATCCCAGACGTCGATCCAGGTCTCGTCGGTGGATGCCAGTCGGGCGTTGTCGGGTGAGAATGCCGAAATACTCCCTTGCAGAGACGGTAAGCCGTCAACTCGTTTTCCGGAGAGAGCGTCGAACAGCACCACTTCCGAGTACCCGTATTCGACAGCCAACCTGGCTCCGTCGGGGGAAAACACAAGCCGGTACGCGATACCGAATTCGTCGCTGTCCCATTCTGTCAGGAGCGATCGATTCTCAAGGTCCCACAGCTGGACGTACCCTTCGAGATCACCGACCGCCGCGATCTTTCCTTTCGGCGACACGGCGACTGCCGACGGTGTTCTTTGGTCTTTCTCCAACGTCGACACATGGGTTCCTGTCACCGGGTCCCACAGGCGGGGGCCACCGTTGTCATCGACGGTCACCAGGAAGCGGCTGTCCGGCGTGAACGTGAAGTCCGATATGGAGTGCGAGGTGAGCCGCGCATTTCGCAGGTTTTTTCGGAGGACTCTGGACAACGGACTCCAAGCCGTCATCGCTCCGTCCTCGCCCACCGAGATCACCGACCCACCGTCCGGCGAAAAGCAAACCGAATAGGCCCGCCCCTCATGGGCCGTCCAGACGAACGCGTCATCAGACCGGCTTTCTCCCGAATCGGGATTCAATCGCCACATGCGGACGGTGCCGCCCCGGTCGGCTGTGGCAATCCATGCGCCATCCGGAGAAAAGGCCACACTCGCGACACGGTCAACGTGTGGCTCGAAAGAGACTCGCTCGCCGGTCGCGATCTCCCAAATGTGGACCTCCCTCCCCGTGCCACCAGCCGCCACCAGGCTGCCGTCCGGCGAAAAATCGATCGTGACCAATCGACCAGGAGCTTTCAGTGTGAGCAATTCGGGCCCGCTTCCGACGTCCCACAGTTTGACACTGCCGTCGTCACTGGCAGAGCCGAGAATCTGGCCGTCCGGCGAGAGTGCCAGGGCTTCGCTGCCGCGCGTATGTCCCTCCAGAGTGCCGGTCGCTTCGCCCGTGTGGGGATTCCAGATCCGAATGGTGGGTTCGTTCCCGGAGGTCACCAGTCGAGCGCTGTCCTGCGTGAACACCACGGCATCGGCATCGCCCTCGTGGGCTTGAATGATCCGCGGCTCGCTGTGGCTGTTGAGATCCCAAACATGAACCCGGCCCCCGTTGCTGGCCGAGGCCAGCATTCGGCCATCCGGCGAGAAGGCCACGCCGTTCACCGTCTCTTCGCCGGTCTCAAGCGTTCTGTGTTCCTCGTACGTGGCCGCATCCAGGATGCGGACGATGCCGTCATCACCGGCCGTGGCGATCCAACGGCCATCGGGGGAACGGCAGACGTAGGTCGCCGCCCCGACGTGGCCGGGAAGATCGATATGGTCGACTTCGATCTGACTCTTCAGGTAATGCCACTCCACGCCGCGGTGGTCCGGCCCCCCTCTCTTCGGCCGGTGACGTCTGAGCAGTTCGGACGCCTGCTGCAGGTCGCCGTCCCTGATTGCCTGATCGGCGAACTTCATGTCGTTGGCGTACAGCAGAAGCTGGAAGCGCAACTCATTTCGTTGCGATTCATCGAGTGCTGCTCCCAAATCGGAATTCGCTGCATCAAGCGCCAAATTGGCCTCACCAAGATCCTCATTGGCATTGTCCCGCTCCGAGATGGTGGCGGTGAGCTGCTTGTTGACAGCGTCGACTCTCACGGTGTGAATGACCAGTCCCACGGACATCACCAGCAAGGCCGCCATCGCCGTGAGCATGGCCACTGTGGTGGTGGGGTGCCGCTGCGTCCATTTGGTGAGCTGGACCGACAGGGACGGGCGTTTGGCGCGGATCGGCCCGTGGTTGAGAAACCTCTGCAAGTCGTCGGCCAGCTCGCCAGCCGTCGCGTACCGTTCGAGCGGCTCTTTGGACAGGGATTTGAGGACGATCGTTTCCAGGTCATCGGGGATGTCGCGGTTGCGCGACCTCAGCGGTCGTGGCTCGGCATCGGCGATCTTCTGAAACAGCTCGCGGCGGTCGTTGCCCGAAATCACCGGCTCCAACGTCAGCAATTCGTACAGCGTGGCCCCCAGCGAGTAGACATCGCTCCGCTGATCGACGACGCCCCGTTTGCCCAGCGCCTGTTCGGGGCTCATGTACCGCAGCGTCCCCAGCACGTCGCCCGTCATCGTCAGATTAGCATCGCTTTCGATCTGCGCAAGTCCGAAGTCGGTGACCCACAGCTTTCCGGTGGTGTCCAGCATCAGATTGGACGGCTTGATGTCGCGGTGCACGATGCCATGCTGATGCGCGTGGTCCAGCGCTTCGGCGACCTGTACGCCGAGTTTCGCGATCGAACGAAAGTACGCCGCGCTGTTCAGCGGCCGATCGGTCGACAGGGCCGCCAGCAACTGCGTATCCACTTGGTCGGCCACGGTTCCCGCTGAGCCTGTTGCCGGCCCCACGCTCGGCTTGGCATCGGTGACACTCGGAAGTTGGTCGTCTCGGAGTTCGGCAATCACATCGGCCAGCGTTTTGCCTTCGACGTACTCCATCGCATAGAAGTGCACGGCCCGCTCACAGCCGACCGAAATGACGCCGACGATATGCGGATGCTTGAGCTGCGCAGCGGCCAGCGCTTCGTTCTTAAAGCGTTGCAATTGCCGGGGGTCCAACACGGCCGCAAACGGCAGGACCTTGAGCGCCACCCGGCGCTGCAGCGATATCTGCTCGGCTTCGTAGACCACACCCATCCCGCCGCGGCCGATCTCGCGCAGGATGCGATAGTCGCCGAGGCAGCCACGGGGTTGGTCCGCTTCTTCCAAGTCGTCGCTTGCTTCTTCAGACAACGGATGCGAGTCGTCGGCCATGTGGTACATGACTTCGACCGCAGGCAGCACTTGCCGCAGCTCGTCAGCGATGTCGGGATATTCCGATGCATATTCTTCGATCTGGGGGTGATCGCCTCGATGGAGTCGATTCGTGAACTCGTCAACGAGCTGGGCAATCAGGGATTCTTCGTTGCACGTCCTGGTAATCATGGGCCTGACATCTTAATGCCGCGTTGATGAAGCATGCTTCTGAGTTTGACCAGACATCGCACGTGGCGTTTGCTGACCGCCGACGGACTCAGGTCGAGTACGTGTCCAATCTCCACGTTGGACATCTTTTCCACGTGCCGCATGAGGAGAATCTCCCGGTCCGTATCCGAGAATTCGCTGAGGATCATCTTTACCTGATTGATCAACTCGCGCTGCATGGCACGTTGGCTGGGGGACACGTCCGACCGGACGAGTCGACGACACAATTGAGCCGATGCCGCGGCCGACAACGACAATTCGTCTTCAACGCTTCGCTTGGCGGCTTTGATGTGACGCTCGCGAACCTTCGCCAGTCGCTGCAGGGCCGTCTTGCGCAGCCACAACCGAAACGGCATTGGCCGCCGGGCAAGATAGTCGTCAAATCGCTCAAAGACTTCGATTTCAGTCTCCTGAATGATGTCGGAAGCATCAACACGCTTCTGCAGTTTGGGCGCGATGCGGATGCCGAGCACGCGACGCAGCTCGGCGCGGTACCTCGCCATCAGACCATTGACAGCCGAACGATCACCGTCAGCAGCCCGATCCAAGAGCAGGCTCGTTTCGCGAGAATCGATGTCTGTCATGGTTCCATATCCCTACCGCCGAAAACGGAGGCAACCGGGACAAGAAAAATCGGCGGAATTTGAAGCGTGAGTCGCAACTAACGCCATCCATGCTATTTGCGACTTTCCGGAAAATCCAGAACGAGGCACTTGGCAACCGTCGGGAGCGGTAGGGGACGGATCCCGAAAATCGTTGGGAATTTGACGCAACGAAATCGCCGATTCCGGCCGCGGAGTCGATTCGACCGTTTGTCGCATCAAAGGTATGAGAATCTGATGCGCTCAGACTGCGTCAAAAAAGGCATGGCGGTCTGGGACAACAGCCCAAAACCACTGCTCGCCGCAAATCAAGAATGGGTCGTTTTTCTGCTCTCGAAATAGACCGATGAGTTGATGCCGCATCCGTGAGAGAACAGGCCCACGGCGACCATCGCCTTGCTAAGCGCTGACAGCTTCGAAGCTCCTCCGGTCGTAGATTCTGCGTTCAGTCTGCCTCAGCCGGACTCAGAATCACAAGAACCTTGATCTCTGCGATTCATGTCATCGAATCGCCGTTCGAGTCATTGCGGTTTCTGACAGGCGAAGGCAGCATCACATGCTGCCAAGCTGAACGCGGCCCCTTCCCACAGCGTCATTTTGTGCCGCCTTCGTTCCCGCACGAACTTTCGCATCGCCTCATTCTGTGGCAACGCATGTTTTGGGGGCAAAAGAGCCATCACGGTTCACGCGGAACCGTTCACTCCTTTCGATCTGCGAGGGTGGTGGCCACGGCACATAACCCCGCCGCAATGCCCAAGCCGCAACCAGCACCTTTTAGAATCAGCATTCACCGCACCGACCGCGAAGGCAATGTCGCCGATGAGGAGAACTGCTGTCAATGGTTTGAAGAGCATTGTTGTGATTCACCTGCTATCAGAAGGAATACAGAATTGTGATTCGTCTCACAGTCCTCGTTCCATTCTGACCGTCCCAACGTCGCCGGGGCGGTGTTCGAAATGTGAACGATCCCCTTCCCGCAAGGCTGAGATTACGTCAAGATCGTGTTAAGCTGGGCATCCGCACTTCACACCGGAACACCGATCGGCTGAAGGGGTCAACTGATGAGCGCGCCAATGGGCTTGGAGGATGTGTACCGCATCTGTTCCGAAGAAGCGCAGCTCGTCTCATTACGGCATGTCATCCACGAAATTGTCTGGATGGCGATGTGCCACATCAATGATGATTTGGTGTCCGACAGCCTGCGCGAAGCCGGGCTGGATGTCTCGCAATTCCGGCGGGAGGTCAGCGACATCGCCCAGCAGAAGGGCCGAATGATGAAGCCGGTCCAGGGATCGGACGTGAAGATTTCGCGGGAGTGCTTTCACCTTTTCAGAGAAGCACGCCGCAATACCGAGAACTTGGGGCGTGTTTGGCCGTCACCGATCGACCTGTTGATCGAGATGGCCGAGCGGACCAATGAGTCGGTCTCCGTGTTGCTGCGTGACGCAGGCAGCAGTCCGCATCGGATCGCCCGCACAGCTCTGGACATCCGCACCGAGCGAACCGCGGCCCTGTCGCGTGACGTCGTGCCAACCACTTCGCAAAAGCCCCCATTTGAACAACTGGCGCGGGACTACACCGAGATGGCACGAAGGGGGGTATTGACGCCGGTCATCGGGCGGCGCGACGAAATCCTGCAGGTGCTGCAGGTCTTGGCCCGCAAACAGAAGAACAATCCCGTGCTGGTTGGCGAAGCCTGGGTCGGCAAGACGGCGATCGTCGAAGGGCTGGCGCTGCGTTCGATTGAGGACGACTGCTCGCCGTATCTGCGTGGAAAACGGATCCTCGAACTGTCCATGACGACCCTCGTTGCGGGCACGCGGTATCCTGGCGATCTGGAGGAGCGGTTACAGGCCGTGCTGCGCCAGGCAGAGACCGATCGGGACATCATCTTGTTCATCGACGAGCTGCACACGCTGATGGGGGCGGGCCGGGCCGAAGGGGCGGTCCTCGATGCGGCCAACTTCATCAAGCCGGTGCGGGCCCGCGGACGGTTGCGGCTCATCGGGGCCACGACACTCGACGAATACCACAAGCACATCGAATCCGACCCGGCGCTCGAGCGCCGGTTTCAACCGGTCCTCGTCGAAGAACCGACTCCCGATGAAACCGTCGTGATTCTGCAGGGGCTCCGCTCCGGTTACGAGGACCACCATCAGGTGACGATCTCAGACGAGGCAATCAAGGTGGCGGTTGAACTGACGGTCCGGTACGTCCCCGAGCGTCGGCTGCCTGACAAAGCCCGCGACGTGATTGATCAGGCGGCCGCGCAGATGCGAATTCAGACGGTGGGCCCCGGTCACGAGCATGACAAACGACGACTAACGGTTGGTCGTCAGCAGATTGCCGCGACCATCTCCAACTGGAAAGGCATCCCGACCGAACAGGTGGGACAGGAAGACCGTGAACGGCTCCGGCGACTGAATGACCGACTCTGCGAGCGTGTGAAGGGGCAGGGCGGCATCGTCGATGCCGTCGCCGAGGCAGTGCAGGTGGCGATGCTGGGACTGACGGACCCCAACCGGCCCAACGGCGTGTTTCTGTTCTGCGGTCCGTCGGGCGTCGGCAAGACGGAACTGGCACGGGCATTGGCCGAACAACTGTTCGGCGACGAGGGGGCCCTCATCCGCTTCGACATGTCGGAGTACATGGAGGAGCACTGCATCAGCGGACTCATCGGGGCTCCGCCGGGACTCGTCGGTTACGAAGACGGCGGACGGCTGACGGATGCCGTTCGCGCGCGTCCCTTCTGTGTGCTGCTGCTGCACGAAATTGAGAAAGCCCACCCCAAGGTGCTGCATCTGTTCCTGCAGGCATTTGGCGAAGGGCGATTGACCGATACGCGCGGCCGGACGGCTGACTTCCGCAACGCCATCATCATCATGACGAGTAATCTCGGAGCCAAAGCGGGACTCGATTCCGAGGTAGGCGGCTTTGGTTTCCAGCCGCTCCACGAAGAGAAAGATCACCTCCAGGAAGCGATCCAGGAGGCGATTGGCAAGGAGTTTCCCCCGGAGTTTATCGGTTGTCTCTCGGCAGTGCACGTCTTTCGCCCGCTGTCACGGGAGACGAGCCGACGGATTATCGACAAGTTTCTGCAACGTCTGGAAAAACAGCTCGCGTCGTACGGGGTCAAGATCCGGATGGACGACGGCGTTTACGATCTGTTGCTCGATGTCGGCTTTAGTCGTGAGCTTGGTGCGCGTCCTTTGGAGCAGGCAATGGATCATCTCATCCGGGCTCAACTCGCCCGCGCCCTCTTGGACGGTCCGGCTGACTCGTCGGGACGTGTGCTGACCGTCCAGAGGGCCGGCGACAACGTGCAACTTCACTGGGAGACGATCGCAACAACCGAGGGAGGCGCACGGTCCACGGAGTGAATTCACAAAGAGAGATTCGAAAAAAACAGCGGGGCGTCGTCACGAAGTGTCAATTCGGAAACCGTGACCCACGCCTCCAGGGCCTGAGATGTTTCGCTGGATTACATCACGAAATCTGAAGTCCGCGTGGAGCGGGATTGACGCCAATCCGCGTCAGGCCCGACCGACGCTGGAGGGCATTGGAAAGAATAGCGAAGCTGCCGTTCAGAAGGCGGAGGCGAAGGGTAAGCATCCCAAACCGGCTGATTTGGCGACCACGATTCAGGCGTGGCTCGGCGTGCAGTTATGCGACATCCTGCTGGGCAAATGGGAGGATGCCGCCAAGGCGGAGAAGCGCTGGCGGAAGCATGGCGAGCCGAGCCCCGAGGATATCGTCAAGCTGGCCCGGACATGGCTGCAGGAATCGCCTGACCCCCTCCCGGATTCGGCCGTCCGTGCCTACGGGAGCTATTTCGCACTCTCGGAAACGCACCAAGAGCCGCAATTGACAGAGAAGCTGCGGGAATATCTCGAACAACAACTGTCATTGCCGGACAATCCGTCCGAGGATCAGACACGACAAGCGATCGCATGGGCGAACCTGCTCTACGAGCAGGCGCCCGATGTCGATTGGATCCAATTTCAGTACGGCGTCAGCCGGTTTCAGGACGGCGACTGGGAGTTGGCTGCGATGGTGCTCACGCAAGCGGTCAAGTCCTCTCCCCGGAATCCGGAATGGTTGACTTGGCAAGGGCGTGCGGAATGGCGTAACGGCCGCCGTGTTATCGGCCGTCGGGCACTGTTAGAGGCCGACAAGCTGGCGCCTACGCCGAAGACGGCCGAGGAGGCAGGGCGGGCGTGCACGCAGTCCATCAACGATCCCTTTTCAGAGCGGGACGGAGAGCAGTACCTCGGAAAGAATCCGGGCGAAGTGGGCATCAGCCTGTTGCTGTTCGCAACGGAAGAGGCTCCGGAATCGGCCTCCGCCTGGCTTGCACTGGCACGCGGCCATGTCGAGCTCAAGCAGTACGACAAAGCCCTGCAAGCGATCGAACGGCTCATCCTCCTGAAACCGGATGAAGTGGAAGCGTATTGCGTTCGTGGAGAGGCTCTGCGCGCACAAGACAAACGTGCAGAGGCCCGCGAAGCCTTGGCCTATGCTCAGGGGATCAGCGCCGACTCACCTGTCGTCGCCCGTCTGGCCGGCGATTTGGCGTACGACGACGGCGACTATCGGGTCGCGCTCGATCAGTATGTAAAATGTCCGTTATCGGACTGGTCGGATACTGAGTTACGCAAGCGATTGGCGCGCTGTCATCTCGAAGCCGGGAAGCCGGAGGATGTCCTCAAAGTGGCAACGGCCAATGACATGAATCACGCGGAACTGCGACTGACTCGCGGCCGAGCTCAGGCGCGGTTGGAACGTTGGGACGAGGCCCTCAAGACGCTCGAAACAGCCGATTGGCGAATGATTGGGGACGAGTACCGATACTACATGGCGACGGCGCTGGCCGCCAACCAGCGATTCGACGAGTCCGAGTCTGTCCTCAACGAACTTTGCGATGTTGCGACATGGCGGGATCGGGCGCGGCGGCAGTTGGGACACATCGCTCTCTCGCAGAACGATGACCAGACGGCAGAAGAGTTCTACGTCGGCGAAAAGAACCGCGCCGTGACGCACGAAGACTTGGGGCGACTCCTGTTAGTGCGCGGCAAGCTGAGCGCGGCATCGACACACTTCGCCAAGGCGGGAGGCGCGAATGGAGCAAAGCCGGCCGAGGGATCGTCCGTCGCGAGACTCGGATACGCCTTCTCCGAGTGTCTCCGCGGCAATGCGGCTCCCGCAGAGGACCTGACAAATGACGCTGAACTGGGGCCCTGGGCCCATGAGTTTCGCGGGCAAGTGCTCTGGGGCAAGCATCAATATGTGGAAGCGCTCGCGGCCTATGAACAGGCGCTGCAGCATCGCGACCATGTGCCGACGCAGATGCTCTCCCGGCTCGCCGAAGGATATCTGCAACTCTCTCGGTTTCGGGATGCCCTTCCGCACCTTGTTGAGTTGGTCAGGCGACGCCCGGACAATAAGAAGGTCGCGCTCAATCTGGCCTACTGCCGCTACCATCTCGGCCGCAAGCTGTTTCGAAACGGCTCGTGGGAGATGGCCCGCGCCGAATGGCAAAGGGTGCGCAAGGTACTTGAACCGGTGAACCCGGTTTTAGCCGAAGCGGTCGGTCGATGGGAGACGGAAGCGGCTTGGCGTCAAGTCTCGGATGTGTTGCAGCACGAACGCTGGGCGGAGTTGCCACGGATCCTGGAACTCATCAACACCTATGGTGACCGCGATGCCGAGACCGGGCGCTGGGTATTGGCTGAGGGCCTGGCGCACGCTTTCTCGAAGAACCATCAGGCGGCGGCCGAGGCATTTCAGCGGTCGGTCGCCGCACTTCCCGATCACCCGTCCGTGAATCTGGGCTTGGGACTGAGTCTGCAGTCGTCGGGACAATCCGATGCAGCACAACAGGCGTTCGGCAAAGTCCTGGCACTGACGCATGACGACAAGCAACAGTTTCTGCATGTTGCCAGCCGTTTCTCAGCTGCCATGTCCCACGCAGAGGCCAAGCAATGGAAGGCGGCGGCGACCGTTCTGGAGCCGGTGATCGGCCACGAGTTGCTCCGGCAATCAGGCCGCATCTCGGACACCGATGTCGCTCAAGCCGTCGTCGCCTATTACGGGCTGGCGGGTGAGACGCAGAAGACTCAGGAGTTGGCGGGAAAGTACCTCAAGGGGGGCGGGACGATCGGCGACATTCTGATCGGCATCGTCCAAGCCGACTCGGGCGACTACGAAGGTGCGGCGCAGCGGCTGAGTCGTGCCTACAAACAAGAGGAGAACCCGTCCGTCCGCAAGGTGCTGGTTTCGTGCTTCGTCTGCCTGGCGGCGGAGTGCATTCTTGCCGGGAAACTCGAAGAGGCAGAGGAACATTGCAAGCGGGCTTTGAAGGGAGATCGTGGCCACAAGACGGCGCGAAGATTACTGGATGCGATTGTGTTTGCCGGCAACTTGAGCAATCTCAATATGGATCAACTCGACAAGGCGATTGGGCTTTGCGAGCCGCTCGTCAAGACCAGCAAGTCGGTCCAACTCGTGCGGACGCTGGCGATCCTCTACCACCGTCACACAATTGGCGAAGAATCCCGCGGGAACAAGGTGCCGAAAGATTGGGGTCGCTGTGTGCTCTTCTGGACGAACGAGATCATCAGTTCGGACAAGTTCTGGGAGGATTTCTGCGAGGACTTTAATGAAGGCAGGAGTCGCCGCGAACAGATCAAGCCCGATGCTCTGCACAAGCTCCGCTCCGGCCTTCGGAACAAGATGGCGAAGTTGCACACCGAATACTTCCGGCTTGCGCTGGAAACCGACAGCAAGAGCAGTTGCGAACTTCATCTGCGGCTCATTTGGGAATGGGATCCGGAGTTTGAGTTCACCGACGAGCACATGAACCTCATCCGGCAGAAGGTCGAAGCCCATACCGCCGGCAAGTATCGTAAGGTGGCCGAGGGCATTCAGGACCAGCGGGCACGCAACATCCTCACCAAGGAACTCCGCCTCCCCGAGTTGGTCCACAAAGCCAACACCGCGTCCGAGAAGTTCGGCAAACTGGCGTCGGGAGGGACGATCAACCCCTGGGATGCCGACAAAGCTCGACGATACCTACGGGACGCACGCGATGCCCTTGAAGAGGCCCACAACCTCGCCCCCGACCGACCGGACATCGCCGAATCCTATCAACAGATCAAGGCGGCCTGTTTGCGATTGGGAGCGTAAGGATCAGAGCGGAAATAAACTTCGGAGATGCCCTGGCTCCCAAACTTCTATGGAGGAACGAGGAATGTTGGGAAGTGGGGATTCGGAATGCGGTCGTGTCAAGCAACACATTTCCGAATTCCCTAGTCCGAATTCCGCCTTCCTTCGCGCTCACGCAGAAGCATGGCATCGAGGCTGAACATGCGACAGTAATTGATTCGGCGGTTCTCACCAACCGTCACTTGAAACCAAGACTTTTACGAACACTACCCTGCCATGCCTGAATTGCCGCGCGAACTCGATCCCTATCGTCAGGACACACCGTATGTCATTCTCGGTGTTTCGCCGACGGCCAGTGCGGTCGAAATCCGCAACCGGCAAACGCGGCTCAAGCGCGACATCCAGGAGTCGGGACTGCCGGCGGGCGAACGGGCCAAAAAGCTCAAGGAACTCGAAGAAGCGTACAGCCAGGTCCGCGTCGCCGCCAGCCGGGTCCAGGTCGACTTCTTCGTCGTCGACAACGAAGTCGGCATCAGGCAATGCCGCAAGATCGCCGAATCGGTCGGAAAACCCCAGACGGATGTCGGCGACCTGATCCGTCCCAAACGGATTTCGGTGAACCATTTGGCCCTCGTCGACGCGGTCCAGGATTTTCAAACAAAGCCGGAGAAGGTGGTGGGGTTCCATCCACGATCCACGGGGCTGGGGGATCGGTTGTCGATCCCGGAGCAGTTGCAGGTACAGTTTGATTGCTGACCCGTCACCTGGACACCAGAGTCGATATCGACCACCCTGTGAAACCATGAACAATCAATCGCACAACGACTTGCTGACATTCGAGGCGCCGACTGCGGACGCCAAGGGCTGGGAAACGGCGGAAGCCCAAGCCTTTCGCTTTCCTCAGCGGTACATCACGAAGTGTCAGGAGTTCAACGATTACGCACGCGGACTGGCTGCGCTGGAGCAGGAAAAAAACCAACTGTTCGGCTTCGTTGTCCGCAATCTGGTCTCGGCCATGGACACCCTGCAATTCGTTGCTGACGAAGTTGGATCGGACGATGCAGTCTCGTCGGTCATTGAGGATGACGACGCCTACGGGGCGAATGGTGAGGGGACGGATCCCGACGAGGAGACGGATCCCTTCGACGGCATCGCCAAATCTGACGACGCCAATCCCGAGAGACCGGATGACCTCACAGAGACGGCGGAGGACTCTCCGGATGCCGAACTGACCGACGCCGAACCGATTGCGGAGGACGAAGCGACCATCACCCGCCGCGGACTGGAGAGTGTCGGGCGATCGATTTCAAACATCCTCGAAGGTCTGCACATTGAGCAAGTCGACTTGCTGGGAAAAACGTATCGCCGTGTCGAGGTCAACGGGCGGCTCGTGGAGGACCCCTTCGAGATCGTCGAGGCTCGCACGCAGGGCAAGGCGACCGAACTCCCCGTCTTGGAAATCATCACCAGCTTATGGGTGCAAACTGAACCCGGGCTGCGCGTCATTCGCAAAGGCCAAGTAATCTGTTAACGGAAGTCTCAGCAACTATCTCTGGAAACACCCGGCAGGGCCGGTCTGTTCTACCTGTAACCAAGGAATCGGCAATTGCCCGAATTCTTAGCGCCGCGAAAGGGTTTGGAACGGTTGTAATCCCAACCATCGCCGGGTGTACTGGTGACGATCACAGCGGACGGACAGACTTCCCCCCTTGCAACCTTTGAGCCGAAAGAAAGCGCATCATGGCAGACATCGGAATCGATCTGGGCACCACCAACTCGGTCCTCGCTTTTCTTCGCGGCGGTCCGGAGGTCATCAACATCAAGGGGAAACCGACGCTGCCCAGTGCGATCGCTTACGAAGAGGGCGAGTTCTTGGTCGGCAATGCGGCCAAAAACCTGGCCGCCAGTTCGGATGACGTCATCATCTCCCCGAAACGTCACATGGGGACGGACAAGAAGTACACGGTCTCGGGAAAGACGTATACGCCGGTCGACTTCTCCGCCATGATTCTCGAAGAGTGCAAAAAGGCAGCCGAGGAACTCCTTGGTGAGCCGGTCACCAGCGCCGTCATCACGATTCCGGCTCACTTCAATCAGGAACAGGTCGAGGACACGCGCAAGGCGGCGGAGCAGGCGGGCTTGAAAGTCGGCAAGCTGCTCGCCGAGCCGGTCGCCGCCAGCGCCACGTACGGCAGCGGTGGTGAAGACGTAGTGCTGGTGTTCGACATGGGAGGCGGCACACTCGATTGCACCGTCGTCGATACGTTTGACGCCAAGATCGCCGGTCTCGGTGGAGACAACTGGCTCGGCGGCGACGACTTCGACAACCGCATCGTCGACCGGATGTGCAAGATCCTCAAGGAGGAGCAAGGCATTGATGTCGCCAATGACGAGAAAGCCCGCCTGCGTCTCAAGTCAAAAGCTGAGGTCGCCAAAATCAACCTCAGCGAAGCCAACAGCACCCAGGTCGAGTACATCGGCAAGATGGACGGCAAGTTGTGCCAGGTCGAGTTTCGGCTCACCCGTAACGAGTACAACGAGATGATCAAGGACATCGTCGACCGGGCCATCCAGTGCGCCGAGGAGGCCGTTGCAAAGGCCGGCATGACCACGAACGATATTGACGTCGTGCTGCTGGTCGGCGGTTCGACGTATACGCCGTACGTGCAGGACCGCCTCTCCGAGGCGTTCGGCAAGGAAGTCTCCAAGAAGGCCGACCCGATGTTGGCAGTCGGCCTTGGCGCCGCCATCTGCACGCGGGATCTGGCATGGGATGACAGCACCCATCGTGTCATGCTCCGCTCACGTGCGGAAGTGTGGTCGGAGCCGACGTACACGGTCCGTGGCCGCACGACGGCCGGGTCGAAGGTGAGCATCACCGGCGGCGCGGCGCCGGCCGATACGACAGCCGACGACAACGGGCAGTTCACCGCAGATGTGCCGCTGTCTGAAAACGGCGTCAACGACTTGAATGTCGAAGCCACGGCCCCCAGCGGCGAAACGGCGAAAGCCATGCAACGGATCCGGCACGATTCAGGAGCCGAACAGGTCGCAGAACCTGACGAGGCCCCCCCCATCGACGCCACTTTGCCGCGCAATTACTTGATCGGACTGATGGACGATCATATCGCCTGCATTGTCCAGGAAGGGGCGACGATTCCGACCTCGGGGGAATCGGACCAGTTTTCCTGTCAGGCCAATCCGCTACCGTTCAAGCTGCAGATCCCGGTGTATGAGGGACACTTCACCAGGAACGACCTTCCGTACGGCCCCTTCAACACGCACATGGGCACGTTGTTCGTGAACTGCCCGCCGACACCCGAACCGACACAGCTCATGCTCTCATTTGAGGTGGACGAGAGCCGGGCGATTCGCGTGCGCTGCTGGTTCAAGAACGACCCCAGTGTCGTCGGCGAGGCAACGCTGGACGGCAGCACGATTACGAAAGAGGGGACGCATCTCATCGGGCGAACCGAGCGGGTTTTGAATCAGGGGGGCGACCGGATTCGGCCGGACGAAAAGGCCCGAATCGGTCGCAAGAAACAGGCGTTGATCGATCTGGCGGAGCAATTCGCAGCCAGCAATTCGAACGATCAACGTCAGCAAATCATCCAGACCGGAAAAGACCTGCAGGACGATCTGCGGGCGATGGAGCAGAAGCTCAACCTGTAGCACGTACGCAGGTTGACGACGGCCCGTCATTTCTCAACCACGAGAATCACGGCGAACGCGCACCGATGAGGCGAGGTTTTTGACCATGACTCCTGAAGACGACCTCCAACAGAACGACAGCTCTCCCGAAGAAGCGTTCGAGTCGACAGCGAGGGCGCCGGACAACGAACTTGATGAGATGTTCGCGAGCTCTGTTCAAGAGGCCGAGGCAGAGGACGCGTTCAATCCGCAGGTCAGCGAATCGGTCGTCGATGACGAGCAGGAACATGATTCGGCTGCCGATCGCGCGGTCATTGATCCGGCTGGCGATGACCCGGCAGCGGAAGAACCCGGCAAGCAGATTGATGCTGAATTGGCGGCCGAAGTCGCTGAAGATTTGCAGCAAAACCTGCGGGGTGTGGCGGCCGTCGGAACATCACAGCTGCAGGAGGCGCCGTCCGCCACGAAGTATCGGTTGGTGCGGACAGTCGAGATCGAGATCGATCCGCCACTGACCCAACCACTGACATTGGGGCTCGGTGAGGACGACTGGCTGTTCGTTCTCGATCGTCCGACGACGGATCGCTTTCGTCTGATTCGGGTGCCCTTTACCGGTGGGCGCGGCCACGTGGTCGTCGAACTGGAAGACGGCAACGCCGAGAACGCGTTGCTCGATCCGGTGGGAATCGCTGTTGATCACCAGGGACAGATGCACATCCCGGACGCCGAGGAGAACTGCATCAAAGTCTTCAGCCCAGACGGACGCTGGCTGCAAACTTTCGCCACAGCCGGCGAGTTCGGGGCGGCTTTCGATCATCCGAGGGATATCGACATAGCCGAAGATGGGCACCTGTACATCGCTGACACCTACAACAACCGCCTCGTCAAGCTCACGGCAGAGGGAGAGTTTGTCTGGGAGTTCGAGCAGTTCACAAACCCCGAAACGGGTGATGAGGACGACGAACTCTACGAGCCGGGTTCGGTCTGTGTCGCCAGCGGCACGGCGGCGATTGCGGACACCAATCAGAACCGGATTGTCACCGTGGGTCAGGATGGCGGTATTCAAGGCGTGCTGGAGTCGCATGGGGCGTTTGAGTTCCCCTCGGAGGTTCGCATCACCGAGGACGGTGTCATCTACGTCGGAGACCATTCGAACCTCCGCGTGCAGCGATTCGCCCCGGACGGCACGCTAACCGGACTCATTGATCTGCGCGACGAGGATGCAGAGATGTCTGGGGGCGGCGACATCGACATCGATTCCGATGGGAACGTTGTCATGATTGACCCGGTCCGTGAGGCCTTGGTCGTCCTCGGGTTCGTAAATCCTGAGTAACGAACGGAGCCTTGGCGGTTCGTCAACAGATCGGCCAACAGTGGGTAGCCGGCTGCATTGCGGCTGAGATCGATCGGGAGCCATTCATGAAGTGTCCCTTGTGCGATACCCCCGTCACAGAGACCGATGTCTCGTGTCCCGGCTGTGATGAGCTGCTGTCCGAGTGGCGGATCATCAACAGCAACAGCCGGTTGTTGCGGCAGCGGGGCCTCATTTTGGCAGACCAGCAAGACCTGGTCGGGGCGTGTCTGGCGTTCATGCAGGCGGCGATCAGCGATCCGACCAACAACGTTAGTCTGGTTGATGCGGGTCGCAGTCTGCTCCTGTTGGGACGGAGTCATGACGCCTCTCGGATCCTCAAGTATGCCCACCAGCGGTCTCGCGAGTCCGGGGCGCGCGAGCTTCTCGACATGATGAAGAAAATGGCCGCAGAGACTGCTCAAGAATCCACTGAAACTGTCGCCGCAGGTGGTGATGGCGCGGCAACATGGGCAACAGCCGTACAACAGCCGGCCAAGGTCTCGAAGAACAGGACACCGCTCCTCGGGCTGGAAATCCTCGTGCGAAAAAAGGTGCTCGGCGGGACCGATGTCGATACGTTGTGGTCATCCATTCTCCACACCGAACGCAACTGGCAGGGAGCTTGGGGCTCCCTGCAGACCTGGCTCACTGCCGCCTGTGAGGTCGACGAGCCACACACGGCACTCATCTACATGCGCGGGCTCGATGCTTGGTGGCGCGACGACTCCCGTGAGGCGCTGATGCATTTCTCCAACTGCATCCTGAAGGAGTCGTCGATTCTGAATCCCGTGGCCTGGGGGATCTACGTCACATTAACGACAGGTGACGGAACCGGCGACGTGGTTGACATGGCGGTCGATCGTGTCGGTTCCAAAGGACTTCGGATGGTGGTCGACGTCTTGTCCGCCCGGCTTAAAGAGATCAATAGCGAACAGAGCCGCAAGGCCCTCCGACAGTTACGAAACCTGGAAACCTAAATAGGGTTCGGCGGGTCAAGTTGGTGTAGAATAAACGGTTAGGGACCTGCGTCATATTCAGTATCAGAGATTACCGCATTCCCAAGTTTCCGCTACGGACGAGGAATGCAGGGATGTGGGAATTCGGGATACGGTACAGCAGCAGCGTCAAGCAGTTCTCATCCGCCTTCCCCATTCCGAATTCCGCCTTCCCGCGTTCCCCAGTGGAAGCCTGGGAATGGGACAGAACATCCGGCAGTCAATGAATCGCTGTCCTCACGTGTTTTCGGAATAGTGCAGACACATGTACGAGACTCGAGAAGAACGTGAATCGCTCCTCGCCCATACGGGGAAGTACACCGAACTGAAGCTCCTCAATGAGGAGCCGACCGGCTTCGGGTGGGCCGTGCTCGTGCAGGACAACTACGAGAACAACCGTCCCAAGGTCATCAAGCTTCCCAACCGCGAAGCCACGACGCGGGAACTCCTGAACGAAGCCGAAATCCTCTCCCGCATCTCCCAATATTTGCGGCACCCCAATCTGATTGAACTCGGCTCCGTCGAGTGCTACCGCATTCCGTGGGACAACGACGTGCAGCAGCGATGGTTTGTCGTCCTGCAATACGGCGGCAATAACCTCCGGTCGCGGCTCGGACGATTGGGAATGCAGACGCGCGACGGCCGGGATGAGTATGTGTACCACAACGGCAATCCGCTGCCGCTCGATGAGGCTCTTGATATTGCCATCCAGGTGACCGACGGACTGCGAGCTTTGCATGAGTTTGAAGAGTCGCCCGGCCAGCACATCGTCCACCGCGATATCAAGCCGGAGAACATCTTGATCGACGATCAGAACCGCGCGCGGCTGACGGATTTCGGCATCAGCAAAGTCGTCGAGCGGCTCACGCAATCATTCACCGTCGCCGGGACCCCGCCGTATCTGGCTCCGGAATACTCCACCGGACGACTGACGGCGGCCAGTGATATCTACTCGCTGGGGATCGTGCTGTACGAGATGCTGACGGGCCGCTTCCCCTTCCAGCGATTCGAGGATCGATTCTACAACAAGCCGATGCCTCTTAATGAGGCGAATCCGAACGTTCCCGCGTATCTCAGCGATGTCATTCTCCGCATGCTCGCCTACGATCGCAGTCGGCCGCGCGAGGAAGAAGGAGATCGCTACCAACAAACGGCGGAGTTGCTTGCCGATCTGAAACGGTGCCAAAGCCGGTTGCACCCGGTCCCGCGGCAGTTTCAATCGGTCTCGCGGCCTGACGCGCCGCGAATCTACCGCAATACCAACACCAACAAGTATGTGCGGATCTCACTGATCGACACGGACCGGCCGCTCGTCTGTCTGGGGCGATTGGATGCCGTACTCAGGCTCGATGTTCCGCACGTCGCCAAAGTTTTCGAGACGTTTCATGACGAGGAAATGGTCGGCATCGTTAACGAATCCGACTTCGAGATGCCCGCCGCAGTCCCCACTCCTGTCGACAATTCGCTGCCGGAGACACATCACCACTTCCAGTCGATTGATGGAACGCAGACGATCGGCCCCGGTGACTTCATCCCGGAAAGCCTGCCCGGGGCCCCTGCTCCACGGGCGGATCTCGAGGCGCCTCCGGAAGAGACGGCTCCCATCGAGCAACCTCCCGAAAAAACTTACGAGGGCAAGGAGGCGTATGCGTTCGTCTGTCGGATTCAACAGCTATGTGAGCAACTGAACGCCCTGCACCGGCTCGGCATGTATCACGGATTCCTCACGCCGCAGACTGTGGACGACGCAGACAAGCATTGGGATATCGACGGCGTTTGGATGGGACGTCTCGTCGGCGCGTCGAAGGCGGAATCTCTGTTTGCGCAAACCGGTGTCGATCCGGCGGACCTTGCTCCCGAAGTGCTACAATGGGACACGCCGCCGACACTCAGTTGTGACATCTACGGCATCGGCTGTCTGCTGTATCACGGTTTCACCAGTGCAGCACCGCTCGATCGAGATGCGGCGACGGCCTTAGCCTGCCACGGCGGACCCATGCCGGCCTTCCGCGTGAGCCACATCCAGGAACTGGCGCCCAACGTCCCCCACCGTCTTCAGCGGATTGTCGTGAAAGCGCTCCAACTCGACCCGGCCGCCCGGCATCAAAGTCTCGACGAGTTGGTCGACGACCTGGCAAGTTGTCATTGGCCGCAGGACATGACCGAGTCGCTGATCGAAGATGCACTCGACTTGCAGAAACAAGGGAAGGTGGTCGAGGCGTATGACCAGCTCGATGAGGCGTTGAGCTTCGAGCCGGGGTCACCCGCCGTGCACCACGCCCGGGCGAAGATCTTCTTCCTCGAGGGGGAGTATGAATGGACACTGAAGCAAAATCAGATCGCTCTCGACATTGAGCCGACGGGTGCGGTGTGTGCTCTGCATGCTCAGGCGTACTTGGCGTTGGGTCAGACGGATGAGGCGTGCAAGTCGGCTCGCATGTCAATCCGGCTCGAAGAATCGGCGGCCACGCACCAAATATTCGCCCGCTGCCTAGAGCAGGCCGGTCGCGCACAGGAGGCGTTGGTGGAGTATGAACAGGCCTATGAGATGGCCCAACTGCAACAGTTGGCGGACATCCAGGCGGACACAATCAAGTCGGAATTGACGGCGTTGCTGTCTCGACTGGACGACACATCGATCTCGGAGTCGTCGGGGCCGGGAGGGACGCCATGATCGAGGCCTATCATGGGGACGAGCCGTATCTCTTCGCCAGTTACGCCCACGCCGACAGCGAACTTGTCTTCCGTGAGATCGATCGCCTGACGAAACTCGGCGTTCGCATCTGGTATGACGAAGGGATCGATGCCGGCAACGATTGGCCCGACGAAATCGGCCGCGCGCTGGCCGCATCGGCACTCGTTATCGTGTTTATCTCACCGTCGTCGGCCGCGTCGAAGAACGTGCAGAACGAGATCAATTTTGCCTTGAATCGAGGAAAACCGTTTCTCGCTGTATACCTGGAGGAGACACAGTTGCCCGTCGGCCTCGAGTTGCGGATGGGTGACATCCAGGCACTGATGAAATACGGCATGGAGGACGTGCACTACTTCCGCAAACTGGACCGTGTCCTCCCCCACGAAATTCGGACCAAGGAAAAACCGCAGACGTCAATTCCGGCCAAACGTCTTGCTGTTCCGTTACAGGAGGAAATTCAGAAGTCCGTGTCTCTCCGATGGCAAACCCGACATGGAGAACGAAACGTCTGCGTCGCCGTCGGGAACCACGGTCGGTTGGGCAAGGATCGCTCCAACGACTTCGTCCTGCGTGTGCTACCGCGGTCGTCGGAGAATGACCGCCGGTCCCGTCAAATTAGCGGACTCCATGCCGAAGTGTCGATCGAGACGGACATCGTCCTTTGGAGAAACGTGAATTGCTCCAACGGCACCCTTGTCGATGGAGAGCACATCGGCCCGACGGAACAGGCGGTTCTGCGCAGTGGGATGCCGATTCGACCTGCGAACGTACTTCCGCTACAGGCCGATATCTTCGACGGCGCTCACTTTGACACCCCCGCCGACTTTTCGGCATTGAACGCCCTCGGCAAGCCCGGATCGTTCGCCACGATTCCCGAGGGCAGAATCAACGCCGTCACACTGCGTCGTACGGACGACCTTCGGCACCTGGAACAGTACGTCCTCGTGCATCGGGGAGCCTTGCTCGGCCGAGGGCCGACGTGTGCGGTCCGGATTGACCATCCGTCACTCTCCAACCGACATGCCAAGTTGTATGGACTCCACGGCGGACTGTGGATCGAACCGATGGATGCGGCCTCCGTTGTCGTCGTGAACGGGACGCGGCTCGCTCTGGATGAGCTGGCGGCACTGACACCGGGCACAGAATTACAATGTGGTGCGGTCACGGTCGAGGTGACCCCGCGCTTCCAGCACGAACTTGGTTTTCTGAAGCCGCAGCCGCAACTCCATGGCAAGTCTTGACGGGCCGACCATGATTCACCGCATGACGTGCGACCTCAGAATGCAGTTTCCACTCCCTTTCTCGCGGCAACGGTTTCCTGCATGACGACGAAGCATCCCCTTATCGGAATCGACCTGGGCACGACGACCTGTTCGATGTCGTATGTCGATCATGCACAGCGACCGATGACGCTGGTCAACTTTGAGGGGCAGCTAACAACGCCATCTGCCCTCTTGATCGAAGGGCAGCAAGTGGTCGTCGGCGAGGAAGCGAAACGGGCATCGACCTCCCACCCAGAGGGGTACGTTGAGTGTTTCAAGCGGTTTATGGGCGAGGATCTGTATCCTGAGATGATTGACGGTCGCACATTCCGGCCGGAGTTTCTCTCGGCCCTCATGCTGGCCCGACTGAAACAGGATGCCGTCCGCCAACTGGGCGAGGAGCACCGTTCCGTCATTACCGTGCCGGCCTACTTCGACGAATCGCGGCGGCGCGCAACCCGCGATGCGGGAGAAATCGCCGGGCTGAAAGTCATCGACATCCTGAACGAGCCGACCGCTGCCGCCATCTGCTACGCGTACCGGACCGACCAGCTTGGCCATCCGGGGGAGAAGGAGATCGAGAGGCTACTCGTCTACGATCTGGGCGGCGGCACCTTCGACACGACGATTCTGGAAATTGAACGGGGCCAGGAGTACCGGACCATCGCCACCGAAGGTGAAGTGAGGCTCGGCGGCTACGACTGGGACACCCGGCTGCGGGACTTGCTGGCGGAGCAATTTCACCAGAAGACCGGCATCAACCCGCTGGAGTCTCCTTATGGACGAGTGGAATTCATGCGGCTCGCCCAGGACACGAAACACAGTCTCACACTCCGCGGCAAAGTGAGCAAACCTTGTTCGTTTGAAGGCAAGCGTGAGGTGTTGGAAACGACTCAGGAAGATTTTGAGCGGATCACAGCGGACCTTCTCGACCGGTCGAAGCAGACGACGGAAATGCTGCTTGACAACACAAAATTGAGCTGGGACGAAATCGACACGGTCCTGCTCGCCGGTGGCTCGACACGAATGCCGATGGTGTCGAAGATGCTCACCGAACTGACCGGGAAGCCGCCCGTCGACAGCGTCTCCCGCGATGAATCGGTCGCACACGGCGCCGCCATTTACGCGTCGCTGTTGTCCGACCATGGCAATATCAGGGTCGTCAACGTCAATGCCCACAGCTTGCGGATTCTGGGAGTCAACAAGCAGGGGGCTCGTGTGGCCGATCTGCTCATCCCGAAGAACACGGCGCTCCCGGCAAAGATGGTCAAAGTGTACCCTGTGGCGAAGGTGGGACAGACTTCGATCAGCGTCAATGTGTTGGAAGGAGAATCGGACGACCCGCGCATCTGTGAAGAGATCGGCACGGTCCGAGTCGACGACCTCCCGACTTTCACCGAACAGCGTGTGCGCGTGGCCGTTCAGTTGAAGTATCAGGAGGACGGGCGGGTGAATGTGGCGGCCAGCGCCCGTCATCCGGAGCAACTCTCCAAGGAGATCAAGAAAGTTCGCGCGACACTCGAACCCAAACACGGAATGAGCCGTCATGAGATTCGCAAGGCCCAGCGGGAACTGGAGACCTTCGAAATTGTTTGACAGACGGCGATTCTCGGCGCCGGCTACGGCTTTGATTGCAACATGGCACAACAACACTCAGTCGGAATTGACCTGGGTACGACGTTTTCGTCGCTGGCCTACGTTGACTCGGACGGCCGGCTCACGTCGTTGCCGACCGGGGACGGCGGCTTTACGGTTGCATCAGCGATCTACTTCAAGAGCGAACACGAAGTTGTCGTCGGCAACGAGGCCCTGGAGTACTCGATGATCTCTCCGGATCGTGTCGCCCGGAAATTTAAACGCGACATGTGCAAGCAGGGGGCCGGCTTTGAATGCGACGGCAGGACGTACCGGCCCGAAGAGCTCTCGGCGATGGTTCTCACCACCCTGCTGCAGTGCGCGGAACCGGTGATCGGCAAGGTCGACCGGGCGGTCATCTCGGTGCCGTTTGTGTTTGATGAAGCACGTCGGCAGGCGACCATCGACGCCGGACACATCGCCGGTCTCAAGGAGGTCGATCTGGTGGATGAACCTGTCGCCGCCGGCATCGCCTACGGACACAAGTTGTTTGCCGGATCCGGTCGCTGGGGCGGTGGCGAATGGGAGGAACTCTTCTCGGATGAGACGATCCTCGTGTATGACCTCGGCGGAGGTACGTTTGATGCGACGGTCATGCGGATCGGCAAGGATGCAGAGTTCGAGGTGCTCTCGACGACGGGCGACTGGGAACTGGGTGGTGAGGACTGGGACGATGTCTTACTCAACCGGATCTGCGACCAGTATGAACAATTGACCGGCGATTCGGTCCGCAACGAGCCCGCTCAAATGCAGGAGTTGCGACTGAAAGCCGTGGAAGCCAAAAAAGCCCTTTCGGAACGACCGCGCAGCGAGGTTCAGGTCGGCTTCGGTAAGAAGCGTGTGACGATCACGCTCACGCGCGGCGACTTCGAGCGGGAAACACGCTTCCTCGTTACCCGCACGACGGACTCCGTTGACGAGATGCTGGAGAAAACGAACCGAAGCTGGAGTCACGTTGACCGGATCTTGCTCGTCGGCGGCTCCAGTCGCATGCCGATGATCAACAAGCACCTCAGCCAGGTGACCGGCCGACAGTTCGATATGAGCCTGTCACCGGACACGGCCATCGCCCAGGGAGCGGCGCTGTTTGCGGCGTTTCATTCGGGCAACCGCAAAGTGCCCGTCACGGACGTCTCGACGGTCAACTCGCATGCCTTGGGGCTGGAGGTCTTTGACCCCAAGCTGAAACGGCGAATCAACGACGTCATTCTTGCCGCCAACGAGCCAACGTTGAAGGAAGTGAAACGATCCTACCGTGTCAAAGATGAGAATAAGGGGGTCCTCCTGGTCGTGCTGTTGGGTGATGACGAGCCGGATCTGTGTGTCAAGCTTGGACAGTTGCGGATTTCGACTCAGGAACTGAACGGTCGGCCGGAGGTCCGCGTGTCTTACTGTTTTCGCGAGAACGGGATGCTGGCGGTTGAGGGGGTCGTTGTGCGGAAGGACGGCAAGCTCCGTAGGGCCAGTGCGGAGATCGTCGTTGAAGGAAAGATGACGGAAGATGATGTCACCGCTGCCACTAGAACTTTACGTGGGATTGATTTCAGCTAGGATGGGAGGCGGTCTGCGAAGATTCTCGCTGGAGCACACAGACGAGCAGCGCCTGTGCAGATGCGGGGGAATGGAGTTCAAGCCTTCGCTTGTTTTTGCAGCTTCAAGGCTGAACTGCAACTCCAAGTTTTCCGTTTGACAACGTACCAGGTCAAACAGCCATTCTCTGTCGGGCAGTCTTCTGGCGACCGCTGTGGTCCCAGTGACTGTGGGGAAGCACGTATGGCGAAATCCTCTTCGACCGCCGAATCGATCAACCCGTACATCGAGATTCTCCAACTCGATCCACAGGAATGCCCGCCGGACCGCTACGCGCTGCTGGGGTTGCAGCGATACACGTCCGATTCCAAACTGATCGAAGCCGCAGCCACGGAGCAGATTCGGTACGTGCGGCCATTCTGTGCCCGTTATCCGACTGAGGGGACACAGCTCCTCAACGAACTGACGAAGGCGAAGCTCTGTCTGCTCGACGACCAGGAACGGGCATCGTACGACACCGAACTTCGTCAATCCGAGAACGTGGCTGGGATTCAGCACGTTGCGGGTGGGTCGGACGACAAGGTGGAGTGGATCGCCGATCTGTTCGGAGACGACCTCGACGAGCAGGTGGAAACGAAGACGGAAGACCTCTCAAGTCGTTGTCCCCATTGTGGGAGTGGACTATTTAAGAACGACAAATACTGCCAATCCTGCGCGGGCGGCTTGGCAGATCGCGGCAGCTGGCTGAGCGCGAAGTGTCCTGAATGCCGTCAGCTGCTTGCTCGGGGAGCAGTCGTCTGCAAGATGTGCCATGCCGACCTGTCGATCACAGATGTGATCGGCTATACCCCGTCGCACGTGCCCGGCTCGATCCGGCCATTCGAATGCCAGAATCGCAAGAAGCAGCGAGCCGCCCGCCAACGGGCGATGCAGGCGTGGTCGCAGGAATCCAAAGGGAAGAGTCCGGAGGAGACACACACCGACGACGTACCGGAGGCATCGGCCAGCAAGTCGCCGAACTCCCAGCGGGAACTTGGCGAACAGCCGCTACCGAGAATACTGACGCTGCTTCTGAACGCCATCAATGTAATTTGCGAAAAGGCCGAAATCGACGGCGACATTGTGGAGACGGTGGTGCCGCGCTATCGGGCGACGGTCGCCTGGTGCCGAGAGCGAAACCTCTCCGTGGGCACGATTGCCAAGTACGCCGCCGTTGGTTCGATCCCCTTTCTTGGTCTGTATGTCATCCTGCTGTTGAGCGGCTCCGGCTCAGAATCTCCAAACGATACCCAGACGATTGCTGCGGCACAGAACGACCAGGCATTGAACGACTCGGAGCAGGATAACTCTGAAGATCGGGCAAATCCGTCGCCACAGGACAAAGAACCTGCCCTTGACGTACCCGGCTCTGCAGAGGCTCCGCAAGAGGCGATGGTTGTTCCTGTGTCGGATAGTCCGCCGCCGAAGATGGCCGAGGAGCCCAAGTCGGAGGCAGAACTGAAGTATGAGGAATTGGCCGCTAAAGCATCAGACGTGACGGCCGACAGCGATCTCAATGACGTCGAGAGAATCCGGGCTGTTCTGCAACTCATTCGAGAGGCAGAGACGCTGGAAAAGGGCCTCGACACCGATTCGACCGTTTTCTTGAAATTGAACACTCAGAAGATTGAGCTCATCGAGACAGGCGCAGCGGGATTGTGCTCACTCCTCATCCAGCTTCGCCGCAGCAGGCGGATCGATCATCCACAATACGTGGGGGCACTTGCATTGCTCAACGACCCGGAGACGTTTGCCTTCAAGGAGTCTGGGTCCTGGTATCGCCTCGAAGAGAACGCCAAGACCCTGGTGAATAAGCACGCGCTTCACACGTTGGAGGATTTTTCGACCGAAGCTGAATTTGATGATGCTTTTCGCTACGTCCAGACGGCACAGGCACCGAAGTTGATCGGTGAATACACACCGCAGTTAACGTCGCTGCTCGAAAACGTTCTCGTGAATGCGATCAACAAATACAGTAGCAACGTTCAGCAGCGGGCCATCTCTCTTGCCACACGATCGAAAGTCGAGGAGGGCCTCAACGAACTCGCCAAACTTAAGAGTGGCAAGGTCGGCGAGCAGCTCTCTCAATACTCGGCCGGCTACTTTGAGTCCTTCGCCCAAGCGGTTCTAATGAAGGCCGACGGTGATGAGTCTTCGATCGATCCGTCCGCACTGAAAGCCGTCATTGCTGAAGCTGAAAGCTACTCAAACCTCCGTGATAGTTATGCCATACAAATGCTCAGAGCCAAGTTGGCCCGCACCGAAGTCCTCGCGAAGGTTTCCACCGTGACCAACAAGCGCGAAGCATTGGAGCTTCTGGAAACGCCGGACGAACGCAGAGACTTCGACGAAGCGTTTCGCCTACTCGTGTTCCTCAAGGATAAATACCGCGTCGGACGCAACGGCTGGTACGTGGTCTCCCTTGGTTCCGGGAGTCCGATTAGAAAATACAACAACCGCTATCAGGCGGCCGCGGTGATGATCCTGGGTCGGTCCGCTTTGGGGAAGGTCCGTCTAATGGCCACAGCTTGCACAACCGAAGCTGCGGCGGATGCTCTCCTGCTGCGTGGCGGAGAGGGATTGCACCCGATCACCTTACCGGTTCGCGCACGTCCGGCTCGCAAGCGTAGCCGCTAAATGGCGGGTGAGAGAATGAAACGCCTTGGAAATCCAACAGGGTCTCCGACATCGGAATTTTCATTCACCGAATCTTGAGTCCTCGCGCATCCAGAGACTCGAGCACTGGGAATACCGTGGCCAAGGGATGCCGCAAGACAACGACACCGTCGAGAAACGCGGGCCTCGATTCCGTCTGTTTGGACCGAGCGACGCTTGCCTCCGCTTGTCATGTCTTTGAGAACACGGTCTGCATTCCGGATTCCCTTGCAAACTGGGGATAGAAGCGGACTTGTGCCCGGTCCTTGTTCTTGTCGGCGTCGCTGAGTTGTTCGTAGGCGACGAGGCAGGGATAGGTCATCTTCTTTTCGTCACGGGTGGAGCCTAACAGCCTGTTGAAAAACCCCCTTGACGCGTGGAATAGACTTTCTTTTTTCGCGGAGTCGAACCGGGAGAGTGGCCGATGGCGGTGGGACGGTGGAGTTCGGAGCGGCAGGGGGAATTTTGGGTTGCCACCTCGGAGTCGGCGATGGGGCCGCGGCATGTTTTCTACGAGCGTCTGAACGCGATTCTGGCCGAGGCCGGATTCGATCAATGGGCCGAGGAATTGTGCGAGCCGTACTATGCCGAGGGGGGACGGCCGTCGATTCCACCGGGCGTGTTCTTTCGGATGATGTTCGTCGGTGACTTCGAGGCGATCGGCTCGCAGCGCGGCATCGCCTGGCGGTGCGACGACAGCCTGTCGTTGAAGCGGTTTCTGGGCTACCCGCCGCACGAGGAGACGCCCGATCATTCGAGCCTGAGCCGCATCCGGGGGCGGCTGCCGTTGGAGGTGTCTCAGGAAGTGCACGTGTTCGTGCTGCGCGTGCTGGGCGGGCACAAGCTGATCGACGGGACGACCGTCGGCGTGGATTCGACGGTGCTGGAGGCCAACGCAGCGATGAAATCGATCGTCCGCAAAGACAGCGGCGAAGACTGGGAGGCCTACGTCAAACGTCTGGCGGCTGAGGAGGGCGTGGAAATCCAATCGAAGGCTGACCTGATCCGCTACGACAAGGACCGCAACAAACGGGGGAAGAAAAAGGTGTCCAACGACGAGTGGGAGTCGCCGATCGATCCGGATGCCCGCATCGCCCGTATGAAAGATGGCCGCACGCGGCTGGCGTACAAGGCGGAGCACGTCATCGATCTCAAGACCGAAGCGATCGTTGAAGCAGAAATCGATCACGCCAACGAAGCGGACACCGCCACGCTGGTGCCCAGTCGGGAGCAGGCGCAGGAACACTTGGATGAGGCCAGCGACTTGACGGCCGACATCAAAAAAGTGGTGGCCGACAAGGGGGATCACGCGGCCGGGACACTGGACCGCAGCAAAGATGTGGGCTGCCTGGGCGTGAAGACGGACATCCCCGAGCCACATCGCAAAACGGAATGGGACTGGGAAAGCCGGCCGAAGTCCGAGCAACGCGCCGTGACCAACAACCGGCATCGCACCCAGCGCGATTACGGCAAGCGCTGACAGCGACGCCGCAGCGAAGTGGTGGAACGCAGCTTCGCCCACATTTGCGAAACGGGCGGCGGCCGGCGGAGCTGGCTACGTGGGATCGACGAAGTTCGCAAGCGTCACCTGCTGGCCGCGATGGCGCACAACCTGGGGCTCGTGCTGCGCAAGCTGCTGGGAAGCGGCAAAGTGCGGGAATTTGCGGCGTTGTGGGCGCGTCTGTTTGCGCCGCGATGTGCCCCTCTGCGGCGTCTGGCGGCTCTGACCCGGCTCATCGCGCGTTTCGAAAACTTCGTCAGCCAATCGCCAACAAATTCAACG